>DAHVAF010000067.1 GCA_027314765.1 Clostridia bacterium | reverse complement strand
CCGCACCCCCCGTCGGTCAGGGACGGGGCCCCGCCCAGCCGCCCGCGTCGCCGCCGGTGAGGTGGGTGGCGCCGAAGCCGCCGGCGGTCAAGCCGGTGGCCGGCTGGCGGCGGGTTGCCGCCGTCGCGGCGGGCGCCCGGCCGGCGGCCAGCGCCTCCTCGGCGATGCGCACCGCCACCGCGACCACGCCGCCGCAGTCGCGGCTGCTGACGCCGCCCCAGCCCTCGCGCTCCACGATCTGCGACACGCCGAGCCGCTCGGCGATGCGATTCATGGACGTGTCGGACAGCAGCGATCGGTTCGAAGCCATGTGGGGCATCCCTCCGGCGTTAGCGTGTCCCGCGCGGAGGCGGGGTATGGCCCGGCGGCATGCAGGCGCGCCGCCCCGCCGCGGCATACCCCGCCACGCCACGCCGCCGCATGTGCCGCTGACGCGCCTGCCGCCATGCCTTCGGGCCGGAGAGAGGCCGCGCTTGGGCGGCCTGTCGCCGGCCCAGGATGTTTTGACGCCGCGCGCGGGGCGCGGTTATACTGGGGCGCACAGGGGCGAATAGCTCAGCGGTAGAGCGCCTGCCTTACACGCAGGATGTCGGGGGTTCGAACCCCTCTTCGCCCACCAGTCAACACGTGGCGCGGTAGCTCAGATGGTAGAGCAGCGGACTGAAAATCCGCGTGTCGGCGGTTCGATCCCGCCCTGCGCCACCACTTCAAAGTCAATAGCCGTGAGGATTTGCGAAGGCGCCGCCTGGGATTGCCGGGGAAGCGCCTTCGCGTGCGATTTGGCGCGGGGGCATGTTGGAAAGCCCCGTCGCAGCACCCCGACGGGGCGCCTCCGAGGATCCGGCGCTGCGGGTCGCTCAGCTTGCGTGAGCCGGACCCGCTGCGAAGGCGCCCACCCGACAGGGGCAAGCCCCGCTGTGGATCAGACGGATCGGGGGCGACGAAGCGGTGAGTGGGGCGGTGAGTGGCACGCCGCAGGATCTTGGGGCCGCGCAGCTGCGGCTCATGCAGGGTCTGGCGCAGGAGGTGACGGTCCTGCGCCCCGAGCTCCTCGGCACCGACGCGACCGTCGGGGAGCTGGCTTGGGTATTCGGCAAAGACCGGGCGTCGCTCGGTGACACCTGGTGTCAACGCCTGTGGCAGCGTGCCGACGGAGCCGGCCGACTGGACGCCTGGGCCTGGGTGCACCTCCCGTACACGGTGGCACGCAGCGACGGATCCACTTACACGTCGAACGGCGCGAACCTGACCTGGCAGGTCCATCCGGACCGCCCTGAGCTGCTGGACGAGATCCTCGACTGGTACGCCGGGCAGGCGGCGGGTCTCGACCGGTTCATCACGCCCCAGGCTCCGGACACGGACATGCTGGCCCGGCTGCCCGCGCACGGCTACAAGCCCGATGCGGAAATGGGCGGCGATGACGGCCATTGGGTGCAGCTGAACCGCCGGCCGCTCGCAGACCTCTCGGAGCCCGCGTTACCTGCCGGCTTCCGTTTCCGCACCGCCGCTGAGGTCGGCTCAGCGGCCGCGACCCGCGCGCACGGGGGTCGGTTTCCAGCCGTTCACCCGCGACATCCCGCATGTCATGCGAGCAGAGTAGTCGGTGGAAGATCCTCTTCGGTAGACCTCAGCTCGGGCGCGGCGCCTCCGACGTCAAGGGCGGCATATTGGTCGTCCGTGACCTTCTCCATCCACTGCACGAACATTCCATCGAGATGCTCCACCACGGCAATGTGAGTCAGCGACGCGCCCAACGTGGCGCCATGCCAGTGCTTCTCGCCCGGCGGAAACCAGATGACGTCGCCGGGCTGGATGTCCTCGCGCGGGCCGCCCCAGCGCTGGGCCCAGCCCGAGCCCGACGTCACGATGAGCGTCTGACCGAACGGGTGGGCGTGCCACGCGGTTCGGGATCCCGGCTCGAAGGAGACTGAGAGCACGCGCACCCGGGCGGGAGCCGGCGGCTCCATCAGGCGTTCGGTGTGCACGGTGCCGGTATAGTGATCCGGCGCCTCCAGGTCGGAAGGTCGAGAGCCACTCTTCCGAATGGTCATCCGCGGCGACCCCTCCTCGTGGACTGCTGATCTCATCGCCACCATACACAAAGCGGCGCGCCGGACGGATGATGCCATGTCCTGGGGCTTACGTCCGCCCGCGGGAAAGGCGATACAGGACGAAGTGGGAGAAAAGCGGGCCAGCGTCGGCTGGTCCGCGCGGGCGGTGGCTGATGCGCACAAAGTTGACGCTAACGTTTGCGACGCTCTTGATTCTGACCGTGGCGGCGGCACCCCTTGCGAGTGCCCGTGTCGTCTTCGCCGCTTCGGGTCCAAGCGCCGGCGGGCCGCCAGGTGCCTATGGACCGCCTGGTGGCTCAGGCTCTCCGGGTGGCTCGGCAGGCGGCGCTCCCGGTCAGCCCGGCACCGGACCCGGCGGTTCGAGCGGTCCCACCGGCAGTCCGGGCAATCTCAACGGCGTGCCCGGCCTGCCTGGTGGCGCTCCCGGCCAACCTGCCACCGGACCCACCGGCCCCGGCAGTCCCAATGGCATGCCAGGCCTGCCGGGCGGCGCGCCTCTGGGGCAGCCCGCTCCGGGGAGTTCCGGCGCTCCCGGCCAACCTGCCACCGGACCAGCCGGTCCCAGCGGCCCAGCCGGTGCGGCTGGCAGTCCCATCGGTGCGCCGTACACCGCAGACCCTGGCCTGTTCCTGCCCCCTGGGCTCTCATTGCCCCCGGCGCAACCGGGTGGCAGTCCCCAGAGCCCAGTGGTACCCGGCTCCGGCCCCGGCGGCGCGCCGAGCGGGACAGGGGGCGGTCCGAGCGCCATCCCCTGGTCGTGGATCGCGCCCACCGGCGGCGGGGGAGCGGGCGGCCAGCCGGCAGGGCAGGGCTCTGGCGGACCATCATCGTCCGGGCCGGCTCCGCCCCAATTCTTCTTCAGCCTGCCACCGGATGGCGCCGGTTCCCCGATCCCCGGTGGTCAGTCGACCACCAGCGGATCTGGCGCGGGTGGCGCGCCGGGGTCAACGACTGGCGGGTCGGGCTGGCTGTTCGCGTCCTCCGCACCAGTTGCCGTCGATCAGAGCGGCAAGCCCACAGGGTCGGCGCCAGTGCCTGGGTCCGCCGGACCCGGCGCGCCCGACTGTGCCGCGAACGCGTGCTATTTCTCCGCGGCGCCCGTTTCGAATCCGGGCACGCTGCCTCCTCCCACGTTCTCGGTGCCTCAGCTGACCGGCACGGCCCCCGGGGCCGAACCGGCGCCTGGGCAGCAGGTTCCAGAGCCCCCGTCGCCGCCGCTGGCTGGCGTGCTCCCAACTGGGGTCACGAGCGCCCTGCAGGCAGCCCTCGCGCCGGACATGGTCGCGCCACCGCCCGGGTCGGGTGAGGGCTCGTCCGGCGGTGTCCTGGTACCGAACTTCGGCTCGCTGATCGACCAGCTTCAGACGCAGGTGGCCAACAACCCCCAGGACGTCAACGCCGCTGCCGAACTGGCGTCGATGGAGCTGGCGAACGGCCAGACGAGCCAAGCCGCGCAGCTGGTCGGCAGCCTGCCCCCGTCGGTGCAGAGCGACCCGTCCCTCGCGCTGGTCGGTGACGAAGCCAGGCTGCAGGCAGGCCACATGTCCGCCCTGCCTGGCCTGGCCCAGCTCCTGCAGTCGCACCCGGACTCCACGGGCTTCGTGGCGATGGGTGAAGCCCTCGCGCGCTCGGGGGATACCGGCGGTGCCGTGAGCGCCTTCGCCAATGCGTCCGCGCTTGACCCGAGCAGCGCGGCGGTCACGAACGCCCTGGGCAAGGCCCTGCAGCAATCGCGCCAGCAGGGGCAGGCCATCCCACAGATCCCGGTGGTCGTCGACGGTCAGGTCATCTCCATGGACCAGGCGCCGGTGATCCAGCAGGGGCGGACCCTCGCGCCCATGCGCGCGATCGCGCAGTCCCTGGGCGCCCAGGTGTCATGGGATCCCACGACCCAGGCGGTGACGGCGACACTCGGCAACCGGACCGTTCAGTTCACAATCGGTAGCAACGACTACACGGTCAATGGCCAGCAGCAAACGTTGGACGTGCCGGCGAGCATCGTCGGCGGGCGGACGATGCTGCCGGTGCGCGCCTTCGCCGAGGCGTTCGGCCAACAGGTCCAGTGGAACTCGATCTACGACCTGGTGGTCGTTTCCGGGTTGAGCCAGCCGTCCACCGGCTCGAACTCGACCGGGTCCAGCGGGTAGGTTCCGTCTTGCGCGCGATGACCACAGGCGGCAGGCCGGGCTCTTGAGCCGGCCAGCCGCCTGCGCCGAACGCCAGCCACAACGGATCGCGAGCGCGGTGCTCGGCCGTGGGTCAGATGGGCCGACCCGGACGGCCGCTTGCGGACAGGTTGGCGATCGCCCGCCGGCCCCCGAGGTGGAGGCCCCAATCACTCGGCATCTCCAGGCTGACCATGAGCCCCCAGAGCGACCCATAGAAGCAGCCGCCAACCGTCCGCGCGCGGTCCTCCATGAGCCCGCACAGTCAGCCACCCAGGGGAGTCCCCACTTTTGCCGTCCCGTTCCACGATGCAAGGGATGACGGGAGGTCGACCCTTGGGTGGCGATGCGCCGACGGGCCAGGTCGAGGAGCACGCGGTGCCTCTGCTGAAAGCGCGCGACTTGGCAGTCCGTGCCGCAAGTGCGGCGGAGCGCGGCCAGGCGGGCCATACGGACACCGGCCAACTGCCCCGGCGGCGGGACCGGCGCCGCCGCGCCAGGCGCTGGAATTGGGCCCTTGCCGCGATCACGATCCTGGCCGTCGGCGTGGCGGTCCTCGCGCTCGTCGCGGGGCACCGGCCCGTGTAGGGCCCGCCGGGGTGCCGGCGCCTCACGGCGTTCGCAGCCAGGGAGCTGGGCGCGGTCTGGCAGCGTGGCACGCTCAGGGTGGAGGTCATCCGGGCACCGGCCGCCTGCAAGGGTGAGCCGGCGCGTCGCAGGGATCTGCGCTCAGGTCACCACTTTACGCGAGTTGCCGGCGGCGGGATCGCCCGCGCCCTCGCCAAGGGGCGGGTGTCGGCCTACGCTCCGGCCCGCGGCGCGCCCGCGGACCCGCCGCCCGGGTGCGTCTGATCCCTGGCCCACAGGGCGGCGGCCTCCGAGCGCCGCGCGACCTGGAGCTTGCCCAGGATGTTGCTGACGTAGTGCTTGACGGTCTTGTCGCTCAGGTAGAGCTGCGCGCCGATCTCGCGGTTGGTTTTGCCCTGCGCAACCAGGTTCAGAATTGTGCGCTCCTGGTCCGTCAGCTCGGAGAAGCGATCGTTGCCCCGCGCCGGCGAGCGCAGGCGCTCCAGCACCGTCTGCGTCATGGCCGGGTCCAGCAGCGACTGGCCCTTGGCCACCGAGCGGATGGCGTCGACCAGGGCGCGTCCCCGCACCTGCTTCAGCAGGTAGCCGGCGGCGCCCGCCATGATCGCTGAGAACAGGGCCTCGTCATCGGCGTAGGAGGTCAGCATCAGCACGCGCGTGTTCGGCAGCTCGTCGCGCAGTGCGCGGCAGACCTCGACCCCGTCCCCGTCCGGCAGGCGCACGTCCAGCAGCACCACGTCCGGGTGCACGGCCCGCGCCTGCGCCATGGCCTCCGCGGCGGTCCCGGCCTCCGCCGCCACCCGAATGTCCTCCGTCTGCTCGAGCAGCGCCCGCAGGCCCATGCGCACAACCTCGTGGTCGTCGACGAGCAGCAGCGAGATCACTGATGGTCCCCCTCTTCCTGCCAAGGGCCCTGCGCAACCGGCGAGAGCTCCTGCCTCGCGTCCTGCCGCCGGTCCCGCAGCGGCTCCCGCAGCGGCTGCGGCCTGCCGCCCCGCCTCGCCCCAGCCCGAGGTGGCGTGCCCGTCGTCGAGCCCTTCATGCCGGCTCCGGCTCCGCCGCCGGCTCCGGCTCCGCCGCCGCCTCTGCCTCGACGCCTGCCGTCGCCATCTGCATCGTCAGCGGCACCACGGCTGTGACCCGTGTGCCGCGCCCCGCCGCGCTGCTGACCTCCAGCCGGCCACCGATGGCCGCCATCCGCCGCCGCATGTGGTCGACCCCGTGCCCATCGGGCACCGCTTCCGCGTCAAACCCGCGCCCGTTGTCCTCAACCCACACCGCGAGCTCGTCGCCCCGCCGCCGCGCCCCCAGCACCACGCGGTCGCCGCCGCTATGCCGCACCGCGTTGGCCAGCGCCTCGTGCGCCAGATGCCACATATGCGACGCGACGCGCGCCGGCACCGCGCCGAGGTCGTCGGCCACATCGGCCACCTTGGCCACCCCGTCGGCGCCGGTCTCCGCCAGCAGCCGCCGCAGGGCCGGCCCCAGCGGCTCGCCCGCCGCGTGGGCCTGCCGCAGGTCGAAGATGTAGTGGCGGATGTCGCCGATGACCGCCTGCAGCCGGCCCACCAGCCCATCCAGCTCCTGCGCCTCGGCGGTATCGCCCATCCGCATGGCGATGCCGTCCAGCGACAGGCTGGCGCCATAGAGCGACTGGATGACGCCGTCGTGCAGGTCCATGGCGATGCGCTCGCGCTCCTCGACGACGGCCAGCCGCTGCACCTGTGCGTAGAGCCTGGCGTTCACGATCGCCGCCGCCGCGTTGGCCGCAAAGCGCGAGAGCACCGCCTCGTCCTCCGCCGTGAATGGGTGCCCGTCCGTCCGGTCGGCCAGGTAGAGGCTGCCGATCGTCTGCCCCTGCCACTGCACGGGCAGCGCCAGCAGCCGCCGCATCGCGGGGTGTCCATCCGGAAAGCCCACCGACCCCGGGTGGGCCGTGATGTCCTCGGTCCGCAGCGGCAGGCCCTCCTGCAGCACCACACCCAGCAGCCCGTGGCCGACGGGCGGCGGCCCGAGCCGCGCACGCTCCTGCGCGCTGATGCCCGTGGTGTAAAAGCCCTCGAGGAAGTCGCCCGCCCCGACGACCGCCAGCGCGCCGTACCTGGCCCCGATGATCTGCCGCGCCGACTCGACGACCCGCTGCAGCACGGTGCCGATGTCCAGGTCGGAGGCCATCTCCAGCGCCGCCTCGTGCAGCGCCTCCAGCTGCAGCCGCTGGCTGCGCTCCGACACGGCCACGGCCCGCAGGCGCTCCTCGGCCTGGTGGAAGCTGCGCAGCATGAAGGCTCCGTACGCGAGGATACCGAGCACGCTGAGCCCGCTGGCGACCGTGTGCGCGGCCGCAGGCGGCAGCCGCGGGTCGAGGACCTCGTACTCGAACGTCTGGAGGAGGAGGAGAAGCACGATGGGGAGCCCGACGGCCCAGGCCTTGATGCGCCCGAGCGGGCCACGCGTCGACGCCGTGTCGTCAGCGGCCGACACCCCGCGAGCCTCCCACCATCGGTATACCATGCAACGAGGGACCGCGCTTTCGCGCGGCCCCTCCCCAACGTCGGCCCCCCGGCCGGTCCATGCGCTGACCTGGATCGGATTCCGGGCGCTCAGGGACGCCCGCAGCGCGCGGTCCGCTGACCGGCGATGGTGCCACCGTCAGCCTGGCCGGCCGCCATCCGGCCGCGCAGGTCCGTGCGCTGACCTGGTTCGGACCCCGTGCGCTCAGCGACGGCCACAGCGCGCGGTTCGCTGGCCGGCGATGGTGCCGCCGTGAGTCGGGTCGGCCTCCATCCGGCCGCGCGGGTCTACGCGCTGACCTGGACCGGACCCAGGGCGCTCAGCGACGCCCGCAGCGCCTGGTGCATCCCCAGCGCCGCACGCTGGCGGGCGATGGTGGCGCCGTCGGTCGGGCCGCCCTCCCTGGCCGCCTGCAGGTCCTCGAGCATCGCGACGACTGGCCGCGCCGGCCAGTGCCGCCGCTCGGCCCCAGCGCCGCTGTAAACGTCGACGATACGCCGGTAGGGCTCGACCCGCAGCGCCGCCTCCGTGCCCGCCAGCTCCACCTCGACCTCGGGGCCGGCCGCCGCCAGCGCGGGCGGCAGTCCCCGCGAGAGCTCCAGGGTCACGATGGTGTCGCCGGCAAAGCGCAGGTTGGCGAGCACGGCATCGGCCGGCGCGCCGAAGAGGCTGCCGCCGGTGGCGTAGGCGCGCGTGCAGGGCGCCCCGATGCAGGCGGCCAGGAAGTCCAGCGCCTCCCAGCCGAGGTCGTCGAGGACGTCGCCGGCCGCCGGCCCCGTGCGCGACGCCAGGAAGACGGCGTGCAGCTTGCCGAGGTCGCCGGCCTCGACCGATGCCAGGGCACGGCGCCCGGCTGTCGACGCCGTGAGGTCGCTGTGGGAGAGGAGCACTGCGCCTGAGCCGCGCTGCGCGGACTCGACCTCGGCCAGTTCGGCCGCCGTGACGCCGAGGGGTACGG
Source organism: Clostridia bacterium (assembly GCA_027314765.1). Taxonomy (GTDB): domain Bacteria; phylum Bacillota; class Sulfobacillia; order RBS10-35; family JAJYVM01; genus JAJYVM01. The sequence continues at coordinate 1,765 of DAHVAF010000067.1, read as the reverse complement.
GGCAGAGGACGGGCTTGCCCGCCGAGAGGGCCGCGACCACGGCCTGGGCGTGCCCGGCGGCCGGGCCGGCCACGAACACGGCGTCCGCGTCGAGGACCTCGCGCCAGGAGGCGGCGAACGGGACGCTGGCGACACTGGCCTGTGCCGCGGCCGCATCGCCGTCGCCGCCGGCGGGCGAGCCAGCCCAGCGCCTGATGGCGAAGGGCCCGGCGTGGAAGGGCGCGGAGGGGCTGAGGCGGTCGGCGAGCGCGCGCGTGCGCGCGTCGGCGCCAATGATCCCGAGGCTGTAAATGCGGTTCACCTGCTTGCACCCCCAGCCGTCAGGTCCACGGGCTGGCCCGTCCGGGCGGACTCATCGGCGGCAAGGCCGAGGCGCAGGGCCTCGCGGGCCTCCTGCGCCGGCAGGGGGACGGGGCGGTCGTCGCGCCAGGCCTGCACGAACTGCGCCAGCTCGGACACGTAGGCGTCCTGGACGTGCAGCAGCAGCCGGTAGCTGTCGGGGTGGTCCGTGGCGCCCTCGCGGAAGCGGAGCAGGCTCTGCTGGTCGTGGTCCTTGGCGCGGATGGCGCCGCGCGTGCCGAAGATCTCGAGCTGGTGGTAGGACGGGTAGCCGGGCGGCAGGCAGTTGCTGACCTCGCCCGAGGCCACCGCGCCGCTCGCGAAGTTGACCGTGAACGTGATGAAGTCGGGGACGAGGTTGCCGGGCCGCGTGGTCTTGTGCTCGGCGAAGACGCGCACTGCTTCGCTGCCCGCAAACCAGCGGAAGAGGTCGGCCTCGTGAATGCCGTTGGTCAGGACGGCGCCGACGGAGACGGCGGGATCGCCGGTCCAGTGCTGGGGCGTCCAGTAATGGCTCTCGCGGCCGAGGGGCGGGCGCGAGCGGCGCTCGTTCTCGCGCACGATGCGGGGCTCGCCGATCTCGCCGGCGTCGATCGCGCGGCGAATCTCCATGTAGCGGCCGGTGAAGCGGCGGCTGTGGCCGACCATCAGGCGGACGCCCGCGCGGCGCGCCGCCTCGATCATGGCGTCGGCTTCGGCCAGCGTCTTGGCCATCGGCTTCTCGGACATGATGTGCTTGCCGGCCGCGGCGGCCGCCTCCGTCTGTTCGCGGTGCGCGAACTCCGGCGTGCAGAGCACCACCATGTCGACGTCGGGGCGGGCCAGAATCTGGCGGTAGTCACTGTAGGCGTCGGCGCCGAACGGGGCCGCGGCCGCCTGCGCGGACTCCAGCCGCACGTCCGCGGCGGCGACCAGGCGCACAAGGCCCGGCAGGCGCGCGATCGCGGGCAGGTGCGCGCTCTGGGCGATGCCGCCGCAGCCGATGAGCCCGATGCGGACCGGTTCCAAGGGCAAGCCCTCCCGCAGTCGGGGCTACGCCGCAAGGACGCCGATCCCTCCCGTTCGACGACGAAGCGGCGGACCGGTCAAGTCCGGCCGCCGCCCGTGGTGCGATGAAAGTGGTGCGGGCTCGGTTGTCGGGCGGTGCCGCGCCGTTACGCGCGCTTGCCGTTGCCGCCCATCGTGCGGAGCACGATGCCGCCAAGTCCGGCGCCGATGAGCAGGCCCACGAACGCGCCCCCGGCGACGGGCAGGATGTTGACCCAGTCGGTCTCGGCGCTGCCGATCATGAGAAACGACCGGACGACGACGGCGATGGCGAGGAACGCGAGCGCGGCGCCCAGCATCTTGACCAGCTCGCCGGCCTCGACCGGCCGCTCGCGATTGATGATCGAGACGCCCCAGAACGAAACCAGCAGGCCCGCGA
>DAHVAF010000065.1 GCA_027314765.1 Clostridia bacterium | reverse complement strand
GCGCGGGCGGCGGGGGCGGCCGTGGCGCGGGGCGGGCTGCAGGTCGCGGCGCAGGCGGCCGAGGAGATCGACCGCTACCCGGCCACTCTGCAGCCGGCGGTCGCGGCGGCGCTGGCGGCCATCGCCGCGGATCCGGCGGCGGGCCAGGAGGCCGCGGGGAGGCGGCGGTACGGCTTCACGGCCCTCGGCGCGGAGTGGCGGGTGGTGTATACGGCGGCGGAGCCGCTGCGGATCCTGGCCGTGACGACGCGCGAGAGGGCGGGGCGGTAGTGGCCAACGCGCTTGAGGTGTTTCTCCGCGACCACCAGATGGTCCATTCGAGCGCGGTGAGTGGCGATCCGCTCTGGAGCGCCCGGATCGACGGCATCCTCAACGAGATGGGCGAGGCCGCCATGCGGAGGTCGCTCGGGGGACTGAACCCCGTGGCCTGGATCCTCTGGCACATGGCGCGGGTCGAGGACGCCAACCTGGCGACGTGCGTCTTCGACCGCCCGCAGGTCTGGGAGGAGGGCGGGTGGGGGCCGCGGCTGCGGGCCGGTGGCCGGGGCAACGGCTTCCGGATGAGCAAGGACGAGGTGGCGAGCGTGGCGGCCGCCATCGACCTCGGGGCGCTGCGCGCCTACCGGGATGCGGTGGGCGTGCGCACGCGCGCGGCGGCGGCCGAGCTCTGGCCGGGGCGCTGGACGGACGGCATCACGCGGGCCGACGTCGACCGCACGGCCGCGGAGGGGCTCGGGCGGCCCGACGTCGGCGAGCCGCGCGAGTCCCTTCTCATGTGGTGGGGGATCTATCACAACTTCTGGCACCTGGGTCAGTGCGTCGCCATCATGAGCGGGCTGCCCTAGGCGGAACTTCTCAGTCGCGGGCGGCCTCGTCGATTGCCTCGAGCATGGCCCGCTCCACCTCTTCGGCCAGCGGCCGCAGGCGCGCGTCGCCGAGCAGGCCGATCAGCGCGGTGGGAAGCGGCAGGCCGATTTCCGTCCCGCCGTCGCACGTGCGGAGCGTCACCTTGCAGGGCAGGAAGTTGGCGACGAGCGGGTTGGTGTCCAGCGCCTCCTTGGCGCGCGGCGCGCTGCAGACCTCAAGGATGCGGAATTGGCCGTCGCGCAGGGCCAGGCCCTTGCCCGCCAGCGTTTCGTTGACGTCCAGCGCCCAGAGGACGCTGAACCTGCGCTTGGCGAGGGCCGCCTCCACGTCGCGCACCGCCTGATCCAGCGCCTTCGGCGTGCGGACCGCGCGCGTCATGTCGCCCGACCGCGCGCTCATCGACGCGTCCCTTCGCCGCCGGGGGCGACGGGTCCCCGCCAGCGCAGCATGCCGCCGGACATGTTTTGCGCGCTGTATCCAAGGGAGCGCAGCTGCCGGGCGGCCGCCCCGCTGCGATGGCCGCTGCGGCAGACGCAGACCAGGGGACGGTCCTTGGGCAGGTCGCCCAGACGGCGCCCGAGGTCGGACAGGGGCATCAGCCGCGCCTCGCGGATGTGGCCGGCCGCGAACTCCATGGGCGTGCGAACGTCGATCAGCAGGGGCGGGTTCGGCCCGACCAGCGCCTGGGCAAGCGCATCCGGCGAGATATCAGCCTTGTCGGCCGCCTCCGGCGCGCGCGCACGAAGCCAATCCAACAACTCCGTCCACTCCTCTGTTCAGCTTCCCCGCCGGGCCGACCGGCCCGGCAACTGGCTCAGAGCCTTCAGCCGCCGCCGGGGCGCGATGGCGCGCAGGCAGGCGCCGACGATCGGCTTCCCCCGATCATCCCGAACGCGCGCACCAGGCGCTGAACCTTCTCGCTCTTGCATTCCGGGCACTCGGCCTCGTCGCGCTGGCTGATGCTCTTCCAGTCCTCGAACTCGTTGCCGCAGCGCTCGCAGCGGTACTCGTAAAGCGGCACGCCCTCACCTCCGTTCGACGTCGATACTATACCCGGCAGGGTATGTGCGTGGCAACGGGTCGGGCCACACCAGGTCGAGAATGCTGGCGGTTGACGCGCCGCGCGCGGATCGTCGCCCCTTGCCGCGCCGGACCCCACGAGGCCCAGCATTGCGCGCTTGGCGTGGCGCAACGCGTCATCGCCCTCATCGCCCGTCGCCGCGCGACGGCAGGACCTGCCGAGATCGCGCCGTGGGGTGCCGCGACGCGGGGTAGCGTGGGTCGACCGACGCCGCGCGACGGCAGGACCTGCCGAGATCGCGCCGTGGTGTGCCGCGACGCGGGGTAGCGTGGGTCGACCGACGCCGCCAGGAACCGCGGAGACGGCGCCGTGGGGTGCCGCGACTCGGGGTAGCTTTCGTCGAGCGACGCCGCGAGGAACCGCTGCGGTGCTACACCAGGTCCAGGATCGCGCGCTTGGCCCGCCGCAGCGCGTCATCGCGCTCGTCACCCGTCGCCGCCAGGCAGTCCTGCAGGTTCTCGCTGACGATCGTCATCGCGACCTTGGCCAGCGCCACGCGGGCGG
>DAHVAF010000059.1 GCA_027314765.1 Clostridia bacterium | reverse complement strand
GCGCGGTGGCGTTGCCGATGGTGAGCAGCAGGACTCCCGACCCGCTCGGGGTCGAGGCGGTGACTGACGGCGCCTGGGTGACTCCGGCGCCCACCGTGGCCACCGCGGACTGCAGCACGTAGTCGAACACCACACGCTGGCTCCCGGACTGCTGCACGACGATGAAGACAAAGTGGCCGGCGTGGTCAACTGCCAGCAGGGCAGTACCGGGGCCAACGCTGACCGTGGACGGCGCCGGCGGGGCCGCGAGCGTGCCAGACGAGGGCACCGTCTCCAGGTCGCCGCTCAGGGTGGGTTTGCCGCTCGCGTCCTGTGCCAGCGTCAGGTCCGCATTGGTGCCTCCCGCCTGATCGGCTTCGAGGTCGAATGTCGTGGCTTCGCCGGGACCGCCAAGGCTGCCCGTGATCGGTGCGGAGACCTGGAAGGTCACCGCCTGGCCGGCGACCGTCAGGATGATCACCTGGGCCGAGTCGGCTCGCGTGCTGGCGCCCGCCGCCAGGACAAGTACGGACACCACGAGCGCCAGTCCAACGGCCCGCACTGCCTCGCCCCCTTACGGCGCCCCGTAGGTGATGGTCACGGTCTGGGTCGAGGGATCCCAGCCGACATGGGCCCCCAGGGCCTCGCTGATGAAGCGGGCCGGCACCATCGTCGAACCGTCGACGATCACAGCTGGGGCATCCAGGCTCACGGTCTGGCCGTTGACGGTCGCCGTGGTGCTACCGATGGTGACGGCGACGTCGGTCGAACCGAGCTGGTAGCTTGCGGTGTGGCTGGCATTGTCCCAGGAGACCGTGGCGCCGAGGGCCTGGCCAAGGAACCGGAACGGCACCATGGTGCGCCCGGCCGAGTCGATCTGGGCTGGCGCGATCAGCGACGCAGGTTGCCCGTTCACGGTCGCCGACGCGCTGCCGATCTGCAGGGCGACGCTGATCGGGGCCTGACCGCCCTGGCTGCTGCTCGACTGGGTCGATTGGGCACTCTGCGTCGGCGCGCTGGCCGGAGCCGACTGCGTGCCCTGGCTTTGGCTCTGACCCTGGCCCTGCGCCGCGCCGGCCTGCACGGTCTGCGTGCCGCCGCTGCCACAGCCCTGCGTGGTGTTGAAGGTCCAGTCGACCTCCGTCACGCCCGTGCTGGGGTTGGCGATGCCGTCACCTGCCAGGGTCTGGCTCGTGATCAGGATCTGGTAGACATCGTTGAAGTCCGTCTGCTGCATGGAGAAAGTCCAGTCGCCGCCATTTTGGCCATAGCCGTAGAGGTTCTGGGTGAAGGGGAAGCCGCCGACCTGGCCGCTCTGCTTGGCGGTGACGCTGGTGACATCCGACGGCGCCGAGATGGCGACGTTCAGGAGCAGCTCCTTGTTCGGCTGAGCCGTCGCGATCGTCTGGCCGGAGAACATTGGGCTCACCACCACCCCGACACCCAGGCCGCCGTCACCGGCGCTGTCGGCCACGGTCAGGCAGTTGCCCGACATCGCGTACACGCCCGCGGTGCTGCTCTGGGTAGCCGACGGGGTGCTGGACTGCGTGGGAGGCGGCGGGGTCGTCTGCTGCTGGCTCTGACTCTGCGTCGATGGTGTTCCCTGCCCGCCTGCCGTCGTCCCGCTCTGCGTGGCCGGCGTGCCCGTCCCGCTCGACGTGGTCTGGCCCGGGGTGGACTGCGTGGTCTGTCCGCCTGACGAGGAGCCTTGGCCCTGCGCTGCCGGTGGCTGTGCCGCCGCCGTCGCTGTCTGGATGGTGTAGGTGAAGTACACCGCCTGACCCGTGGCGTTTGTGATCTGCACCAGCACATAATTGCCGGCCGAGTCGAAGACCAGCAGGCTCTCGCCCGCACTGACCGTGAGCGTCGCGTTGGTGGGCGCCGATGAAAGGGTGTCGCTGGGTGGCACCGCGGCCAGGTCGCCCGACAGCGTCGGATTCCCGCTGCTGTCCTGGCCGATCTGGACGTCGCCGAACATGCCGGCCTGGCCCGTCTCGAAGTTGAACCCGAGGCTGGCGTAGCCGTCCACATCACCCAAGGCGCCCTTCTGCATGCTGCCGCCAAAGGTCACCTGGAGGCTTCCGGCTGTGACGACGGTGGGGGGGGCCGCCCGGGCGGGGACACCCAGCCCGGGCACCGCCCACGCCAACGCCAACGCCACGCCCACAATGGTCCGCAGCAGATTCCCACGCTCCCGCATCCGCCGCCCACCTCCAAGGTCTGGGAGCCGCCCGCCCTCGGGCCTCAGTCCACGAAGACCGACGGCCACGCAGATCCTAGCCCAGCGACCATTAGGGCACCGTTAGCGGCGTGCGATATGGCCTGTCCAATGCGACGGCTCCGTGGGCGTGTGCCGTTGCGGTCTGCGAGCTCGTCGGTTTGTGGGCGGCAGGACAAGTTTTGTGGTCTACACCACACATCGTGTACGGCCCACCGGCACGGGCGTTGTTCGGATCCACCCCGTTGCCGACGATGGGAATGTGGGACGGAAGGCGCTGGCTCGGGCCCAGCCGGGAATTGTGGGCGCGAAGGTAGCCATCCCGTCGCCTGGCGGCTACTTTCGTCTGCTGCCCCGCGCGCTGAACGCCCTGGCCAGCAAACCCATCGGCCTCATCTCCGCACCGGCCGGATTCGGCAAGACCTCGACGGCTGCGGCCTGGGCAATTGCCGAGGAGCGGCGGGGCGCGCGCGTGGCCTGGCTGCGCTGTGACGCCTCGGACGCCGCCCTCGAGGTATTCGCCCAGGACCTGGCTACGGCCCTGACCCGACCCCTGCGGGGCCTGGTTCTCCTTCCGTCCCCGCCCGGCGAGCTGCCCCCCGCACTGGCGAACCGGCTGGCCGCGACCGTGGAGCAGATCGCCCTCCCCGTGCGACTCGTCCTGGACGACGTCCACGCCCTGCCTGCGGAATCGCCTGCCTGGGCCGTGCTGGCGGCCTTGGGCGAGGTCCTGCCGCCCAACATGCACCTCATGCTGGTTGCCCGTGAGGAGCCACTCCCGCTGCCGCTGGCACGTTGGCGCGGCCGGGACCGCCTCGCTCACTGCACATCCGCCGACTTGCGCCTGCCGCCCGACGCGGTCGCCACCGTTCTGTCCGACCGCCTTCAGTCCGTGCCTGCCGCTGTGGCGCAGCGGGCAGCCCAGCTCACCGGTGGCTGGCCGATCCTGGTAGCCCTGCTGTCCGAGTGGCTGAACCAGATTCCACGGTCCGAATGGACGGCGGCGCTGTCCGGCGTGCCCCGTCTGGACCTGGTTGCGCAGTACTTCGGGTCCGAGGTGCTCAGCGCGATGGACGCGCGCCAGCGCCGCTTTCTCCTGGTCACCTCCGTGATGAATGTGCTCGACCCGGGTGCGGTGGCCGCCATCTGGCCCGACGCCGACGGTCCACCCCTTCTGGAACGCCTCAGCCGCAGCGCCTTCTTCACGGTGCTGGACGCCAGGGCCATGCGGCTGCAACACCACGACCTCTTCGCCGCGTTCCTGCGGGAGGAGGCCTACCGAGAGCTGGGCCCGGACACCCTGCGCCATATCCGCGTCGCGCTGGCGCACCACGCGGCGGAGGCGGGCGACCCCGAGCGCGCGGTCCAGCATGCCTTGGCGGCGGGCGAGTGGGCACTGGCATCCAGGATATTGGCGCAAGTGACCTATGCGTTGCTCTCGGCAGGCTCGCTGCGGTCCTTGGAAGAGCCCCTGGGTCAGCTGCCCGAGCGGGTCCGGCAGAGCGATCCGTATGCCCTCCTCGTGGAAGCCCACCTTGCAGCCGGCCGCGGCGATGCGGTGCGAGCGGCGGCGTACGCCGGAGAGGGACTGCAACTGGCCCTGGCGGCCGGCGATGCGGATGCGGCCGTGGCGGCGGTTGCGCACCTCGCGGACGCCCTGCCTGGATCGGAGGCGGACCGCACAATCGTTCGCCGCCTCACGGCCCATGCCAATCCGCGGGTGGCCGGCTGGGGCCGGCTCTGGCAGTTGAAGCTCGATCTCGACCGCGTTCAGCCCGGCGAGATCCAAGCCGTCCTGCGTGACCTTGAGGCGGTCGAGACGTCGGCCGACCTGATCGAGGAAGCGCGCCTGACGGCGGGGTGGCTGCTCTACATGACCGGCGCCCTCGCGGAGATCCGCATCACGCCGGAGGCCTATGTCCGCGCCCTCGGACGGCAGCGGTTCGATCCGTTCCCCGCCTACCTGTACGCGGGTAGGTGGGACGAGCTGGCCACCCTCCTCGCCGCTACGCGCGCGGTGGAGCCGCCGCCGTGGGCCGCGGGACACGTCCGGGTCTGGCTCAACGTTCCGGAGGCCATCCTGGCTGTCGTGCGGGGAGACATTGGGCGAGCGGATGATCTGCTGGTTGATGTGGAGCGGGCCTACGGCTCCGGCGGCGGAGGTTTTGTCCGGCCTGAGTTCCTATCCGTCTATCATGCCGTCCGCGCCGGCACCGCCCTGCGGGCCGGCCGGCGCGAAGAAGCCCTCGCCCTGCTGCGGGCGAATGTGCTGCTGCACACCAACGACCCGGTGATGCATCCGGTGACCCAGCTTGATCTGGCTCAAGCCCACGCGTCGGTGGGCGATGCGGCGGCGGCGCGCCGCGCGCTGTTCGACGCGCGCGAGCTGGCCGACGACCGCGGCCTGCGGGGCCTCTACTACCGCCTGCTCCGGGTCGCCATCCTCGGCGGCGACCCGTGGGCGGTGATGCAGGACATTCAGGACCTGGGCGCCTTCGGCTTTCTGCCCCTTTACGACCCAGGTCCCCTCCGCCAGGCCCTCCAGGCGGCGCGTGCCGCGGGCCAGGTGCCCGAGCACCTGAGGGAGACCGTTGACCATGTGCTGGACCTGTGCGCGCGCGGCGACACCCACGTCACCGAGCCGTCACCGCCCGCCCTTGCCGTCCGCACGTTCGGCGGGTTCGCCGCCGAGTTCGCCGGCAGCCGGCTGCCCAGCCCTGGACCGCGGGTGGCGGAGCTCTTCATCCGTCTGGTCCAGTCCGGCGGGGAGCCGCTGCCGAGGGCAGAGCTGGCAGAAGCCATGTGGCCCGAGACGGCCCGCGACACCCAGACCAACCGCATGCGCGTCACCCTGCACGCCCTGCGCCGCTGGCTCACCGGGGCAGGCTGCGGCGACCGCCTGCATGCCACCCGCAGGGAGGTCGGGCTGCAGGCCGGGGCTTGGCTCGACTGGGATTTCGCGGCCTGGCGGCAGGCCGTGCTCTCCCTGCGAAGGACCGCCACGCCCAGCCTCGCCGCCCACCGATCGGTGCTCGGCCTCTACCGCGGGCCGCTCCTGCCGGAGGTCGACTTCCACGAAGCCTTCTACTACGAGCGCGAGCAGTGCGCGCTCGAGCATTCGCATCTCGCGCGGAGGGCCGCGGAGCTCGCGCCCGATGACAGCACGGGCCTGGAGATCCTGGAGGGGGCCGTCACGGTCAATCCCGGCGATGAGGCGCTTGTGTCCGCCCTGATTCGCCGGCTCTCCGAGCGGGGCGACCGCGCCCGGGCCCGCCTCGTGGCCGCGGCCTGGCGCGAGGCGGCGGGAACTCCCCTGCCGGAGTCGATCCAGGCCCTCATCCGGCGCGGGCCCGGCCACGCGCAGCATCCACAGGCCTGATCGGCACCGGTCGCCATCGCTCGGCGGGAGTCCCGTGCCGGCCGCGGCGTCAGCCCGGCTCGCCGATGGCTCAGCGTCCGCCGCGCAGCCGGCTCGCCTGTCCCCGCCAACGCGGGGCTGGGCCAGTCCTGACGGGTCCCGCCGGCGACCGCCCAGCCGCGCCGCCCAAGCCCCACCGTCGGACGATCCGCACAGAGCCTGTCGACAGGAGAACCCAGCGCGCAGGAGGAAGAATGCCATGCATCGGTGGCGGCCTGGAGGTGGGGCCCTCACTTGCGGATCTTGGTCGTCAGCAGCAACCGCATCGCGGGCCACGGGCTCGTCGTGCTTGCCGAGGGGATCGGCGTCGGCGCCGCGCAGGTGCCGCTGGCCGACGCGCTCATGCTCGGCCGGCGGGCTGACCTCACCCTCCTTTATGCCGACCGCTGGGACGCGGACACGCAGACCACGGTGCGGGAGTTGCACGCCGCACGCGCCCGCCTGCTGACCGTGATCGCCGACGTGTCAGCCGCGGAGCGGCGCGAGGTGCTGGCCGCCGGAGCGCTGCACGCCTTCACGCCTGACCAGTCGGACGAGCTGGCTGCCGTGCTGACCAACTTCCGCTGGTCCGCGCAGGCCTCCGACGCCGAGTTCACCCTGGCCAACGGTTTTGTCGTCGACGTCGGCCGCCGGGAGATCCGCCGGCCCCAGGGCCCCACCGAGCTCACGCTCACGGAGTGCGAGCTGCTGGGCTTTCTGCGCGACGCGGCACGCGACCGGCCGGGCCGGCCGGTGGCGGTGGGCGAGATCATGAACAAGATCTGGGGCGCCGCGGACGCGCGCTCGGCGGCCACCGTGCGCGGCCATGTCAGCCAGCTGCGCGCCAAGGTGGAGCAAGAACCCGCCACGCCGATGGTCCTCTGCGGCCGGCGCGGCGCCGGCTACTGGCTCGAGCTGGAGTCGGTGGCACATGGCGCCGTGGGTGAGTAGGAGCGGAAAGGGCGCATCAGAAGCGATGAGCAACGCGGTTGGGCTGGCGCGGCGGGCGCCGCGAGCCAAGGCACTGCGGGAGGAAGCGGCACTCGTCGCCGGCCTGCCGGATCTCACCGGCGCCATGCGCGCGTTCCTGGCGGCCGGTCTGATGCTGGACCCGTGGCTCGCCGGCCTCGGCGGCGAGCACGTGACCTTCAACAGCCAGGACCTGCTCCATCGCGCGGCCGAGGGCCTTGCCAGCGAGCACTGGCGCGAGCCGATCATCACCCGCACGCTTCACGAGCTGCCCGCCGTGCGCGGCCTTGGCCACAGGGCGGCCCTCGAGGTCGTCATGTCGACGGCGGTCGCGCTCGGCCATGAGCAGTTCGGCCGGCCGTACGTGGACCTCGGGGTCGCCAACCAGGCCGTGGATCGCATGGAGGCGTTCATCCGCGACCATGGCTTCGGCGCCCTCGTTTGGAGCTACCTCGCCGTCGCCCTGCTGGAGAACCACCTGGCGCTGACCCACTACGGCGCGCTGCGCGAGGACGAGTTCACCAGCGGCGTCCACCACCGGCCCTGGGTCCAGACGCCGCTGGACGACGAGCTCGTCCTTGGCGTCGCCTGGGGCGCCTACCGCATCCGGGTGCGGGACGACCGGCGCTGGGTGGAGCTCAATCCCGCCGGCGATGTCATCTACGAGGCCGTGCGCCGCATGCTGGCCGAGTCCGGCTACCTCGCCGAGCGGCTGCGGCTGATCAACCTATCGCAGTTCAATATGGCTGAGACCGGCGATGCCTCCCTCATCGCGCCAGGTTATGGCGACCAGCGTGCCGCCTTCACGGCCTTCACGGACCTGCGCCCGGGCATGCGGGTGCTGGAACTGGGCTGCGGAATGGGCACGCAGACGTTCGAGGGCGGCCTCTGGCAGGCCATCGGCCCCGCGGGCGAGCTCGTCTGCCTCGACCCGGCGGTGGGCATGCTCCGGCGAGCGGAGCACCGGGCCACGGAGCGCGGGGCCCAGAATGTCCGCTTTGTCCAGGGGCGCGGCGAGGCGCTGCCGTTTGCCGATGATCGCTTCGACGCCGCCGTGGGCTTTCAGTTCCTGGAGTTCACGGACGCGCGGCGCACCCTGGCCGAGATGGCCCGCGTGGTGCGCCCGGGCGGCGTGCTGGCCGTGGGCGGCGCCTGCCAGCTGACGCTGGACCAGCCGTGGTTTCACGACTGGTTTCTGCCGATCTTCACGGTGGCGGAGAAGCATGCCCTGCAGGTGAAGAGCCCCTACTACGACCCCGGTCGCATCCCCGACCTGTTCCCGGAGCACTGCCAGCAGATGCAGGTCGTCTACCGCGACGCCCGCGGCCGGCTGGAGGAGGCCGAAGCCTCCGTCCACCTCCTGGTGCAGGGAGCCAGCTTCTTTCAGGAGATTCTCGAGGTTCTGCCCTGGCGCGCCCGCCAGGAGCTGGTCGGGGACCTGACGGCCCGCGGCCGCGCGGTGTGCGCGCGGACAAGCCCCGAAGAGCGCACAGTGACCTTCCCCGGGGAGTTTGTGCGGGCCACCGCCTGACGTGCGGCCCACCTCACACACGCCTGCGACCCGCGTTGGGCAGCTGCCCGCCGGTTGGGAGGCGCACCCCGCGCCGCGCGCCACGACACCGCCGTCGATTCCGCGGGTAAAGGCGTCCGGCGTCCGACGTGAGGGTGCCGGTCGGGAAAAGCCATGCGCCAACGCCGCAGCCATGGCCTGGGCTGGGGAGGGCCGCTGAGCGGCCCTCCCCAGCCCAACGACCGCCGCGTGGCCTTGCGCCGCGCCGCGGGCCGAGAGCGGCCTGGCGTGGCTCCCTTGGCCGCCTGCGCCCCCGCGCCGGCTGCCCCGCCCGGCTCGACCGGCAGGGCGGGCAGCCGGATGCGAAACTCAGCCCCACCCTGCGGCGGGTTCAGGGCCTCGATCTCGCCACCGTGGTCGAGCACGATCCGGCGCGCGATGGCCAGTCCCAGGCCGTGGCCGCCCTCCTTGGTGGTGTAAAAGGGCTCGAACAGGTGCGGCAGCTCCGCCGCCGGAATGCCGGGGCCGCTGTCCCGCACGGCGATCTCCGCCCAGCCGGCCCGCCCGTCGGCCGCCCGCAGGGTGAACTGGACGAGCCCGCCGCCCGATACCCCCGCGCCGCCGGACACCTCCCCGCCGCCCGACTCACCCCCGCCGCCCGACTCGCCCGCGGCCCCCGCCGCCTCGACCGCCTCCACCGCGTTGGTGCCGACGTTCAGCAGCAGCTGGCGCAGCTGCCCCGCGTCGCCCTGCATGCTGACCGGCTGCGCGAAGTCGAGCCGCAGCTCGACGCCGTGGCCGGCCGTGCGCATCTGCAGGGCGCGGTAGACGTCCAGCAGCACGGGCACGAGCGGCACCGGGCCGAGGCACACGGTCGTGGGCTTGGCCAGCAGCACGAAGTCCTCCAGCATGTCCCGCATGCGGCCGACCTCCGCCAGGCAGTCCTCCAGGTCCTCGCGCGCGCCCCCCTCGCCGGTGCGGCCGAGGGCCCGCCGCAGCAGGTCGTCCGTCACGCCGAGCGGTCCCCGCATCCCGTGGGCGGCCGCCGCGGCGACGCGCCCGGCGACCGCCAGCCGCTCGTTGCGCCGGACCTCCTCCGTCCGCTGCAGCACCAGCGCCTCCAGGTCCTCATTCATCCGCCGCAGCTCGCTTGTCCGCTCCGCGACCTGCAGCTCCAGGTCCTCCGCGTGCCGATGCAGCGCCGCGGCCTGCTCCGCCACGCGCCGGCTGAGCTGGCGCATCTGCATGGCCCGGCTGAGCGAGGCCAGGAAGTAGTCGCGGTCGATGGGCTTCTGGATGAAGTCGTAGGCGCCGCCGCGCAGGGCCTGGATGGCGAGGTCGTGGTCGCCGTGGCCCGTGATCAGCAGGGTCGGCGTCTCCGGCCACAGGGCGCGGGTCTCGCGCAGCACCTGCAGGCCGTCCATGCCGGGCATCTTGATGTCGCAGACGATCGCCTCGTAGTCCGTGACACGAATCCGCTCAAGGGCGGCCGGCCCAGAATCCGCCGTGTCGATCGTCACCCCTCCGAGGCGCAGCGTGAGCGCCTCCGGCAGGGCCTGCAGCAGGGCGGCGTCGTCGTCGACGATCAGAATGCGCGCCATCAGCCGTCGGTCGCCTCCTCCGTGAGAGCCTGCAAGCCGTCCTCGCCCGCCAGCGGCAGCTCGACGCGGAACTGGGCCCCGCCATCGGGGTGGTTGCTCACCTCGATGCTGCCGCCGTGGTCGCGGATGATGCCGTAGGTGATCGAGAGGCCGAGCCCGGTGCCGCTGCCGACCTCCTTCGTGGTGAAGAAGGGGTCGAAGATCCGCTTCTCCAGCCCCTCTGGGATCCCTGGCCCCGAGTCGCGCACGGTGAGCACGATCGTGCTGGCCAGGGGGTCGACGGCGCCCGTGATGGCGATCAGCTTGCGCGGCGCCTCCACCACGGCGTCGCGCGCGTTTGTGAGCAGGTTGATGACCGCCTGCTCCAGCTGGATGGAGCTGCCGAACACCCGCGCTTCGGGCGAATCCATCCGCACCTCCAGCTCGATATCGCGCAGCCGCAGCTGCTCCTGCATGAGCGACAGCGCGCGGTTCAGCACCTCGCCCAGCGCCACGGGGTCATGGCTGACGGACGCCGCGCGGCCAAAGGTCCGCAGGTGGGAGATGATCTCGGTCGCCTTGCGCACCTGCTGCTGGCCGCGCTCGAGGTCGTCCAGGATGCGGTCGCGCTCCATCCGCCCCAGCTCGAGGCGGTCGATGGCGTTGCCGATGAACAGCGCGATGTTGTTCAGCGGGTTGTTGAGCTCATGCGCGATCCCGGTCGTCAGCTCGCCCAGCGTGGCCAGCTTGCCAGCCTGGACCAGCTGCTCCTGCTTCTCGCGCAACTCCTGCTCGCGGCGCTGGATCTCGTCCGTCGTCTCGCGCAGGTCGCCCATGATGTGGATCATCGCCTTGCGGCTGGCCTCCAGGCGCTGGTTGCTCCTGTGCACGTCCTGGAGGATATGGATCAGCGCCCGCCGCGAGTTGTCCAGCCGCTCCGTCTGCTGGGCCAGCCGCCGGCGGTCCTGCTCGTAGTCGCCGAGGATGTGCAGCATCGCCTTGCGCCGGTCCTCGCTCTTTTGCAGGCGCAGCTGAAGGGATGCGATCTCCGCCCACAGGGTCTCCAGCTGGAGCGCCAGCTCAGCCGCCGTTGGCGGTGTCCCCGCGGCCGCGACGGCCATCGCTGGCCCTCCTCTCGGCCAGCAGCCGCTCGATCTCCCGCTGCTTGTTGTCGAGATCCTTCTCGAGGGCGATCATCTTGAGCTCGCGCCCCACCACGACCTCCTCGAACTTCTCCAGGTCGAGGATCTTCTCCTGAAGCTCGGCCTTGCTCTTCTCCAGGTCGGCCACGACCTCGACGTAGGCGCGCATGTCGCGCAGGATGCCGATGGCCCCGATCACGTTCGCGTCGGGGTCGCGCAGGGCCGAGGCGTTCAGCGTCGTCGGAATGATCTCGCCCGAGGCCGACCGCGGATTCAGGCGCGCGTTCCGCGTCACGCCCTTCTCCACGACCTCGCGCAGCGCCGCCGTGAACTCGCGCGTCTCCTCCGTGGAGATGAACCGCGAGAGCGACTGCTCGATCAGCTCGTCCGGCCGGAACCCCAGCAGCTGCGACACCGCGTCGTTGGTCAGCTGGATCTTGCCCTCCAGATCGCTGACGAACACCGGGTCCGGCGCGTTCTTGATCAGGCTCTCCGCGTAGGCCTTGGCCTTGTCCAGCTCGCGCATGTCGCGCAGGATGCCGATGGCCCCGATCACCCTGCCGTCCGCATCGCGCAGCGCCGAGGCGTTCAGCGTCGTCGGGATGATCTCGTCCGTGGCCGAGCGCGGGTTCAGGCGCGCGTTCCGCGTCACGCCCTTCTCCACGACCTCGCGCAGTGCCGCCGTGAACTCGCGCGTCTCCTCCGTGGAGATGAACCGCGAGAGCGACTGCTCGATCAGCTCGTCCGGCCGGAACCCCAGCAGCTGCGACACCGCGTCGTTCGTGAGCAGGATCTTGCCCTCCAAATCGCTCACGAACACCGGGTCCGGCGCGTTCTTGATCAGGCTCTCCGCGTAGGCCCGCGCCTTATCGAGCTCGCGCATGTCGCGCAGGATGCCGATGGCCCCGATCACGTTGCCGTCGGTATCGCGCAGCGCGGAGGCGTTCAGCGTCGTCGGGATGATCTCGCCCGAGGCCGACCGTGGATTCAGGCGCGCGTTCCGCGTCACGCCCTTCTCCACGACCTCGCGCAGCGCCGCCGTGAACTCGCGCGTCTCCTCGGCGCTGATGAACCGCGACAGCGACTGCTCGATCAGCTCGTCCGGCCGGAACCCCAGCACCTGCGAC
>DAHVAF010000057.1 GCA_027314765.1 Clostridia bacterium | reverse complement strand
CGGGACGGGCTAAGTCGCTACAAAGGTGGTTACTGTATGCGGGACGGCCCCGGGGCGCCGCACGCGGCGCGTGCGTGGCTCGATGTGCTGGACGGGGACCGGTGGGTCGGGCTCGATCCCACCAACAACTGCCCGACGGATGAGCGTGACCTGCGGCTGACCTGTGGACGCGACGATGCGGATGCGCCTCCGGTTCGCGGCGTGTTCGCGGGGGCCGCCAGCGGTGCGCCGCGCGTCAATCTGGGGATGGCGGCGGAGGCTGCGGGCGCGCAGCAGCAACCTCACGCGCGCCAGCCTGGTGTCGGCGCGTGTGTGCTTCCTGTGTACTTCCAAGAAACAGGGATGTAAGAGCGATTACGGTTCGGTACGTCGTCCGCCGGACATCGCGGCTGTGCCGGCGACGGGCGGGGCGCTGTCCCGCCACCCGCCGGTCGAAGGTCAGCCCTTTCGGCTGCCGTCGCCGGGCCGCGCCACGTGCCCGTGCGCATGAGTGACAGGCCGACGTCGCGCCTCGCACGTTGCCGGGCGATGCCATGTCGGCCGCGGCGTCTTGGACTGGCCGAGCGACGCATAGCGTCGGCCATGATTCCGGTGGATGCCGAGATGGCCGCCGACGGCACGGTCCGCGCGCGAGTCGGGCGCGTGACCTTCACAGTTCGGCCCCTACCCGGCCCGTCCGAGGCGGGCGCCGCGGACCGCGTGGTGCGGGCGCTGGCCCGCCTGGTGGTGCAGGACCGCTCAGAGCGCCCAGGGGACGGCCACATCGACCGACCCTTCGGGCCCCCGCCCGAGGGTGATCGGTCCGGCGAGCGCCAACCGTAGGATCTCCCGGCGGCCGACGGCGCCCAGCGAGCTCCAGGCACCCGCCGCACCCAGACGGGCGAGGGCGGCCGGCGCCGCCTGCAGGCATCCGTCGAGCTCCGCCAGCCGGTCGGAAAGCACCGCGATACCCGCCGTCTCGCCCGCCAGCGGATTGGGTGGGCCGCCGGCGGCCAGGTCCGCCGCAGGGGAGGCGCGTGCACCCGCAGCGGCCATCGCCCCGGCACGCCCCTGCCGCCGCCGCAGTCCCCGCCGCGCCGCGGCCAGGGCAGCCACCACGGCCCGGCGCTCGCTCCGAAGCGGCCCAAGCGCCTCGTCCACCGCGTCTTCGGGAAACGCCCGCGCCCCCAGCCGCCGCAGGAAGCACCAGCCGACCACCGCCTCCGCCGCCGCCGCCGGGACGTGGCCGCGCCGCGCGCAGGTGCCTCGCCGCGTCCGCGCGCACACGTAGTACCCGCTGCCGCCCCGCGCTCCCGCCTTATAGACCATGGCCGCGCCGCACATGCACCGCGCCAGCCCCGTCAGCAGATGCGGGCTCGCCTGCGCGCGGCTGCCGGCATCCGCCCGCCGCGTCCGCCGCGCCGCCACCTCCGCCTGCGCCCGCTCGAACACCTCCCGCGCCACCAGCGCCGGCGCGGCGTCCGTGGGCCCGGCCACGCGCGGGGCGGCGTTGCGCACCCGCACCCGCCGCCCGCTGCCGTCACCCGCCGCCCGCAGCGATGTCCGCCCGTACACGACCTCGCCCACATACGTGCGGTTGTGCAGCACCCAGAGCGCGCTGCGCAGCGACCACTCGCGGCCGGCCCGCGTGCGCAGCCCGGCCGCGTTGAGCCGCCGCACGATGGCCCCCACCGCGACGCCGGCGGCCGCCAGGTCGAACATCTCGCGCACCAGCGCCGCCTCGGCCGGGTCCGCCACCCACCGCCCGCGCGCGCTCGGGTGCGGCGCGTAGCCGAACGCGGGCCGCGCGTGCATCTGCTCGCCGCCGCGAATGCGCTGCACCTTGCCGGCCTGGGTGCGGTCGCGGATCGCCGTGCGCTCAAAGTCGGCGAACATCGCCAGGATGCCGAAGATCATCCGCCCGAGGTCGGTCGTGGTGTCGATGGGCTCGCGCACGCTCTTGAGGTGGCAGCGCCCCTCCCACTCGCGCAGCACCAGCTGCACGGCGTCCACCAGATTCCGCGACAGCCGGTCGATCTTGTACACGACGACGCAGGCCACCTCGCCCGCGGCCACCAGTCGCCGCAGCTCCGCGATGCCCGGCCGCAGCAGGCTCCCGCCGCTCCAGCCGTCGTCGACGAAGCAGAGCTCGTCGCGCAGCCGCCAGCCCTGGCTCAGCACATAATGCTGGCAGGCCTGCCGCTGCACGGCGAGCGTCGTGCCGGCGGCCTGGTCCTCGGTGCTCCAGCGGATGTAGATGGCGACGCGGCCGGCATCGATCTGCGCGGGCTCCATGCCTCCACCGATGTGGCCCGCGGCGGTTTCATGACGCCCACGCTGATGGATGTGCTGCAGGACGAGGGCGAGACGGTGATCGACGCCGTCGGCCGCCGCTTCGAGGCGGGCCGCGTGCGCGCCGTGCTGAGCCGCCTCGGCCGCCGCGAGCGCGAGGTCCTGCAGATGCGCTACGGCCTCCTCACGGGCGAGCGCCTGACGCAGCGCGACATCGCGCGCAAGCTGGGCATCTCGCGCAGCTACGTCTCGCGCATCGAGAAGAAGGCCGTCAAGCGCCTGTTCCGCGAGCTGCGGGCCATGGAAGGGCAGGATTGACTCGAGCGGCGTGAGGCCGGGACCGATGCGATACAATTCGTGTCATGAGTTGGTCACGGACGCTGGTCCCCGACGCGTGGGCGCCGGCGATCACCGCCCTGGATCCCGAGGCGCTGGCGCGCCAGGGCTTTCGCGGGCTGATCGTCGACCTGGACAACACGCTGACGGGCTGGAACAAGCACGTCGCCGCCCCCGCCGTGGAGGCGTGGCTCCGCCGCGCCGAGACCGCGGGTCTGCGCGTCTGCATTCTCTCGAATAACGGCGCCACGCGTGTGCGCGCGTTTGCGGAGGCCGTCGCCCTCCCGTCCGTGGCGCACGCCAACAAGCCGCGCCGTGGCGGCTTCCGCCGGGCCCTGGCCCTGCTGGGCACCACCGCCGATGAGACCGCCGTCATCGGCGACCAGGTGTGGACCGACGTCCTGGGCGCGCGCCGCATGGGGCTGTATGCCGTGCTGGTGCAGCCCCTGGCGCCGCGGGAGTTTTTCGGCACGCGCTCCCTGCGCTGGCTGGAGCGGCGGTGGGTGGCGCGGCTGAAGCGCCGTGGCCTCGGCCTTCCCTTCGGCGCATGACCGAGGCGCGCCTGGCGGTCATCGGCCACCCGATCGCCCATTCCCTCTCGCCTCGATTGCACACGGCGGCGCTGAGCGCCGCCGCCAAACCCGGTTCCTATGTCGCCTTCGACGTGAGGCCGGATTCGCTTGGCGACGCCGTGCGGGGGATGGCGGCGCTCGGCTTCCTGGGCGCCAACGTGACGATCCCGCACAAAGAGGCCGTCCGGTTGTACTGCGACCGGCTGGACGGCGGCGCCGCCGCGGTGGGTGCGGTCAACACCCTGAAGTTCACAGAGACGGGCATTCAGGGGTACAACACGGACGTGGGCGGCTTTCTGGCGGCCCTGGGCAGCGGGATTCCCGGCTGGTCGCCGGCGGGCCGCGCCGCCCTGATCCTCGGCGCCGGCGGCGCCGCCCGCGCCGTGGCCTTCGCGCTCCAGGGCGCCGGCGCCGGCCGCATCGGCATCGCCAACCGGACGGCGGACCGGGCCGCGGCCCTGGTGGCCGCCGTCGGCGGGGACCCCAACCTTCGGCCGGAGGACGCGGACCTCTTGGTGAACTGCACGAGCGTCGGCATGGGCTCGGAGGAAAGCCCCTTCGCGGACTGGGAGCGGCTGCGGCCGGGCGCTGTCGTCTGCGACCTCGTGTATCGGCCGGCGGAGACGGCGCTTCTGGCGGCCGCGCGTGCGCGCGGCCACAGGACCGTCGGCGGCCTCGGCATGCTGGCCCACCAGGCGGCCCTGACCTGGCGCATCTGGTTTGACGAGGACCCGCCCCTGGCGGCCTTCCTGGCGGCGGCCCATGGCTGAGGGGCACGTGGCGATGGAGCCCCCAGGCTCGCCCCGCGCGCTTGCGGTGTCCAAGATCGGCATGGCGGCCGCCCGGGCCTGCCTGCTGGCCATCGTGGCCCTGGTGCCGCTCATCATCCTGCCCTGGCTCTCCGACCCGCTGCAGCTGCCGAAGCTCCAGGCCATGGAGGTCCTGGAGACGGCGTGCTTCGTGGCCCTGCTGGCCGGCCTGGGGCCGGTCGAGCTCTGGCGGCGGTGGCGCAGCAGCCCGATCTTCTGGCCGGCCGTCCTCTACCTGATCTGGGTCGGCATCTCCACGGCCACGTCGGTCGACCTGACCAACAGCGTCTGGGGCATCACGGGCCGCTGGGGCGGTGCGCCCACCCTGTTCGCGTACGTGCTGCTTGCCTTTCTGGCGATCGCCGCGCTGGAAAAGCCGCGCGACCTGCTGGTGGCGGCCATGGCGGCGCTCAGCGCCGCCTGCATCGTGTCGCTCTATGGCCTGGCCCAGTACGGCGGGTGGGACTTCGTCAACTGGAACGTCGACTGGGTGCTGTCCGCCTTCTCCACCATGGGCAACCCCGACTTCCTGGCCAACTACGAGCTGCTCTACATCTTCATCGCCGCGGGGCTCTACGTCTTCGGGTGGCCGCGGCGCGGGCGCTGGCTGCTGCTGGTCTCCTCCGGCCTCTGCACGGCGGCCATGTGGGCCACGCAGACCCGCAGCGCCTGGCTGGTCTTCGTGGTCGTGGCGGTGGGCTTCGGCCTCTGGCTGCGCTCGGACCCGGCCGCGCTGGTGCGCCTGCGGCGGCTGGTGCTCGTGTGGGGCATCGCCACGGTTGTTGTGCTGGCCTGGCAGCCGTCGATCCGGGCCCGCGTCGTCTCCGTCGCCGTCGACGCGGCGCGGGCCTTCGGCTACGCCCTCAACATCTCGCTGCCGGGCGTGACCAGCGAGACCGGCAACTCCATGGCGCAGCGCATCTGGATCTGGCGCGGCGTGGCGCACATGATCGCCGCCCGGCCCTGGACGGGCTGGGGGCCCGACACGATGTACGAGGACTTCCCGCGCTATCAGGCGCCGGACAAGGCCAAGGTCTTCCCGCCGAACATCATCATCGACCGGGCGCACAACGACTACCTGCAGGTGGCCGTCGACAGCGGCCTGCCGGCGCTGGCGGCGTATGCATGGCTGCTGATCGCCGCCCTGCGGCGGGCCCTGGCGGCCTGGAGGCGGGCCACCTCCCCGCCCCTGCGGGCCCTGCTGCTGGCGGGGCTGGCCGGCGGCGTCGCCTACTGGATCGAGCTGGGCGTGAACATCGCCATGCCGGCCTCGGCGCCGCACGCCTGGTTCTGGCTGGGCGCGCTGCTGGTGGCGGCGGAGCTGGCCTTTCGTGAGACGTCGGCGGCTGCGGAAGCGCCAGCGGAGCCCGCCGTCGAGATCCCGCAGGGGTAGCTTCCTACGCGGGCGGGGGGCGGCGGGCGTGACGGCCCTCGCCGCGCAGCAGGACGAAGACCAGCAGGGCCATGACCAGCAGGACGGCGGCGAGCAGCCAGCCCACGGGGATACGCAGCGCGCCCACGCGCAGGGCCACGCCGGTCGGCTGGGTCTGGGCGCCACGGCCGGCCAGGGCGGAGAGGTCCACACTTG
>DAHVAF010000036.1 GCA_027314765.1 Clostridia bacterium | reverse complement strand
CGGCCGGCCGCTCGCCCTCCGCCTCGAAGAACTCGTCCTGCTTCAGGCGCACCGCCGGAAGCACGAAGGTGACGGCGAGGGCGACCAGCGAGAAGACCAGCGCGATCACGAAGAGGCGCTCCATGCCGCCGGCGAGCGCGGTGAGCACGGCGCCGATGAGGGCGTGGTGGAGGGCGGCCCCCCGCGCCCCGAAGCTGGCGAACTTGGAGGCGATGGCGGCCCGCGCCCGCGCGTTGATCAGGTTCTGGGGGTCGAGCGGGAGGCTCCGCCGGGCCGCGGGGAGCTGGGTGACGGCGCTGCGCACCTGGGCCGGCATCTCCGCGCCGAGGCGCGCGGCGAAGGCGTTGGCCAGCACCGTGCCGAGGATCGGCGCGGCGATGACCCCGGCCGGCGAGCGCACGAACCGCTGGGCGGCGGTCACGACGCCCATGTTCTTGTACGGGACGGCGTTCTGGACGGCGATGTTCAGGATCGGCATGAGGGCGCCGATCCCGATGCCCATGACCAGCAGGTCGCGGACGACGGTCGTCCACGAAGACGGCGAGTCCGAAGACGTAAAACGGCTCTCTGCCGTAGGTGTCAGACAGCTTGCCGCAGACGGGGACGGTGACCGCCGAGGCCATGATGTGGGCCGTGAAGACCCAGGCGTGGATGGCGAAGCCCCTGAGGTCGCCGACGATGACCGGCATCGCCGTCGAGACCACGGTCCGGTCGAGCGAACGCAAGAACATCGAGCGCCCACCGGCGGGCGTTGCCCGTGATGCGGTTGGTCGTCTGGGCGACCGGGCCCGCCGCCGCCTCGCGGATCCGCTCTGCTCTACGCGCGGTGGCCGTGCGCATCGTTCCCCTTCTCATCCTCGGCCATGATCTCGAGCAGGCGCGCGAGCGCGGCCCGCTCCGGTTGTGTCAGCCGCTGCAGCCTCGCCTCCAGGGAGGCCTGTGTGGCGGCGCGCGCGGCGGCCAGCGCCACCTCACCGCGATCGGTGAGGCGGAACCGGTATCGCCGCAGGTCCTCGGCCACGGTCTCACGCCGCAGGTAGCCCTCCGCCTCCAGGCTCTTGAGGAAGCGGCTGACGCTCGGCGGCGGCAGGCGCAGCTCACGGGCGATGTCGGTCGGGAAGGCCACGCGCTCCGCCGTGGCCAGCACGAAGAGCGTCGTCGTCGAGAGGCCGCGCGCGCGCAGCTCGGGCCCGGCGCGGCGCGCCACCTCCTCCTGGGTGCGCCGCAGGTGCGTCAGGATGGTCCACGCATCCGCGGGCCCGCCGACATCCAGCCGCAAGTCGCCGCTCACGGAGAGCAGAATAGTTTCACTCTGCAAATATGTCAAGTGACGAGGAGGCGGCTGGAGGAGGGGCCGGCACGCGAGGCGAAGGCCGCGACACGGGAGGGAGCTGCCTTCCGCCTCGCGATCGGTGGCCTCGCCCACGAGACGAACGCGTTCTGCCATCCCACGCCGCTGCGGGCATTTCGCCGCCTGCGCGGCGAGGAGGTTCTGGCCGCGCACCGCGGCGTCCGCGACTACGTCGGGGGCATGCTCGACGCGGCGGCGGATCTCGGCGCCACCGTCGTGCCGGTTGTCGACGCGGAGGCCGAGCCGTCGGGCATCATCGCGGCCGCCGCCCTCCGGAGCATGCTCGACGTGCTCGTGGACGGCCTGCGCGGGGCCGGGCCGGTGGACGCCGTGTGTCTGGCCCTGCACGGCGCCGGCGTCGCGGAGGGCTGCGAGCACATCGAGGAGGAGACGCTGGCCGCCGTGCGGCGGGTGGTGGGACCGGATGTGCCCATCGCCGCCACCCTGGACCTCCACGGCAACCTGACGGCCGGCATCCTGCGCGACGCCAACCTGCTCTACGGCAACCGGCTCTACCCGCACGCGGACTCGTACGAGCGGGGCATCGAGGCCGTGCGGGCCCTGGCTCGGCTGCTGCGCGCCGAGATCCGGCCGGCGATGGCCCTCTGCCGGCTGCCGCTGCTCATCGCCACCTCGACGAGCGACCTTGACCCCGTGCGGACGCTGAACGAGGTCTGCGCGGACCTGGAGCGCCGGCCGGGCATTCTGGACGTGACCTTCTTCCATGGCTTCGGGAACACGGACATCGCGGAGATGGGCGCAAGCGTGCTCGCCATCGCCGATGGGAGCGCCGAGGCCGCGCAGGCCGCCGCGCGGGAGGCCGCCGCAGCCGTGTGGGCGCGCCGGGGCGAGTTCGACCCGCCGCATCCGGGTGCCGCGGAGGGCGTCCGCCAGGCGCTGGCCGCGGTTCGCGAGGTTGGCGGCCCAGTCGTCCTCAACGACTCCTCTGACAACCCCGGCGGGGGCGGGCCCGGCGACGGCACGCACCTGCTCCGGGCGCTGCTGCAGGCCGGCGCCGAGCGCGCCGCGCTCGGCTTCATCTACGACCCCGAGACCGCCGACCAGGCCCACGCGGCGGGTGCCGGCGCCACCATCCCCGTGCGTCTGGGCGGCAAGACGGACTGCGTCCGCGCAGGCCTGCCGCCATCCTGGCTCCGGGTCCACGGCGAGCCCCTTGTGGCCGACGCCTACGTGAAGGCGCTGAGCGATGGCCGCTTTGTGCTCAGCACGCCCATGGGCCGCGGGATGCGGGAGGACCTGGGCCGCATGGCCCGGCTGCTGCTTCCGGCAGGGCCCTCGCCCTCCATGGCTGCGGGTGGCGTCGATGTGCTGGTGGCGTCGGTCCGGACGCAGGTGCTCGACGCCGAGGCGTTCCTGCTCCACGGAATCGACGTGCGGCGGTGCGACTTGGTGGTCGTGAAGTCAGAGAAC
This sequence comes from Clostridia bacterium, assembly GCA_027314765.1. Lineage (GTDB taxonomy): Bacteria > Bacillota > Sulfobacillia > RBS10-35 > JAJYVM01 > JAJYVM01. The sequence goes on along the minus strand of DAHVAF010000036.1, from coordinate 6,024 downwards.
CACTTCCGGGCCGGCTTTCGCGACCTCGCGACGCGCATCGTGACGGCCGACCCGCCCGGGCTCACCTCGAGCCGGCTGCGGGACTTCCCCTACCAGCGGGTGCGCCGGCCCGTCTGGCCGCTCGACCCGGAAACGACCTTCTAGGGGGTTGGATGCTTGGGCTTTCGCCTGGCGATCGGCGGCATCTCGCACGAGACGAACACATTCTGCAACCCGACGCCCCTGGCGGACTTCCACCGGCTGGAGGGCGAGGCCATCGTCGCCGCCAACCGCGGCGTGCGCAGCTACCTCGGTGGCATGATCGACGCCGCTGAGCGCGTGGGCGCCACGGTGGTGCCCACCTACGACGCGGGCGCCACGCCCTCTGGCGGGGCTCCGGCCGCCGACTTCGCCGAGATGGTGGCCCGCCTGACGGGCGCCATCCGCGCGGTCCTGCCGGTGGACGCGGTCTGCCTGGCGCTCCACGGCGCCGGCGCCGCCGAGGGATGCGACGACATCGAGACGGTGATCCTGGAGGCCGTGCGCGCCGCCGTGGGCCCGAAGATCCCCATCGCCGCCACGCTGGACCTCCACGGCAACCTGCGCCCGGAGATGCTGCCGCCGGCCACGGCGCTGTTCGGCGTCCACCTCTACCCGCACGAGGACTCGTACGAGCGCGGGATCGAGGCGGTGGAGTTCCTGGCGCGGTACCTGCAGGGCGGGGTGCGCCCGACCATGCACCTGGAGCCCTTCCCGCTCCTCTTCTCCAGCGCCACGAGCGACGAGGAGCCGGTGCGCTCCGTCAACGCCTACTGCCAGGAGCTCGAGCGGCGCCCCGGCGTCATCGACGTGACGTTCTTCCACGGCTTCTCGCACACGGACGTGCCCGACATGGGCGCCTCCGTGCTCGCCATCACCGACGGCGACCCGGACCTCGCCCGGGCCCTGGCCAAGGACGTCGCGCGCCACGTGTGGGCGCGGCGCGGGGAGTTCGACATCGTGCGGCCGGGGGCCGAGGCGGCCGTGCGCGAGGCCCTCGCATTCGTGGAAGCCAGCGGCGGGCCGGTGGTCCTCAACGACTACTCCGACAACCCCGGCGGCGGCGGGCCGGGCGACGGCACCCACCTCCTGCGCGCCCTGCTGGCGGCCAACCGCCCGCGCACGGCGTTCGCCTTCATCTACGACCCGCAGGTCGCCGCCCAGGCCCACGCGGCGGGCACGGGCGCCACGATCGAGGTCCGGATGGGCGGGCGGACCTATCCGCTGCACGGCGATCCCGTGGTGGGCAAGGCCTACGTGAAGGCCCTGACGGATGGGCGCTTCGTGGCCACCACCCCGATGGGACGCGGGCGCCGCGTGGACCTCGGCCGGATGGCCCGGCTGGTGATGGGCGAGGTCGACGTCCTGGTGAGCTCCGTGCGGACGCAGGTCCTCGACCCGGAGGTCTTCCTGCTGCACGGCATCGACGTCACGCGCTACGACATCGTCGCCCTGAAGTCGGCCAACCACTTCCGCGCCGGCTTCCGCGACCTGGCCAAGCGGATCATGACGGCCGACACGCCCGGCTGGACGACGGGCAACGTGCGCAATCTGCCCTACCGGCGCATCGGCCGGCCGATCTGGCCCCTGGACCCGGAAACGCGGTACGAGCGCGAGTGAGACAGCCGCGCGAGCCCCGGCGGGCCCGGCCGCAATGGCGGCGTCGTGGCCGATGCCCTGAGAGCGACGGCGAGCCGCAGGGGGCGCGGCGGCGAATGTCGCGGCCGTGGCGTGTGCGGCGAGGTCCGGCGCGAGGCGCGGCGGCCGCTGTGGCGGGGTCGCGGCCGATGTTGCGACGGGGGGCGCGAGCCGAAGTCGCCACGGCCGTGATGGCGGAGTCATGGCCGATGTCATGAGAGCCGGCGCGAGCCGCAGCGGGAGCGGTCCCAGTGGGAGGCACCGTGGCCGATATCGCGACAACCGGCGCGAGCCGCAGCGAGCGCGGCCGTCATGGCGCAGTCGTGGCCCATGCCATGAGAGCCGGTACGCGCCGCGGCGACCGGGTTGGAGCCGTTGCCTGCGCCGCGACAGCCGGATGGCGGCTCAGACGCCCGATCTTCCCCTGACGTCGGGAGGGCCGGCAGGAGCGGGAGGCGGGCCGGCAATCGCGGCGGCTTCGGCCCGGTCCCGGCAGGCGCGCAGGGCGACGATGCGGCCGCCGCGGACGGTCAACACGTAGTAGCTGCGGTCGTCCGCCTTGCGCGTGCGGTGGGCGTCCAGGCCCGGGGTGCGCTCGACCACCAGGACGCGCTCGCCATGCGCCGCGACCTCCTCGACCTCCGAGCGCAGGCCCTGGACGGCGCGGCGACGCAGGCCGGCCGCCAGCTGGTCGCGGCCGCGGCAGACCCGGGGCTCGGGATCCGGCTCGCTCGGGTCGAGGAAGGTCCACTCCAGGTTGGGATCGACAAACCGCAGCAGCGACTCCGGATCGCGGAGCGCCTGGCGCGCGACGCGCTCCGGCTCGTCCATCCCCCACCGCCGCCACCCGTCTGCCCAGGCCCGCGCCTGCGCGATGTATTCTGCCGGGCGCTTGTCGGCCATGTCGTCAGCCAGGAAGTCTCCGGCCCAGGCACAGAAGGGAGGTTCCGGCCGGGGGCCGCCGAGTCCGTCCAGCCAGCCGCGCTCGAACGCGGCCAGCCCACGGCGCAGATCCGGCGGCAAGCGGCCCGGCATGCGGGCCTCCAGGCGCAGGATGCTGAAGCTGCGCGCCACATCTGCCCGGGGATCGCCGGCGGCGGCGTTCGACCAGTCCAGGACCGCTGTGATCCGCTGGCCGTCGGTCAGCACGTTCAGCGGGTGATAGTCCCCGTGCAGCAGGGCGCCGCCTGGCACCGGTCCGGCATGGCGCAGCCACCCTGGGGCCGGCACGGCGTGGATCATGGCCTGCGTCTCACCGAAGGCCCGTCCCAGCCGCTCCGGATCGGCACCCACGGCCTCGAGCAGCGACACGCCGGGACACCACGCCACGAGCAGCAGACCGGGCGCCTCGGCGCACACCTCCGGCACCGGCACGCCACCCGCGGCCACCGCGCGGTGACGGGCAGCCTCCTCCCGCGCCAGGGCCGCGGGCAACTCACGCAGGGCATACTCACGCCCGCCGTGCGCCAAATGCCAGACGGGCCGGCCCGACTCGCCCGGCGCCCGCCCCAGGACCTGCGCCCCGGGGATGCCGAGGGCGGCTAACGCCGCCTCGGTCACTCGCCGGAGACCGTCTCCGGCCTGATCACCAGCACGACCCGGTGCTCGTCGGGCTTGACGCCGTAGCTGTCGCGGCCGGTGTATTTCTTGGCCAGCTTGTCGATATGGGCGTTGGCGCCCTCCTCGCGCAGCTCGATGACCCGCCCGCGGATCGTCACCATCTGGTAGGGGTTGTCGCGCTCCGTGACGTCGATGGCGACGCGCGGGTCACGGCGGACGTTGTTCCACTTGATCCGGCCCGCTGCAGTGTTGACGAGGACGTTGCTCCCGTCGGTGTCGACCCAGACCGGCGACACCTGCGGCGCGCCGTCGGGCATCAGCGTGGCCAGGTGGGCGATGTTCGGCGCCTCGAGCATGGCCCGCACGCGCCCTGATAGCGGCATGGTGCTCCCCTCCCTGCCGGCTATTATGGCCCGTCCTGGGAGGGTCCGCCACGCCGGCGCCGAAGACGCGGCCCATGACGATCGTCGAGATCAAGCGCAAGCTGGATGGACGGATCCAGCGCTTTCGCTGCGATGCGCTGGAGGTCGCCGCCGGGCGCGCCGTCATCCTCTATCACATCGAGCGCGGCGTCACGCTCGGGGGCCTGGCCATCCCCGCCGGCGCCTCCAGCTACGGCCTCTTCTGGACCGACAGGCCGTACAACGTCTACCTCTGGGTCGACCCGGCGGGCACCACCCTTGGCGCGTACTGCAACGTGGCCAACGACACCGCCATCACGGCCGACACGATCGACTGGCTCGACCTGGAGGCAGACGTCATGATCACCCCAGACGGGCGCGCGGAGGTGCTGGACCTCGCCGAGGTGCCCGCCGACCTGCCCCGGCGCCACCGCGCCGCGCTGGACGACGCCCTGGCGCGGCTGGACGACGGCCCGGCGGTGCTGGACGAAGCCGAGCGGGCGGTCGCGCCGTACCGCCGCTGACCCGCGGACTGCGCATGCTAGCCCCCGGGGTGGATGTCACGGGCGAACGGTGCGCGCGCTGCAACGCCAAGATCGGCGACCAGGCGACCCGCTGCCCCAGCTGCGGGCGGCAGTTCTGTGGCGACTGCGCCGCTGACGACCCGGAGATGGCCGACGCCGGCTGCGCCGAGTGCCGGGCGGCACGGGCGGAGGCAGACCGCCAGTAGCCTCACGACGCGGGGCCACGGCTGATGGCGGTGGCCCCGCGCCTCGCCGCGACGTTCGTATTGCGCACCCCGCTCGGTCGTGTCCGGGATCGTGCACACCAAGGGCTCGGAGCGGATCAGGACTGACCTCTCCGGACGGCTCGGCGACCTCGCTCGCTGCGCCATGCACGGTGCGGGCATTCACCTGCCGGCGGTGTCCGCCGCTTCGGCGGGTACCCAGGTCGCCGCCAGCGGGAGCGGCAGCCTCTCCGGCTGGCGGGGACCGTGGGTTCGGCCGTCGGCTCACTGCTGTCACGGTGCTGCTCGGAGCGCTCGGACTTTGGCGGTCGCGCGAGGGCCGGGGGCACGCCCCGGCCCTCGCCCAGACGTGGCAGGTGGGCCGCGGCGGAGGCGCGAAAGCGCCGACGAAAGAGGGGCCTGCCCCATGGCGCTGACTCACCTTGAATGCGCCCAGTGCGGGCGCCGTCACGATCCCGACCGCCTTCTGACCGTCTGCGCCGCCTGCGGGGGCACGCTGCTTGCCCGCTACGAACTCGGTGGGATCAGCCGCGACGCGCTGGGCACCGACCGCTCGCTCTGGCGATACCGCGCGGTCCTCCCCGTGCGGCGGCGCGAGGCCGAGGTCAGCCTCGGCGAGGGGTGCACGCCGCTGATGCCGCTCGTCGGGGTCCCTGGGCTCGGCGACCTCTGGCTGAAGGACGAGGGCAGCAACCCCACGGGAACGTTCAAGGCGCGCGGGGCGGCGGTCGGGCTGGCGCGGGCGCGGGAGCTCGGCGCGCGCCACATCGCACTGCCCACGGCGGGCAACGCGGGCGGGGCATGGTCGGCGTACGCGGCCAAGGCTGGGCTGCCCATCACGGTCGTGATGCCGGCGGACGCGACGGACGCCGCCAAGGCGGAGTGCGTGGCGTACGGGGCGCAGACCTACGCGGTCGACGGGCTGATCGGGGACGCGGGGGCGCTGGTCGGCGAGGCGGCGCGTGAGCGCGGCTGGTTCGATGCGTCCACGCTTCGCGAGCCGTACCGCGTCGAGGGCAAGAAGACGATCGGCTATGAAATCGCCGAGGCGTTGGGGTGGCGGCTGCCGGATGCCGTGCTCTGCCCTGTCGGGGGCGGCGTCGGCGTCATTGCGTTGCACAAGTCCTTTGGCGAGCTGCGCGAGCTTGGGTGGGTGCCGCGGGGCAAGGGCGTGCGCCTGGTCGCCGTGCAGTCGGCGGGGTGCGCCCCGGTCGTGCGGGCGCTCGCGGCCGGGGCGGAGCGCACGGAGGCGTGGGAGGACGTGCGCACCGAGATCGGCGGGCTGCGGGTGCCGAACCCGTTCGGCGGGGCGCTGGTGCTGCGGGCGCTGCGGGAGAGCGGCGGGACGGCGGTGGCGGTGGAGGAGGCTGATATCCACGCCGCCGTGCGCGAGCTGGCGGCGCAGCACGGGATCCTGGCCTGTCCGGAGGGCGCCGCCACGCTGGCGGCGGCCAAGGTGCTGCGGGTGGCGGGCTGGCTGCGCGAGGCGGACCGGGTCGTCCTGCTCAACACGGGGTCGGGGCTGAAGTATCCTGCGCCCGTGGCGGCGCGGCTGCGAGTCCTTGGACGGCGCGAGGCGCTGCCGGCCGAGTCGCGCTGGCCGCGGGGGACGCGAGGGGCGGGCCGGGCGGGACGGGCGGGACGGGCGGGGCGGAGCGG
>DAHVAF010000033.1 GCA_027314765.1 Clostridia bacterium | reverse complement strand
GTCGCGCGCTGCTGCCAGGACGCGGGCGCCGACGGCCTCGCCGTGAGCACGCTGCCCGAGGCGCTCGAGTTGCGCGCGCACGCCGTCGATGCGCCGATCCTCGTCCTGACGCCCCTTCAGGCCCACGAGGCTCACACGGCGGTCGCGGCCGCCATCACGCCGACCGTCGTCAGCGCTGACGTCGCCGCAGCCATTGACCGCGCGGCGGCCCGCGCCGGCCGCCGCACACCGGTCCACATCAAGTGCGACACGGGGATGGGCCGTTATGGCGTGCTGCCGGCGGGGCTGGCCGACCTGCTCGCGAAGCTCGCCGCCTGCGAGCGGCTCGACCTCGAGGGCGTCTTTACGCACATCGCGAGCGCGTTCGCGAAGGATCTGGCGCCTGCGCGCAGCCAGGTGGCCCGCTTCGTCGCGGCGGTGGACGCCGCCGAGGCCGCCGCCGGCGTCCGCGTGCCCCTGCGCCATGCGGCCGCGAGCGCCGCCGTCCTCACGCTGCCGGAGGCCGAGCTCGACCTCGTGCGCGTCGGCAACCTCCTCTACGGGATCCGACCGTGCGCCGAGGGCCGCCCGCTCCCGCTGCGTCCAGCGTTCACGGCGCGGGCCGCGGTGGTCCAGGTCAAGGTCCTGCCCCCCGGCCATGGCGTCGGCTACGGAAGCGCGTTCGTGACGCGACGCGCGACGCGCGTCGCGACCATCCCCGTCGGCCTGGCGGACGGGCTGGGCATGGAGCCGGCCACCCGTCTTCTGCGTTTCGGGCCGCTGCTTCGCGCCACGCTGCGGCGCCTGCTGCGGCGGCTGGGCCTGGAGCGGCGGCTGGGCCTCGGGGCCGGCGCCGGCGGCGTCGCCTTCGGCGGGCGCGACGCGCCCGTGCTGGGCCGCATGGCGATGCAGCAGACCACCGTGGACGTGACCGCGCTGGCCGATGTGGCCGAGGGCAGCGTGGCCGAGGTGTTCGTGCGGCCGACGGCGGCGAGCGCGCGCCTGGCGCGGGTGTACCTGCGCGACGGCGTGGCCGTGAGCGCCCGCACCCTGACAGGCGAGCTCGACCTGCGGCAGGCGCCGGCGGTGGCCGAGCGGGCGTAGGGGTCACCATGAAGGCCAGGTTTCCCCGTGCGCACGCGGGGTTCGGGATGGAGGGGTCGATCAAGCGCGGCGCCCATGGTTACACGTAACGGGGGGCGAACAACAGGTGCGGCCCGTTCGGAAGCGGGTTGCGGATTATCGTGAGCGACTTCGCTCCACCTGGCCGGACAACGCCACCGCGATGTCCACGTCGCTGAGCGGGCCGGCGCTGCCGCGCGCCTGCGACCCGAACAGCCATGCGACGCGCACGTCACCCTGGCCTGCGAAGAACGCAGCCAGCGCCGTAAGGTCGGGCGTTCGACCAGCCACGCCACCATAGTACCGGGAACGGCGGGCGCCGGGGGGTGGCCGGCTCGGCCGGCGGAGCGACTCACGACCGAACCCCAGAAGGTCAGCAAACGCCACGCCGGTCGAGGGGTGTGCGCACCGGCACCCGTGCGCCCTGCTTCTGCTCGCGGGCGGGGCGGGATGAGGGCTGGCGAGGCGTTCCGTACGGTACCGCACGGATACGGACGCTTCGATGCTATACTGGTGGCATGACAACCATCAAGGCGGACGAAGTCCGCATCCCTCGTCGCGCTCGCGAAGCCCTGGCCCGCCATGAGGAGGTCGTGGTGCTCAACCGCGAGCGCCCGGCGTTCGTCATCGTGAGCCCTGAGGACCGTGCGGCCGCTCGCCGGGTCAGGGGACGCTCCCTTCGCGACGCACTCGCGCGGCTGGCGGAATCCACCTCCGCCGATCCGGCGTTTGTCGAGGACATGGAGGCGATCCTCGAATCCGTAGGCTCAGTCCCTGACAATCCATGGGCACGCTCGTAGACACGACGGTCTTCATCGAAGTCGAGCGAGCGACGCGAGACATGACGGCGCCCGCCACGTTCGCAAGCGTTGCGCTGCGCTTGGAGGAACTGCTCGGGCCGGCCGAAGAGGTCGGCATTGCAGCCATCACCGCATCCGAGCTGCTCCATGGGGTGCATAGGGCCACCCCGGAGCACCGCCTACGTCGCGAAGCATACGTGGAGGCGGTGCTTGCAGCCTTTCCCCCGCTTCCCTTCGATCTGCTCGCCGCGCGTGTTCATGCCCGGTTGTGGTCGGAGTTGGCTACGGCTGGGGCCGACGTGGGTCCGCATGACCGGATTGTCGCCGCCACGGCGATCAGCGCCGGGTGGCGCGTCGGTACCGCCAACCTTCGCCACTTCGGTCGGATCCCTGGTCTGGAGGTTGTGAGTCTCCAGCTGTGACGTGTGGCCGACTCCACCCTCGGGCCGGCTGTGGTGGCATGCGGCCGATCGTGGTTGTCGAGACCCCCTGCGTCGTCAACCGCTCGCGCGTATCCATAGGGGCCTGTCCCATTTTCGGGCAGGAATTTACAATCTCGTTACAGCCCTCCAACTTCCGTTGACACCCCCACGAGCCCCCACGGATACTGATCTTGGCTCTTACGGAGCCAAATTGGCATCTCTGCCACCGCACCTTGACAACCGAAGATTGGCGAGCCGCAAGGCTCGCACTCGCAATGTTCCACGTGATTCGACGATGGTTTTGTGGAAAGGGGGGATGGGCCCAGCCGAGCCGTATGTGCATTGGTCGCATGACGCCCGTTGGGCTCTCTCGCGACCCGATCCGAAGGAGGTCAGACTGATTGCGCACCTTTAGGAAGTACCTGGTGTCGCTGGCTTCAGCGGCCCTGGTGCTCGGCTCGCTCGCGGCCACTGGAGCACCGGTCAGCGCGGCGACCGTCGCCAGCGCCCCGTTCAGTGACGTGACGTCGAGCACGCAGTATGCCAACGCGATCAATTTCTTGGCCGCGGCCGGCGTGATCAACGGCACGGGCAACGGGGTTTTCCAGCCCACCACGCCCGTGACGCGCGCCGAGATGGCCAAGATCGTCGTGCTGGACGCGGGCAAGGGCTCCGTTGCCAACTCGCTCGCCAGCATGACCCCGTCCTTCACGGACGCCTCCTCGATCCCGACCTGGGCGTGGGGCTACGTGAACGCCGCAGTGGCGATGGGTGTCGTGAACGGCTACCCGGACGGCACCTTCCGCGCCAACAACAACGTGACCGACGCCGAGGCGCTGGCCATGTTCACGCGCGCGCTGGGTGACAACTGGTCCGTCACCGGCACGTGGCCGAACAACTACGTCCTCGCCGGCTTCAACCTCGGCATCGCCGGTGGCCTCAGCAGCGTGTCCGCCAACGTCCCGGCGCTGCGCGGCGAGATCGCCCAGATGGGCTACAACGCCGCCATCAACGCCGAGTACACCGTGGTCAACAGCAACGGCACCAACACGCTGACCTCGGGCGGCGGCCTGTTCACCAAGAACGCGCCCAGCGGCGGCACCGCGACCGTGTTCCCCGAGAACATCGTGGGCACTGTAAGCTCCGCCAGCTCGAACAGCATCACGATCCTGCCGACGGCGGCCGGCCTGGGCTACAATGCCTCGGCGACCACGCAAACGGCGGTCACCTACGGCTTTGAGTCGACGGTCACCCTCATCGGCGCGACGGCTCTTGGCACCTCCCTCGACGGCGCCTCCGTGACGGCGACCGTCGACAGCAACGGGCTTGTCAACCTGATCGACGTCAGCACGCCGACCACGACGGCGTCCGACACCCTGAACCACACGGGCCAGGGTACCAGCAACTTCACGCTTCCGACCGGCTACTCGGTGCCCGCGGCCAACTCGGCGGAGGCGCTCGCCAACACGAGCTGCTTCCTGCAGGGCGGCAACGGCACCCTGATCGACGGCATGACCTCGTTCAACCAGAGCTACAATTCGACCACCAACACCGGCGAGGTCTGCAACCCGAACAACAAGTACGACCACGTCCTCGTCGTCCAGGATTCGGCCGGTAACAACTACCTGCTGATGAACGACGGCAAGACGATCGAGTACAGCAACACCACGACCATCACGATCAACGGCACCAACGAAGGCACGCTGATGAACAACGAGTGGCGTGACCTCGCCGCCGGCGCCACCGTGACGGCGAACACCTCAAGCGGCATCGCGACCTCCATCACCGAGACGGACAGCTACGACGGCAACCTCGTGACGTCCGTCAACCCGGTCAACGGCGTGCTCACGTTCACGGCGGGCAGTTCGACGGTGTTCTACGTCAACGGCTCGAGCGCGACAGTCATGCTGAATGGCCAGCCCTCGACCATGTCCGCGATCCAGCCGAACGACGACGTCAGCGTGGAGCCGACGGCTCCGTCCCCGATGGCGGCGGGCAGCAGCCTGTTCGGAGCCACCCTGGGCGCGAGCAACAGCACGACGGCGGCGTCGGCCCAGTCGATCTCCGACACCCGTAACACGGTGAGCGGCACCATCACGTCCACGTCCACCAGCACGATCAACCTGTCCTGGACGGGTCAGTCGTACACGTCCGTGACGATCACGCTGCAGCCCTCGAGCGGCAACGCGGTCACGCTGACGACGGACGGCGACCAGCCCAGCGCGCAGAACGCTGATCTGCAGAGTGTCAACGCGAGCGTGAACCTGGTCCTCGATGGCTCGGGCGGGATCCTGTACGTCCTGAGCACCAGCGCCTCGTCGATCCCGGTCGCGATGCTCACCGGCACCGGCTCCAGCTCGTCCGTCAGCAACGGCGTCACCCAGACCTACACGACGCTGACCGGTATCGCCGGCTCGAGCACGACCACGTACAACGAGGCCACGACCGGCACCACTAGCTTCAACACCGGCACGGCGTTCACGTGCTCGTCGACCGCTGGCGCGGGCACCGGCGCTGGCCAGTGCTCCACCGCTTCGCCGGCGCAGCCCAACACGCTGACGACCGGGTTCACCAACTTCTGGGCGCTGACCATGAACACCGCGGGTCAGGTCGCCCAGGCCACGTACCTCGCTCCGATCGCGAACTCGACGACCGTCTCCGGCACGACCTACACCGATACGTTCGAGGTCGTCTCGGCCGGCTCGTCCAGCGTCGTGATCGAGGCCCTGAACTCGTCGGGCAGCGTGGACACCGGTAACCTGCAGGGTACCCTGACGGCTTACGGGTTCTCCAACGGCTACCTGACGGTGACGAACGGCACGGCGTTCAGTGGCGTCACGTCCGAGAAGTACATCGGCTTCAGTGGCCTGCAGGCCAACGACGTGGTGAATCTGTACTACGTCGCCGCGCCGAACTTCACGGGTGGCAACACGTTCGAGTACGCGGTGGTCGATACCTACCGGTAATCGGCACGCGTAGGAACCAGTCCGAGTGATCCACGAGGGGCGCCCTGAGAGGGGCGCCCCTCACAATTCCTTCGTGGCTTGCAGGTACGCTCTGGGGTGGATGGGGATCTGTCCTTCCGACCGAACGGAGGAGGCCGTGGTGTGCGTGCTCCGGGTCACGTAGGCTTTGTGGCAGCTGTGGTGGCGGCGGTGATCGCCATCGGCCCGCTCGCACCCTCTGCATCGGCATCGACCATGCCGACGGCACCCGCGGCGAACGTCTCCGTGGCCGGAGGCGTGCTCGGCACGCCGGACGGGGCCTTTGCCATGACCATTCCGCCAGACGTGCTGCAGCCGGGCTACAACATCGGGCTCCTCGAGACGGCGTCGGCGCCGAGCCAGGCACCGCCGTTGCCATCCGGCTTCCGGGCCGTCAGCCAGTACTTTCAGCTCGTCGGCTACCCGATGAGCGCGCCGCAGTCCGCAACCATCCAGTACAACGCGGACTGGGTCGGGACGACGTCGCCCTATGCCCTCTCGGTCTACGCCTGGCAGGGTGGAGTCGGCTGGGTCTTTCAGCCGACGGCGGTGAACCCAGGCAGCCACAGCGTCCAGGCGTACATCCCCGGTCCGGAGACGGTCGCCGTGCTGGCCAACCGCACGACCTTCGCCGATGTGCCCGCCGACTACTGGGCCAGCGGGTCCATCAGTGCCATGCTTGCGGCAGGCGTCATGGATGGCGTGGGTGGAGGCGCGTTCGCTCCCGACCTGACGGTCACACGCGCGGAGTTCGCGAAGATGGTGGCCGTCGGGCTGAGCCTGCCGCCGGCCGCGAGCCCGCCATCCTTCGCCGACGTGCCGGCCGGAGAGTGGTACGCGCCCTACGTGGCGGCCGCGGCACAGGCTGGCGTCATGACCGGGGTGACAGCAACGGCGTTTGATCCCAACGCACCCGTCACGCGGGAGCAGCTCGCGGTGCTCCTGATGCGCGCGCTGAAGCTTCAGCCCACGGGCGGGTTGGGCTTCACGGACGCGTCGCAGATCGACGCCTGGGCGGTCTCCGGCGTTCTGGCGGCCGTCGCGACCGGCTACATGAACGGGTACCCGAATGGGAGCTTTCAGCCGCTGGCCGGGGTCACGCGGGCGCAGGCCGCAACGGTCCTGGCGCGCGTCATCGCCCACGAGGCCCCGTAGGGGCCTGGCCCCACGGTGCCGTCAGGGCGCATGCACGCGTTCGAATGGCCCAAAGGGGGTGCCACCGTCGAGCATCATCACCAAGAAGCCGTGGACGGCCGACGAGCTGAGCCGGCTTCCCCGAGGCTGGCGCTACGAGATCGATGAGGGGGAGCTGGTCATCATGAGCCCGGCGGGCCGGCGCCACGGGCGCATGGTCGTCAGGATCGCCCGTGTGCTCGACACCTTTGCCGAGGCAAACGGTCCAGCGGAGGTGGGCGGCGGCGAGTTCGGCATCTACCTCCGGCGCGAGCCGCTCCAGATCCTGCGCGGTGCCGACGTGGCGTTCTACGGCCCAGAACGCCTGAGGCAGCTTGGTGACGAGGAGGGCTTCGCGGAGGTGCCGCCGGACCTCGTCGTCGAGGTGCACCTGCCGGACGAAGAAGACATGCAGCGTAAGGTGCAGCAGTACCTGGCCGCGGGCGTGCGGTCCGTGTGGGTCGTGGATCCTCGGCGTTGGTCACTCACGCAGCATCGTGGGGGGCAGGCGCCCAGGACCGTCGGCGACCTCAACGCCTCGGTCGATGATCCGACGCTGCCGGGCTTTTCCTGCCGCCTGCGGGATCTGCTCGGCGAGCGGCCGACGACGACCAAGTAGGCGCCCGCCACAGCGAGCCGAGATCGGCGCACTCCATCGCGGGCTCATAAGCACGGAGCGCCCGGCTGCGGTCGCCGCCCACCGTCGCCAGCAGGCCGTTGGGCCGCAGCCAAAGCCGCGGCAAGCGGCCGGTGCATCGCGCCGGCCGCCGCGAGTTGGCAGTGTTCGCCTTTACGGGTCCGTAATGCGGCAGTGGCAGGTCTTCCAGATTGCGAGCGCGAAGGCAATCCGGTACAGCATGGAGCCAGGAGGCGGATTACCCGATGCGTCACTGGGGCCGCGTTGCCGCAGGTGTGGCCGGTGTCGTGCTGCTGGCGGGCGGCATCGCGTTCGCGACGGGATCCACGTACATCGGCTACCCCGTGGCCAACGTCCAGGTCGGCGGGGTGCCGGTGACGAGCGACGTGCCGGCGATCATCGTCAACGGGCGCACGCTGGTGTCGCTGCGGTTTGTGGCGCAGGCGCTGGGGGCCACCGTCACGTGGGACCCGAGCACGCTGACGGCCCAGGTGCAGCCGAACCTCATCGAGCTGGTGACGGCCAGGTCGGTGACGGAGCCCACCTCGACGCCAAGCTCGACCATGGTCGGGACGGCGTCGGCCGCCGGCGGGCCGAACAACGTGGCGCAATCGTTCTCGTCCTCGTCGGCCAACAACACCGACATCGCGGCGTACGCGCTGCTCTGGGACGACGGTGCGACCCACACCTACGAGTTCAAGTGGACCAGCAGCAGCGGGCAGGTGCTGAAGGAGGACACCGTCCAGATGCAGCCCCTCACGGGGGCGGGCGGGTCCAACGTGACAGCGCCGACGTACGGGCCTGGGCTCGGCTGGGTGCTGCCCCAGAGCCTGACGGGACTGCCGGGCGAGGTGGCGCTGGAGGATCCGTTCGCGCTCAACCCGCCGCTGACGGCCAATCAGGGCTTCCTGCCGGGCACCGGCGTCGTCTATGTCACCCTGTACCGGGACGGGACGCCCATCGCCAAGTGCCCGTTCTCGATCACGAGCTGAGCGCATGACGCATCGGCGCGCGGTCGCGGCCGCCTTCGCCGCTGGGGTGGCCGCGACGCTGCTCGTGACGGCCATCCCGCGGGCGCAGGCGGCCACGCCTGTGCCCTACGGGACCGACCCGCTCGCGGCGGTGCGTGAGGTGTACGACCTCCTCACGCAGAGCTTCGCTGGCACGGTCAATGTCAATGCGCTCGTCACCGGCGCCATCAACGGCATGGCGGCGGCCACGGGCGACCGGTTCACGCAGTACTACGACCCGGCGCAGGCCTCGCAGTTCCTCAGCACCCTGCAGGGCGGGTTCGTCGGCATCGGGGTCGTGATTGGCACCGGCGCGGACGGCTACCCCGAGGTGCTGTCCGTGGTGCCAAACGGTCCAGCTGACCAGGCGGGCGTGCGGGCCACTGACGAGATCGTCTTCGTCAACGGGCAGACAACCCTGGGGCACACGCTGCAGGACATCGGCAACGAGATCCGCGGCCAGCTTGGGCAGCCGGTCATCCTGGCGCTGCGGCGACCGGGGGATCCGAACCTCATCGTGGTGAGCGTCACGCGGGGCAACGTCAACCCGTCGCCCAGCGTGTCGGAGACCAACCTGCCGAGCCACCTGGCCGAGATCCGCATCAGCCAGTTCGACCAGGACACCGGCTCGCTCTTCACGGCGGCGCTGGATAAGGCCGAGGCCAGCAAGCCCGTCGGGCTGATCCTCGACCTGCGCGACGACCCGGGCGGATACGTGGATCAGGCTGTGGCCGTGGCGCAGCAGCTCATTCCGGCCGGGCCGATCGTCAAGGTCGTCGACGCCCAGGGCAACGCGACGGTGTTCAGCGCCAACGGACACCCGGTGATCCCGCCGCTCGCCGTCCTGGTGAACGGCAACACGGCGAGCGCGGCCGAGATCCTGTCGGGCGCCATCCAGGCGCGCGGGGTTGGCGTCATCATCGGCCAGCAGACGTACGGGAAGGGGTCCGTGCAGGAGCTGTTCAGCCTCAGCAATGGGGGCGCCCTGAAGATGACCATCGCCCACGACTTCACGCCGGCCGGGGCACCGATCAATGGGCACGGGATCACGCCGAACATCGTCGTGCCACCGCCACCCCCGCCGCCGCCGATCCCCGACTTCGCGGCGATCGGCGCGCGCGTCCTGACGCAGGGCCTGGTCGGCCTTGACGTCCTGGGCGTGCAGCAGCGGCTGGACTGGCTCGGATACAACCCCGGGCAGGAGAACGGAATCTACGGCGCCGATACGGATGCGGCCGCCGACCGGTTCGCGGCCGCCAACGGGCTGCCGCTGCCGGACGGAACGATCAGCATCGCGTTCCAGCAGAGCCTGGACGCGGCCGTGGCGGCGAAGGTCAAGCAGGTGCTGGCGGTCCCGACGCACACCGGCTTCCTGGCCGCGGCGGAGAAGTACCTGCTGCAGCACCAGGTACAGTCCCTCACGGGGCAGTGAGGTGCGGGCGGGCGACCGGCGCGGCTAACGCGGCTAACGCGGCTGCGCCGGCCGGCCCACCAGCATCTTCAGAAGCTCCGTGAGGTCGGCGACCTGCTCCGGCGTCATGCGCTGGGCGATGGCGAGGAGGATCTGAAGGTCGGTCCGCTCCGCCGACCGGCCGCCGCCGCGGGCGGAGCGCTCCTCCACCAGGTCGCTCACGGTCACGTCGTACACTTCAGCCAGCTCGCGCAGCATCTCCACGCTCGGCTTGCGCTCGCCGCGCTCGTACTTCGCGATGGTGGAGAAGTGGCGGCCGGTGCGCTGCTGGACGTCGTAGAGACTCATGCCGCGTGCCTTGCGGACCTCGCGCAGGCGGTCGCCGAGCTCCACGCCGTCACCACCTGACGGCCATGGTTCAGCGGCCAGGGGGCGGGGCACCTGGAGCCGGAGCGGCTCGGCGGATGAGCCGTGATGGATCGGGCCTACTGCGTTTCGTCGTGGGGTGGAGGCGGCGACAGATACCGCTCGCTCAGAGCGGCGACGAGCCCGTCCAGGTCGGCAAGGTCGTCATCCACAATGGCCCAGACCGCGTCATCGTCCACTTCCGCATACAGGTGCACGGCGAGGTGGCGGAACCGGACCATGGCCAGCAGGCGCGGCAGGACATCGTTGCTGAGCACGCGCGCCTGGACGAGCAGCCGGAACGCGTCGCCGTGGTCCCGCGGCTTGCCGAGGTTCTCGCGCACGATCACGTGCAGGGCCGCGTCGATGGCCGCCTCGATGGCGGTCTGGAGGCGGCGCACCGTGGCATCCACCAGGACCCTGTCGGAGAGGAAGGCCGCTCTGCCGGCAGCGCGCGTCTCCCGCAGCTGCGTCACCCGGCCGGCGATATCGTCGAGCTTGGCCTGAAGGCGGTCTGCGTCAATGTCCATGGCTGGCCGCCTCCAGGCGCACGCGGCGTGCCTCGGCCTGAAAGGCGCGCCAGTCGACCGCAAAGTCGCCCCACATGCGCCACACGCCTTCCACGTAATCGGCAAGGCGTACGGCGTCCCGGACATAGAGCACGCGCCCGCGATCGACGATCTCGGCCTGAAGCCAAAGCGGGGCGGCGTCGACGCGAATCACATCGACCTCGTCCGTCTCCAGCACCTCAGCGAGCCATGCGGAGCAGCTCAGCACCCAGTGGATATCGAGCGGGGTGCCGGGCGCGGGCAGGACGGCAAGGTCCACGTCGCTCAGCGGCGTCTGGCGCTCCGTCCCGTACGAGCCGAACAGCCACAGCGCCTCCACGTCGGCGCGCTCGGCAGCTCGCCGTGGCAGGCGCCGAAGGCCGTCCTCGACATCCAGGGTCCGGCCATCGGCATCGATTCGCACGCGGGCACCCCTGTCCCATGGTGAGGTGCCGCCAGGTGCCCCGCAAACTCTGTTAGAATTCAGCGGCGAGGGGGCATGCCGCGACGGACGCCTACCGGCCGGAGATGCCGCTGATCGTGCAGAGCGATCACAGCGTCCTCCTCGAGGTCGATAACCTCAACTTCGCCGCCGCCCGCGACGATCTGATCGGGTTCGCCGAGCTGGTCAAGAGCCCCGAGCACATCCACACGTACCGCATCACGCCGCTGTCGCTCTGGAACGCAGCGGCCGCGGGTTGGACCGCCGCCCGGGTCGAGGCTGCGCTGCGCCGCTGGAGCAAGTTCCCGCTCCCGGGAGAGGTCGTCGCGACGGTCTCCGACCGCATGGCCCGCTTTGGCCGCATCCGCCTGCTGGCGGAGGACGGCCACCTCTACCTGGAGGCGGACGACCCCCTCCTGCTCACGGAGATCGCCCGCCTGCGCAGCGTTCAGCCCCATGTGGCCGCGCGGACCAGCGACACGCGGCTGCGGCTCGCGCCGCTGGCCCGCGGCTTCGTCAAGCAGGCCCTGCTCAAGGCGGGTCATCCGGTCGACGACCGGGCCGGCTACCGGGACGGAGATGCGCTGGAGGTCGGCCTGCGGGCCGCCACGCCCGATGGCGAGGCCTTCGCGCTCCGCGCCTACCAAGGGGAGGCCCTTCACGCCTTCCTGCACCGCGACGCGGGCAGCGGCGTTGTGGTGCTGCCGTGCGGCGCGGGCAAAACCCTGGTCGGGCTGGCCGCGCTCTGCGCCCTGGGCACGCAGACCCTGATCCTCTGCTCCAGCAATACCTCCGTGCGGCAGTGGATCGGCGAGGTCCTGCGGCGCACCACCCTCGGTGAGGGGCAGGTCGGCCAGTACACGGGGCAGGCGAAGGAGATCGCGCCCGTGACGGTGGCCACCTACCAGATGCTCACGGCCGGCCACAGAAAGGACAGCGACGAGTTCCCCCACATGAAGCTCTTCCAGGCACGGCGCTGGGGGCTTGTCATCTACGACGAGGTCCACCTGCTGCCGGCGCCGGTCTTCCGCGTGACGGCGGAGATCCAGGCCACCCGCCGGCTGGGCCTGACGGCGACGCTGGTCCGCGAGGACGGGCGCGAGGACGATGTCTTCGCCCTCATTGGGCCGAAGCGATTCGACCTGCCGTGGCGCGTGCTCGAGTCGCAGGGGTGGATCGCGACCGCCGCCTGCCACGAGCTGCGGCTCGACCTCCCGGCGGAGCTCCGGCCCGCCTATGCGCTGGCCGACGGGTCCGCGCGCTACCGCCTGGCGGCCGAGAACCCCCAGAAGGAGGCCCTGGCGGAGCAGCTCGTCCAAGCCCACCCGGACGACCGGGTCCTCGTCATCGGGCACTACCTCGGTCAGCTGGGCCGCATCGCGGAGCGCCTGCGGGCACCCCTGCTGACGGGCAAGACGCCCCAGCGGGAGCGCGACCGGCTGTTCGACGCCTTTCGGGCCGGGGAGGAGCCGGTGCTGGTCGTCTCGCGCGTGGCCAACTTCGCCGTGGACCTGCCCGATGCCAGCGTCGCGATCGAGGTCTCCGGCCTCTTCGGGTCGCGGCAGGAGGAGGCGCAGCGCCTGGGCCGCATCCTGCGCCCCAAGCGGGATGGGCGGCCGGCCACCTTCTACGCGCTCGTGAGCCGCGAGACGGTCGAGGAGGACTTCGCGCTGCGCCGGCAGCTCTTCCTCACGGAGCAGGGATACCGGTACTGCATCCGGCGCGCCGTCGAGATGCCGGGCAGCGCCGCCGCCACCCGGCCGTGACTCCGGCCCTGCTCCGCCGTCTGAGCCCTGAGGGGCGGCGCCGTCTGGCGATCGACCTTGGTTTGGCCGACGCCAGCCCGCAGACGCTGGCCAGCCAGATCGCGTCCCCGACGCGCATCGCGGCCGTCCTGAAGGGCCTGACGCCCGCCGAGCGCGACGCGCTGGCCCTCCTCATCCACGCCATGGGCGGGCACGGGCCGCGCGCCGAGGTCCTGATGCGCCTGCGCCACCGTCCCACCGTGCTGGGCGCGCTCGGGCGCAAGGGGCTCATCCTACCGGCGGAGATCACCGGCGCCGAGGTCGCTGTCTACGAGGAGGTCGCGGCCGTGGCCGCCCCGGTCGTGTCCGGACGGCCCTTCACGGATCCGAGGTTCTTGGAGTCGCCGCCCGAGCCCGCGTACGCCGTTGCCCCCGCGCTGGTTCTGGCGGATCTGGCGCGGCTGCTTGGCGCCCTTGCCGCCGGGGTGCGGGTCACGGCCGCGGGCGACGTGCACAAGTTGGATCGCAGGCGGTTGCAAGGGATCTTCGATGTCGGCAGCTCAAGTGGTGCGGTGCCCCCCGAGTTTCCCGGATGGGCCGGCTACGAACCCGGCCGCGGGCTTGGCCTGGCGCTCCTCATGCAGCTGGACCTCATCGAGGCCGGGCCCGGCCAGTGGCGCGCCGCGCCCGAGCGGTGGGTCGCCATGCACCCCGCGGCTCAGTGGAAGTCCGTCCTCTGCGCCTGGCGCGACCTCGGCCGCAACCGCATAGGTCCGCCCATGGACGAGCTCATCGCCGCCTGCGGCGGCGAGCGTTGGGTCGATGCCGAGCGGTTCGCCGCCAGGTGCGCGCCGTTCGCCCTCGACACCCACGAGGCCGTCGCCACGATGGTCTGTGCGTTCATGGTGCGGGGGATGGCCATCGGCGCATTCGCCACCGGCTTCCGGGGCAAGACGAACGCCATCCGCCTCGTTGCGCCGGCGGCCGACGCATTGCAGGCCAAGCCCGTGCCCCTGCCCGCCATGGACGAGCCGGTGGTGGTGCAGCCGGATTTCGAGGTCTTCGTGCCGCCGCACGCACCGAGCCGAGTCTTCCGGGACCTTGAGGGGCGCGCCGAGCGGATGAAGCGGCTGATCGAGGTGGAAAGCCGAGACGGCAGCAGGTGCGCTATCGTCCCAGTCCTCGCGGGGGGGTGCGTGCGGGGTCGGTGCGTCGACTCCGGTGCCGACGTCGACCTGCCGATTGCGGAGATCCGCGCGGTTGCCGTCCGCCCGCGGTGAACGTCGCCGAGTGGCTCCCGCGCCTGTCTTCGGCCGAGCGGGCGGCGCTGGCCAAGACCGTGGGCCTGGATGAGGGGTCTGACGGGTCCGCCCTCGCGAAGGCGGTGGCGCGCCCCGTGCGGATCTCCAGGTCGCTCGCCACCCTGGGCCCCGCGGCGCGGGACGCCCTCACGCTGCTGATCCTCGGCTTTGACGGCCAGGCGGATCGCAACACGCTGGCGCGCGAGCTTGGCCGGATCCACCCCACGTCGGCCGCCGATGCCCTCGCCGCGCTCGAGCGCGCCGCGCTCGTCGCGCCGAGAGGGGTGAGCCCCTGGACGTACATCGTCCTGCAGGAGGCGGCCACGGCGGCACGGGGGGCGGCCGCCGCCTGGCTGCAGGAGGCCTGCGCCCCGTCGGTGGCCGACGCGCAGTTGGCCTCCGCGGCAGACCCTCATGCGGCCGTGGCCGACACCGTCCGCCTGCTCGGTGTCATGGCCGATGGCATCCGCGTGCGGCAGCAGGGCGAGGTCTTCCAGGTCGACCAGCGCCGCCTTGCGGAGCTCTTCGACCGCAGCCGAGCCGTCCTGCCCGATCCGGTCTTCCGTGGCTGGGACGGCTACGCCAGCGAGATGCTGGCGTGCCACCTGGCCCTGGCGATGCAGCTGGACCTCCTGGAGGCGGGCGACCGTGGCTGGCGCACGTCCGGCAACGCCGAGGCGTGGGTCGACACGGCGCCGGGCGAGCAGTGGGGCGATCTCGTCCGCGCCTGGCTCGACCTTGCCACGCTGCGTCTCGGGGGCCGCCTGGTCGTGCTGCTGGCGCCGTTCGCGGGCGGCGGCTGGGTCGACTTCAACCGCTGGCGCGGGCACTTGGCCCGCTACGTGCGGATGTATCCGCCGCTGCCCGCCGTCGTGGACGCGCTCTTCCTGCGGCCTGGCCTGCTGCTCGGTGCCATCGCAGCCGGGGGGCGGAGCAGCGCGAGCGACGCCCTGCGGCTGACGGAGCCGGCCCTTGCGGTACTCCGCGCGGCTGCGCCCGACCTGCCGCCACCGGCGGAGCGGGTGCTCGTCGGCGCGGACTTCGAGGTCATCGTGCCGCCCGGGGCGCCGGCCCGCGTCATCTGGGACCTGGCGCGGTGGGCCCGTCCCCTCGGCGCCGACCGTGTGGCGCGCTACCGAATCACGCGCGAGACCGTGCGGAGCCGCAGCCGGCACGGGGAGCCCGCGGCGGCATGGCTCGGCCGGCTGGCGGCGGAGGCCCGCTTCGGCGTTCCGGACAACGTGCGCGCCGCCGTGCTCGAGTGGGCGCTGCCGGCCCGCCGCGCCTCCATGCGGCCGGTCGTGGTCCTGCGCTTCCCGGAGGGGGTGCCCGAGGGCTGGTCCCCGCCGGCCGGAGCGCAGCCAGCGGGAACCGCCACCTGGCTCCTCGACCTGCCCGCGGCCGTGAAGGCGGCCGGCGCCCTGGGCCGCGCCGGCGTCGCGGTGGAGGGAGCTCCCGACGAATGGACGGCCATGGAGCACGCGCGCCTGGACCACCGAGTCAGAGTGGGGCCAACCCCCGTGGGCATGCCATGGCCCGGGCCGCTGCCCGGGGACCCGCGCACACCGTCCCTGCGCGTCGGGCCGGCGGAGGACGGCTGAGGGGGCCAAGCGCAGCGCGGGGCGCCGGCACCGGGCGCTACCCGCCACGTTGGCGCCGGGCGCACTGTACAGCGGCGGCCGAGCCAGCCGGCCCATTTCAGACGGGAGTGCCAGCACCGAGGGACACCAGGCGCACGGTGCATCGGCGGCGGCCGAGCGGGCCGCCCAGCCGCGACGTGACGCCGGCGCCCATGGATACCCAGCGCACGGTGCAGCGGCGGCCGAGGGGGCCGCCCAGCCGCGACGTGGCGCCGCAGCCCATGGATACCCAGCGCACGGTGCATCGGCGGCCGAGTGGGCCGGCCCGCCCCGAACGTGACGCCGGCGCCGATCTCCGATGCCGCACCGGTGCGCACGTCCGGCCCGGGCGGTCTGAGCGCGGCGCCCCCGCAACACCCAGCGCGCCGCAGCGGGCCCGCGGTCGTGCGCCGATCGCCGCACCGGACCGGGCGCCGCCATGTCCTGCCAGGTGGTAGAATAATGCGGCATGGCGTGGATCCCGGAGCTGGACGCCGTCTCGGCCAAGCGGCCGCCCGTGCGCGTGCCCCTGCGCGGCAACGTGCCGGCCACGCCCCGCCTTCTGCGCCTGCTCGACACGGCGCCCATCCAGCGGCTGCGCGGCGTGCGCCAGATGGGACAGGCCGATCTTGTCTACCCCGGGGCCGTACACTCGCGCTTTGAGCACTCCCTCGGCACCTACGACCTCATGCGCCGCATGCTGGCGCAGCTCCTGGAGGCCGGCGGCGGCCGCCTGCTGCGCGAGGACGACCTGCGCTGCATCCTCGTGGCGGCGCTCTGCCACGACGTCGGGCACTACCCCTTCTCCCACACGCTGGAGGGCATCGCGCCGCTGCCGCGCCACGAGGAGCGCACGCGGCGCATCCTGCTCGGCGACCCGGAGGTCGTCGCCGTGCTGGGCAAGGCCTGGCACGTCGACCCCGAGCGCGTGGCGGCCATCGTCGACGAGTCGTCGGCCCTGCGCACGGCGAGCGACCTGCGCCTGCGGGAGCTGCTGTCCGGGCCGCTCAACCCCGACCGCCTCGACTACCTGGAGCGCGACAGCCACCACGCGGGCGTCCCCTACGGGCGCGCCATCGACGGGGAGCGGCTGATGGGGGCGATCGCGTTCGCGCCGGACGGCGTCCGCCTCGGCATCACGCCGAAGGGCGTGTCGGCGGTGGAGACCGTGATCTTCGCCTCCTACCTGATGTACCGCGAGGTGTACTGGCACCACACCGTGCGTGCGGCGCAGGCGATGGTGCGGCGGGCGGTGACCGAGGCGCTGCAGCTGGAGCAGCTCGACCTGGATGAGCTGGCCGACCAGGACGACGGCGGGGCCCTGGCCCGGCTGCGCGCCTGCCCGAATGCCGCCACGGCCGACCTGGTGGGCCGGGTCACGGGACCGGGGCGGCGGCTCTACCGCCGGGTCTGGTCGGGCAGCCTGCAGGCGGCGGCCGACAGCGGCAACCCCTTTCTGCAGGCCATCGCCGGCGCCGGCTACTGGGAGCAGGTGGGGGCCTGCACCGAGGCCTGCCGCGGCCTCGGCGGGAGCACGCCCGACCACGCGCTGCTGGTCGATGTGGCGGGGCTGGGCAAGGAGCTCTTCTTCGAGGTGCCTGTCATCGACGGCACCGGGCGCACCACCGCCGACCCGGAGGTCTCGCTGCTCGCGCCGAGCCTGGCGCGCAACTTCGACCGCCAGGCCAAGCGCGTGCAGGTGCTGGCGCCGCCGGAGAGGGTGGAGGAGTTCCGCCGCCACCTGGGGCTGGGTCCCGAGGTGGAGGTGGCTGGCGCCGCCATGGAGCCGGGCAAGCGCTGATTCGGTCCCGCCAAGGGAGGCGGCCGCCACGGACGTCGCCGCGGACCCCGCGCACCTGCTGGAGCTGGCCCGCCAGGCGGCTCGGAACGCCTATGCCCCCTACTCGAAGTTCCCCGTGGGCGCGGCCGTGCTGACGGCGAGCGGGCGGACGGCGACAGGCTGCAACGTGGAGAACGCCTCCTACGGCCTGACGGTCTGCGCGGAGCGGGCCGCGGTGATTGCCGCCGTCGCCGCCGGGGGCGCCGAGCGCCTCGCCGCAGTCGCCATCCATAGCCCGCAGGCCCGCCCCTGCCCGCCCTGCGGGGCCTGCCGCCAGGTGCTGGCCGAGTTCGGCGGCGACGACCTGGCGGTGGTGCTGGAGGAGGCCGACGGGCGGCCGCGGGTGGTCAGCCTGGGGCAACTCCTGCCCGAGGCGTTCCGCCATGCCTGAGCCGCCTGCAGGCCGGGGCCGCCCCGCCAAGCTCGACCCCGTCGACGTGATCCGGCGTAAGCGCGACGGCGAGCGGCTCACCGACGCGGACATCGCCGCCTTCATCGCCGCCTACATGGACGGCGCCGTCGCCGACGAGCAGGCCGCCGCCCTCTGCATGGCGGTCTTCTTCCGCGGCATGGACGACGGCGAGACCGCGGCCCTGACCAAGGCCCTGATCGCCTCCGGGCGCACCGCCGACCTCGCCGCCATCCCGGGGACGAAGGTCGATAAGCACAGCACGGGCGGTGTCGGCGACAAGACCTCGCTGGTCCTCCTGCCCCTGCTCGCGGCGGCCGGCTTTTCTGTGGCCAAACTGTCCGGCCGTGGCCTCGGCCACACGGGCGGCACCCTCGACAAGCTGGAGTCCATCCCCGGCGTGCGCGTGGACCTGCCCCCGGCCCGCTTTCTCGACCAGGTGCGCCGCATCGGCATCGCCATCGCCGGCCAGGGCCCGGACCTCGTCCCCGCCGATGGCCGCCTCTACGCCCTGCGCGACGTGACGGCCACCATCGAGAGCCCGGCCCTGATCGCGGCCAGCGTGATGAGCAAGAAGATCGCGGGTGGCGCGGATGCGATCGTGCTGGACGTCAAGGTCGGCAGCGGCGCGTTCATGAAGGAGGTCGCGCAGGCGCGCGACCTTGCTCGCCGGATGCTGGCCATCGGCCGGTCGGCGGGGCGCCGCGTCGCCGCCGTCCTGTCCGATATGTCGCAGCCGCTGGGCCATGCCGTCGGCAACGCCGTCGAGGTCGCCGAGGCCGTGGCCACGCTGCGCGGGGACGGGCCGCCGGACCTGGCGGAGCTCTGCCTCACCCTTGCGGAGCAGGTCGGAGCCGACCGCGCACGGCTGCGGGAGCTCCTGCGCAGCGGCGCCGCCCTGGATCGCCTCACCGCGATGGTGGAGGCCCAGGGGGGCGAGCCCGGTGCCCTCGACCGGCTCCCGCGGGCCCCCGTGCAGGTCGAGGTCGCGGCGCCCGCCAGCGGCTTCGTGACCGGCGTGGATGCCCTGGCCATCGGCCGGGCGGTGGCCGACCTGGGCGCCGGGCGCCGCCGTAAGGAGGACCCGGTCGACCCGGCCGTCGGCGTGATCCTGCACCGCAAGCGGGGAGACGCCGTGCGGGCCGGGGAGCCCCTGGCGACCGTCCTGGCGCGCCGGGACGGCGAGGGTGTGGCGGCCGTGCGCGCAGCGTATGAGATCGGCGCGGCGCCGCCGGCGCCGCTTCCTTTGGTGCTGGAGGTCCTAACCGGTTGAGGGCTGGCGTGCTGCTGGACCTTGACGGCACCCTGCCGGACACGGTGCCGCTGATCATGGCGTCCTTTCGCGCGGCGCGCGGGGCCGATCTCGACGTGGCGCGCGGCCTGCTGCCGTTCTTCGGGGAGCCGCTGCGGGCGTCGTTGGCGCGCCTGGCTCCCGCCCGCGCGGAGGAGTGCGTGGCGCGGTAGCGTTTTCAAATCCGCTCACCACGACCAGATGGCGCGGCCCTTTCCCTGGCGCGCGCGAGGCGCTGGGAGCGGCTTCGGCAGCTGGGCGTGGCCCGCGCGGTCGTGACGAACAAGATGCGCGAGACGGCGGAGCGCGGCCTGCACGTGTGCGGGCTGGACGGCCTGGTCGAGGCCGTCGTGGGGTTGGACGGCGTGCCGTGCCCGAAGCCGGATCCGGCGCCCCTGCACCTGGCCCGCGAGCGCATCGGCGTGGCGGGGCCCGACGCGGTGATGGTCGGGGATGCCCCGGCGGACCGGGCGGCTGGCCTGGCTGCGGGGGCCTGGCCCGTGGGCGTGGCCCGGAGCCTGTTCGCCAGGGCGCTTGCGCGAGGCGGGCGCCGCCGCCATCCTGCCGGCGCTGGACGACCTGCCCAGCCTGGTCCGGGTGCGCGCGGCGGCTCAGGCCGGAGACCCCCAGGCCGTCGCCGACATCATCCGCGCGGAGACCGGGCGGCGCTGGGTCGGGGTCCACCGCGTGGACGGCGGCGACGTCGTCGATCTGGCCTGGAGCGGGCCGGCCGCGGGCTGACGGGGGTGGCGATCGCTGCAGGCGCCACGGTCGTCTCCCACGATGTGGCCCAGGACCCCCGCCACCTCACGGCGCTGGACTCGACCGGCTCGGAGATGATGGTGCCGGTCGTGGTGGCGAGCCGCGCCGCGGGGACCCTCGATGTGGAGGATCCCCGCACGGGGGCGTTTACGGACGGCGACCGCGCATGGTTCGAGGCGCTGGCCGCCGCCCTTGCCGACCTGTACCGGTAGAGGGCGGCCGCCGGCGCGACCGGACAAGTGGCGCCTACGGCGCCAGGTAGTGGATGAGCGCCGCCAGCACCTGCGCCGACTCGGCCCGTGAGCTGGGATCCAGCGGGCGGAAGGTGCCGTCCGGGTAGCCGTTCAACAGGCGTGCCCTGATGTCCGCCGCCAGCGATGCCTCCGCCCACCCCTGCACCTGGGACGCATCGCTGAAGGTCGGCGCGGACCCGCCCTGCAGCTTCAGGGCCCGGGCCAGCAGCACGGCCATCTGGTCGCGGGTCAGCGCCTGGTCGGGCGCGAAGGTGCCGGGCGCGACGCCCTGGATCAGCCCGGCCTGCACGGCCGCCCCGACCCACCCCGCGAACCAGTCGCCGGGCGCGACATCAGTGAACGGCGGGGGCGTGGTGCTTGGCGTGAGCCCGAGGCTCAGCGCCATCATCTTGATGAACTCGGCGCGCGTCACGGGCTGGGCGGGCTGGAACGAGCCGTCCGGGTAGCCGTTGACCACATCGGCGCCCAGCAGGGTGTCGAGGGCCGGCTCGGCCCAGAAGCCGGAAGCCACATCGGTGAGCCGGGTGCTGTTGAACAGGACGACCAGCGTCGTCGGCCCGCTCACGTAGAAGGAGACCGTGCCCTGCGCCGCGTTGAGGGCGGTGGGCACATACTTCCACACACCGCCGACCAGGGCCCAGACGGCGAGCCGGTTGGGCGAGAGCCCGTCGAGCCAGGCGGCGTGGTAGCCGATCTGGGCGGCCAGCGGCTGGCTCAGCGCCGCCCCGGCCAGGGTGTAGTACTGGCTGGCGATGGTGGTGAACGGCGGCTGCGGCGCGCCGGACGGCGGGCTCGGCGCCGCGGTCACGCCCAGGGTCAGCCCGGACCCGATGGCGCCGGCGGGCACCGTCATGGTGAACGTGCCATCCGGGGTCGTGAGCGTGCCGCCGTTGGGGCCGATGGACTGGCCGCTGCTGGCGCCGCTCCCGCTGCTGCTGCTACTGCTGCCGCTTGCCACACCGCCGGACGCAAGCAGCGTCGTCTGGCCGGTCGCGATCTGCGCTCCGTTGTAATACACGGCGACCGCGACGGTCGACCCGCTGTCGCCGGTGAGCGTCGCGGCCAGGGTCCCGCCGGCGCTGGTCGACCCGTAGACGGCGCCGGCCACGGTCACCCCGTTGGCGCCGGCGGCCAGGGATGCGCCCGCCGAGGTTGTCACAAGGACCAGGCCCGCGTTGGCCACAGGGTTGGTGTACACGCCGGCATAGACGGTCGCGGTCACCGTCGCGCTCGTCGCCGTCACGCCGGTGAACGCCACGCTGCCGGCCGTCGGCGCGGCCGCCGGCACCACCAGCGGCGTGGTGAGCGCGTAGGTGCTGCCCGTCACCGTGCCCGCTGACGGCACGAGCAGGGAGTCGTACGTGTTCTCGTACACGCTCTGGCTGACGGCCTGTAACAGGTAGGAGTCGCTGGCCGAGCCGATGAGGCCCGACCACGTCCCGCCGCTGTACGTGACGTTGTAGACGGCTCCGTAGGTGGTGTCGGTCACCGTGACGGTGGCGGAGGTGTCCGTCAACCCGGGGATGGTGAGCTGCAGGGTGTTCGCGGCTGCCGCGATCGCCGGGACGCCTCCGAGGAGCGCGAGCACCATGACGAGCCCAAGCGCGACTCGACGCCGCACGCCGAATTGTGCCCTCCCAGGTCGATTCCTAGATTAGGTAGGGGCAGGTGTAAAGAGGAGGTAAAGATACGGTTCCACTAAGATTCCATGGCTCCCGATACAGCCACGGCAACGCTTTGAGCTCCATCGGCGTCGGATCGCCCGTGACTACGGCATTTGCGCGATGTGTAGCCTGGACCACACAGGACTGCCCGTATGCCCCAGGACCGCCGGCCGAAGCCCATCACGGCCGGGGCCGGCAATGCCGCGCGATAAGTCCGGGTCGCTGTCGCGCACTTGGTCCCGGGCCCCGAGCATGCGGCGGAGCGAGGTCGGGAGTGTGGGAGTGTGGCTCGCTAAGAACGGGTGAGCACCGCCAAGTGCGCGATCGGGGGCTCCGGAGGAAGCCTCGCAGGCAGGAAGGCGCGATACCCCTCAAGCTGCTTGACATAGCGGCCCGCGCGGAACGCCTGCTCTGGGCCGGCCAACGCTGTGATCGCCTCCAGCAATAGCGGAGCGACCTAAGTCACGTTGTTATTTCGTGACGCTCGTAGGCGGCGCGTTGCAGCGGATAGGGCGACCTGACCGCGGGTCTCCCTTACGGCGCGACACGCTGGTCCCCGTGCCCCAGGTAGCAGAGGTAGCTCTCGTCCACCGGCCTGGCCAGGGCCTCACCGACCGCCTCCGCGTAGAGGAGCACCTGCTCGCGGTGCGCCGGGGAGGCGCGTCCGGTCTTGAAGTCCAGCAGCAGCAGGCGCCCGTCCGCCTCCGTCGCCAACAGGTCCACGACGCCCTGCACCAGCTGCCACTCGCCGCCGCCGGCGTCGCGCCGCAGATAGAAGGGGACCTCCCGCCGCAGCGAGGCGCCCCGCAGCCGCGCCGCCAAGTCCCCCCCCAGCCAGGCCCGCACGGACGCGACGTCGACCTCCGCCGCCTGCTCCGCGGTCAGCAGCTCGCGCTCGACCAGGGCCCCCAGCTGCGCCGCCGGGTCCGTGCCGTCGAAGGCGAGGTGGCGCAGCAGCACGTGCGTGGCGGTACCCGCCAGCGCGCTGCCGGGCTGGGGCCCCCACCGGGCCGCCAGGTCCGGCGGGGCGGGGATCTCCGGCGCGTCGGCGTCGAACAGGGGGTCGAGCGGCCCCTTCAGCTCCGTCACGGTGGCCTTGGCCGCCAGCCCTGCCGCCTCCGGGTGGGGGTAGCTCCAGCGCAGCCGGGCCACCACCTCCGGGTCGGCGGGCCCCTCGCCCACATCCCCCAGCCGCGCCATCGCCGCAGCCGGCAGCACGTCCTCGCGCGCGGCCGCCGCCTCGGCCAGCGCCGGTGCGAAATCCCCCAGGCTGACCGCCAGCGGCGCGTCGGCGTCCACCAGCGGGCAGCTCGCACCGGCCCGCGCCCGGATCGCCCCCCCGGACGGCAGCCGCGCCGCCGCCGTGCCGATCCAGTCCAGGGCGCAGCCGCCGTCGGCCAGCGCCCCCGCGACCCAGCGCGCGCAGGCGGCGTCCACATCGCCGACGGTCCCCACGATCCAGAGGTGCTCGCGGGCGCGCGTCATCGCCACGTAAAGGAGCCGCGCCTCCTCGGCGAGCGCGGCGGTCCGTGCCGCCTCGCGCACGGCCAGCAGCGGCAGCGCCGGGTAGCGGATGCCGAGGGAGCGGTCCACGACCGCCAGCCCGAACCCCAGCTCCCGGCGCCAGGCCACGGGCCGCGTGGTGTCCTCGCGGTTCCAGGCGCTGCCGCAGCCGGCCAGCACCACCACCCCGAACTCGAGCCCCTTGCTGCCGTGGATGGTCAGGATGCGCACCCCGCCTGTCGCGGACGCCGCGTCGGCCCCGGCCGCGCGCTCGGCCCGCAGCGCCTCCAGCTCCAAAAAGGCCGCGATCCCGCCGCCGCGGGCGTCCTGGTCGAAGGCGCGCGCCCGCCGCAGCAGGGCGCGGACCTCCGCCTCGCGGTGGCGCCCGTCCGGCAGGGCGGCCACGAAGTCGACGTAGCCGCGCGCGCGGAGGATGGCGGCGAGGCCCGCGCCGATGCCGTCACGGCGGACAAGGCTGCGCCAGTCCTCGATGGTCGCCGCGCACGCCGGGAGATGGGCGCGGAGGGCGTCCCAGAAGTCCACTTCGGTCGCGGCCGCGCGCGCGGCCGCGCGATCGGACGCCGACAGCCCGATGAGCGGGGACCGCAGGGTGGCCGCCAACGGAATGTCGCGGCGGGGGTTGTCCAGAGCCTGCAGCAGGCTCCAGAGCGTGAGCAGCTCCTGTCCGGCCCGGGGCCCCGCCGGCTCCGCGGCCACCGGCACCCCCGCGGCGCGCAGGGCCTCCGCGTAGGCCGCCCCGCGGGCCCCGCCCGCCCGCAGCAACACGGCCACGTCGTCCGGCCCGCACGGCCGGCCGGCGACATCCGGCGGGTCATCCAGCAGCGCGCGCACCATCTGCGCCACGGCGGCCGCCTCGGCCTCGAGCGGCCGCACCCCCGTCTCCAGGACCTGCAGCCGCACCTCCGGGTCGGGCCCACCGTACCCGGCGGCGTGGACCAGCGGCTGGTAGGGTGCCTCCAGGATCTGCCCGGCCAAGGCGTTGACGGCGTCGACCACGGCGCGGCGGCTGCGGAAGTTCTCGCCGAGGCGCACCTGCGGCCCGGCGTCCATGTGCCGGCGGAAGAGGTCCGGCGCGGCCAGGCGAAAGCCGTAGATGCTCTGCTGCACATCCCCCACACGGAAGATGCGGTCGGGTGGCGCCACGGCCGCCCGCAGCGCGTCCGGGATGGGGCTGGTGTCCTGATACTCGTCCACCAGCACGGCGTCGTAGTCGCCGTGGATATCCAGGGCCAGGGCCCGGTGCTCCAGGTCGTTGAAGTCCAGGCAGCCACGGGCGGCCTTCGCGGCCGCGAAGGCCGCCTCCAAGCGCAGCGCCACGTCGGCCAGCTCCGATGCGAGTGGCGCAAGCTCGACCATCTCAGCCCGGTGCTCGTCCAGGGACCGCGCGAGCGGTCCGTGGACGAGCGCCCCGATGTCGTCCTTCGCCTCATTGCGCAGTCGCTGTGCCCGCTCGCGGTCGGGGTCGCGGGACGGCGGCAGCTTCCCAAAGCCGAAGGCGCGGAGCTCAGCCGACAGCTTGTCCCATTCAGCGACAGCCGGAATCCCAGCCGCCTCCCGCTCGAGCACGGGCACGTACGCTGCAGGTGCAACCTCCGCAGCCTGCCGCAGCCGCGCCCGTGCCCGCTCCAGGGTCGCTCCCGCAGCCGCGAGGTACGCCTCCGCATACGGCTGAACGTCTCCATCCGCGTACCGCCGGGCGCTCTCACGCAACCAGGCTCCCGGGTCCGGCTGGGCGAGGGCCAGGTCATGGACGCCGAGGGCGGCATCCATGACCTGGCGTTCCCCATACGCGCGGCAGAGCGCATCCCCGCTGTGCGCCAGCAGGCTGTCCAGGGTCTCTCTCCGCAGCACCTCCGCCTGGGCGGCCTCCATGACGGTGAACCCGGGGTGCAGCCCGATGCGGGTGCCGTACCGCCGCAGCAGGGTGAGGCAGAAGGCGTGCAGGGTGCTGATCTGCGCGCGCGGGAGCAGCGCGGCCTGCCGCCGCAGGTGGGGGTCCGCCTCGTCCGCCAGCCGCCGCGCGATGCGCTCCCGCATCTCGGCAGCGGCGGCCTCCGTGAACGTCACGACCAGCAGGCGCTCCGCCGCCACCTCACGCAGCAGCCGCACGGCCCGCTCCGTCAGGACGGCCGTCTTGCCGGAGCCGGCGCCGGCCGACACGGTGAGCCCGCCCGGGGTGGCGATCGCCTCTGCCTGAGCCTCAGTCCAGTTCACGGAACCGCTCCCCGGGGATCCGTGGGTCGAAGCGGCAGACAGCGCCGAACCCACAGTGCTGACACGCTGTCGTCCTCCCGCGCCGCCACGGGCGGATCCCGATATCGCCGCCCGCCACGCGGTCGGCGACGTCTTCCGCCATTCGGCGCGTCGCCGTCAGCAGGTCCGCCACCTCGCCCGGCTCGGCCACGGAGGAGTCGGCCGTCGGTTGGCCGTCCTGCCGCAGGCGCACAGGAAGTACGCCAGACCCCAGTCCGGACGGTTCCAGCGCCGCGCGCGAGATGAGCCCCGACGCGCGCAGCGCCCCTCGCGTTTTGCGCGCCGCCTCCTCGGGCGCCAACGGCCCGTCGGTCGCCACCATCGGCTCGTGCGCCGGCTGATAAAGCATCGCGCCGGGTTCGCCGCCAACTGCCCCGAGATAGAGCGGCAGCTGCCACTCCAGCCCCAGCTCGACGTCTTCCGGCCGGAAGGGCCGCGGCCGGCTCTTATAGTCCACCACGCGAACGAGCGGGCCTGCCGCATCGACGCGGTCGATCTTCCCCACCAGCGTGGCGCCGCCCGGTAACTGGCTCTGAAACTCCTGCTCGACGGCGACGGGGCGGAAGCTGCCTTCGGCCGCCTCGTCGCGGGCGGCGCGCATGGTGGCGGTGACGGACGCGGTCAGCCGCGTCTCCGCCCGATGCAGTCGGGGACCCTCCAGCCCGGCGGCTATGAGCGCTGGCCGTTGGCGTGCCACTGCAGACTCGGAACGGGCAATGAGCTCGTCGTCGCTCAGGCGGCCGAGGTCGAGGCCATCCAACAGGGTCTGGCGCACGAAGTGCGCCAGATCCTCGTGAAGCAGGGCACCGAGGGCCGGGGCATCCAAACGGGCCTCCGCCTGACTGCGCAGGCGAAGGCCATACGTCGCGAAGTGCTGGAAGGGGCAGGCGGCGTAGGCCGCCAGGCGCGTGGCCGTCAGCCGCGCCGGGCTGGCGAACAGGGCCGCCGCCAGGTCCGGCGGCAGCGGCGCAACCGCGTTCCTGTATCCGAGTGCGGCGAATGCCGGCGCGGCGCGCCGGCACAAATCCGGCTCCGCCCGCAGCGCCGCGTACGCAGGCAGGTGCTGCCGCCAGCCAGCCCCGCCCTGGGCCAGGGCGCGCAGCAGCGAGCCCGCAAAGGCCCCCGGGCCAGGATCAGGTCGGTCCCGGACGGCGTCGGGGAAGGACGCCATCAGGTCGCCCACGAACGCCGCCGGCCGCAGGGCCCGCCCGTCCGCCCGCATGGGCCAGGAGACGTGCACCCGCTCGGCGGCGCGGGTCATGGCGATGTAGACAAGGTAGGGCTCGTCCCGCAGCCGCTCGCCCGCGCCCGGGGCCAGCTCGGCGCCGGCCGCCCGCAGCCGCGCCCGCTCGGCGTCCGGGAAGACGCCGTCCTCGCCGGCCGTCCGCGGGAAGGCATCCTCGGCCGCGCCCAGCAGCAGCAGCGCCCGGAGCCGCGGCTGGCGCGAGCGCTCCACCTCGCCCAGCAGCACCTGATCCGCGGTCGGCGGGATGAGGCCCAGGCTGAGCCCGTCCAGCCCGGTTGCGACGGCGGCGCGCAGCTCGCCGAGATCCAGCGGCTCAGGGCCGAGCGCCGCAGCCAGCTCGTCGAGCATCCGGTCGACGGCTTCAGCGACGGCGCCATGCCGTAGATACGGTGCCTCGGTGTCCCAGGTCCGGAGGTGGCCGGCCACGTCCAGCCGTGCGAGAAAGTGCCGCAGGGCGGCAATGGCGCCTTCGGCGGACCGCGCCGCGCCCAGCTCCCGGGCGAGCCGGCGCAGGGGACCCACGGCCAGCCGCCGCGCATCCTCGATGGCCGTGGGCGGCCCGGCGGCTGGCTGCTCGTCCTCCGGCTCCTCCTGGGTCACGGCGGGCCTGGCGGCCCGCCAAGCCGCGGGCCGCAGCCAGGCCCCGCCCTGAATCCCCAGGGCCAGGGCCGCCCGTTCCAGGGAATCGGCCTCGGCCCGGCTCAGGGGGCAGAGGTCGGTCTTGAGGCAGGCGAGGACGGCGGCCGTGGGCCAGCCCTCCACGGCCACCGTGAGCGCGGCGCGGATCAGCGCCGGCAGGGGGTGCTGCCGCAGGGGGCGGCGGTGGTCGGCGAAGTAGGGGATGCCCTCGGCGTCCAGGGCATCCTCAAGATCCGGCAGGTAGGCGTC
>DAHVAF010000030.1 GCA_027314765.1 Clostridia bacterium | reverse complement strand
GCACAGCGGCAGCCGGAGCTTTTCGCACACTGGCAAATGGGAATCCTTCCGGCGGCGGAATAGGGGGAGCCGGATGAGCGGAGACGTTCACGTCCGGTTCTGCGAGGGCCCCGGGGTGAAACCCCCCGGGGCTACTCACCTTATGCTGCAGGTCGTGCGGCAGGTCCTGGATGGTATGGCGGTCGTCAGCGCGCGTTCGTCTGGTGGAGCGGGAGGCGGCGGAAGGGGCGAGCGACAGCTTTCGAACCGCCTCCGGGGTTGATCCCGGTGCCGACCTGGTGGATCGTCCCACCACTGGCCTCCTGCGGCACGTTCACGGGACCCAGGGACATCATGGAGGACGCGGCCCGCATGAACATGCCGTTGCCCGGCACGCCGCGTCGGAACATGGTCATCCAGCCGTTGACGTTCACGGCCCTGATCCTCGCGAGAACCTGGGCCGTGACAAGCGACAGCCCGCAGCCGATGAGGACGCCCTGCACCAGGTAGGTTGGCAGACTCCGGGTCTGGCCTGAGAAGAGCAGGTGGACCAAGGTATAGACACATACCGCGCCGATGAGCGCCCCCAGAACGGTATAGGGCCGACTGGTCATTTCACCTTTGCCCTCCCGGTGCCGCGGCCAGGGTCAGCGCTGCCGCGGCGACGTCACCGCCCTGTAGCGGAAGTAGGAGTATACGGCCGGGACGATGACGGCCGTCAGCAGCAGCCCGACGGAAGCCTCGGTCGCCCAGAGCGTCGCCACAAACACCAGCGGCACGGCGACCAGGCCGGCGATCACCATGCAGCGGCCCGCGAGCCGGTGCGTGTCGCGCCAGACCTCGTCCGAGCTCAGGGTCCAGGGTGTGCGGATGCCGAAGAACCAGTTCGGGCGCAGGCGGCCCATCGAATTGCCGGGGACCAGGAGCAGGACGGCCGCAACCACCCGCGGGATGGTCCGGCCGGCCAGCGGTGTCCCGGCGGCCGAGGCCAGGGCCGCCCCCTGCACGGCGACGAGGAGCAGGACGATCGCCCAGCGCACGATGCGCAGCGTCGGCCCGAAGGCGGCGTAGTTGCGCCGGCGCGGGTCGATCAGCGGCCCGAGCAGCAGGACGAGGTAGAGCACTGTCGTCAGGAGCGGCATGATCAGCACGGCCTCGCGCGCGGGTTGCCAGCGGTTGGGCTGCCCGTTGAGGCCAAAGTGCACTGGGACCGGCCCCGCCAGGTGCGGCAGCAGGATCAGGCCCGCCGCGAGCTCCGCCAGGATCAGCAGCCACAGCGGCCAGTCCTCGGCGACCATGTGCCGGTCGATCCGGTACTCGCTCATGTCTCCTCCCCGCGCCGCACAAGCGCCACCGCCCAGGCCAGGGCCTCCTGGAACACGGTGGCGTCCAGGCTGTAGACGATGTGCTGGCCACGGCGCTCATCCGTAACGAGGCCGGCGGCGCGCAGGACCGCCAGGTGGTGGGAGACGCTCGGGCGCGCGATCGAGAAGCGATCGGCGATCTCGCCCGCGCTGAGCTCGCCCGCGGCGAGCATGCGCAGGATCTCCCGCCGCGTCGGGTCCGCCAGCGCCTGAAACGTGTCGCTCAAACCCACACGTCGCCAACCTCGCGTAGATATGTAGGCACATATCTACATACCGCGCACGATGGCACATGTCAAGCCAACCGGCCAAGTGCCGGCTCTTGCCAAGGCGAGGGGGCCGTCAGCCCAGGCTGTAAATGCGGCGCGCGTTGCCGCCGAGGACGGCCGCCGCGTCATCCTCCGCCTCGCCGGCCGAAACGTGGCCGGCGCGGTGCGCCGCGGCCAGGGCCCCGCCGAGGGCCTGGCGGTAGACCCGCGCGCCGAGCCAGTGCCCCTCCGGCCAGGAGTGGGCGTCGGAGGCATACAGCAGCTTGGTCGCGGGCGCCAGCTCCAGCGCCTCGGCGAGGTAACGAGCCGCGCCAGCAACTCCCAAGGGAATGATGAGGGAGCAGTCAAAAGCCACGTGGGCGTATGTGGCGGCGAGAATACCGGCTTCCCGCACATACGGGTAGCAGTGCAGCAGCAACACGGGCATGCCGCGCAGCGATGGCTCCTGCAGCACGCCCCGCAGGTGCAGCGGGTTGGCCAGCCGCTGGTCCGCGTCCGCGTCGCCGTACCCGACGTGGAACTGAATCGGAAGACCCTGCCGCGCCAGCAGCGGGAAGGCCTCCCACAGCAGGAAGTCCAGCAGGGGCTTGGATGCCAGGCGCCGGCGGCCCGGCCGGAACGCGGCGGCGGCGAGGTCTCGGCCCATGGGCAGGATGGCCAGCCCCGTGCGGTACGCGGCGATGGATTTGGCCGCGACCGCGCCGCGGTCGCGCAGACTTCCGACAGCAGCGCGCCATGACTCACGCAGTTCCTCGAACGTCCGGCTCTCCGCGATCAGGTCCTCGGCCAGCACCTCGAGCCGGACGACCTCAAGGCTGCGGATCCCGGTCGCCGCCTCCATCTCGGCGGGGGACAGCATCTGCTCACGCAGGAAGCCGGTGTCGAAGAGCATCGCGGCGATGTTGGCGCGCGGCCAGAGGACACGGGCCAGATCCGCCGGCGTCGCGTACCGCTGGCGCGCCTCCAGCACCGCTTCCTCGGTCGGCGGGCAGCCCAGCACACCCGCCATCTCCCGCAGCAGCCACCGGTAGTAGACGCTGTGGGGCACGTGGTCGCGGATCTGCACAGGGTCGCCGCTCTCGGTAAAGGCCGCGCGGTAGGCCATCGCGTCCGCCGGATGCGCCCGCCGCAGCGCGTGGACGTGGTGGTCGATCACCGGGATGCCCGTGAGATCCATGGCTAAAACCTCAGGATGTGGTCCGGAATGTCGTCGCGCTCCGCAAAGGCCGCCACCTCGGAGCGCTTCACCGCGAGGAACGAGCCGTGGAGGATCGGACCCATCGCCCCGGCCAGCACTTGGTCCGCCTCCAGAGCGTCGAGGGCGTCCTCCAGCCGCGCAGGAAGCGCGGCCACCCCGCTCAGCGCCGCGGGATCTTCGGTGGCCTCGCCGGGCAAGGTCAGATGGCGTTGCACGCCGTCCAACCCGCAGGCGATCAGCCCGCCCAGCGCCAGGTACGGGTTGCAGGTGTGGTCGCACGCCTTCAGCTCGGCGTTCGCGCCGGCCCCCGGCGGCAGCAGCCTGACGGCTGCCTCCTTATTCTGCGCCCCCCAGCTGACCGTCGCCGAGGCCCAGGCCCCCGGGCGCAGCCGGCGGTAGGAGTTCACGCTCGGGCAGGTGAGGGCCAGCAGGGCCGGCAGGTGCTGAAGCACCCCCGCCAAAAACCACCCGCCCTCATCGGAAAGTTCATCGCCGCGCCATTGGCGCGGCACGACAAAGCCCGGGTCCCAGAGGCTCCAGTGCAGGTGGGCGCCGTTGCCGGCCTGGTCGGGGAACGGCTTGGGGGCGAAGCTGGCGGCCAGGGCGTGGCGCCAGGCCACCGCGCGCACGGCCTCGCGGAACAGGATCTGGCGGTCGGCCGCCGCCACGTCGGGCGCCGGGGCGGTCGCGATCTCGTGCTGGCCGTGGCCGAGCTCCGGACAGTACAGCAGCACCGGCACGCCGATGGCCTCCAGCGCGTCGACCATGGCCAGGGCCACGTCGCCGAGCTCCATCATGCCGACGGCGGCGAAGCAGTTGGTCGCATCCGCCGGGCGCAGGCCGCCCTCCGGCGTGCGCACGCAGAGGCTGAACTCGCCCTCGAAGCCGGCCAGCACGCCAAAGCCTGTGGCGGCGGCCTCGGCGGCCATCCGGCGCAGGAAGGTCCGCGGGCAGGCCGCCCACGGGCGGAGCGTGCCATCCGCAGCGCGCGCATGCAGGTCGCAGATGGCGGCGCCATAGCCGGGGGCGAAGGGCAGGGGGCGGTACGTGGCGGGGTCAGGCACCATGCGCACGTCGCCGACGACGCCCATGCCGGGGAAGGGTTGCAGCTGGTCCAGCATGTTCATCGCCATCATGGCCGGGGTGAGGCCCACGCCGCCCGCCATTCCGTCGGCCCCGAGCTCCCGCGGCGCGACGGCCTTGCCGCGGATCAGGCCGGAGTTGTCGCAGTAGAGGCAGCGCAGCAGGCGCACGCCGTCCGCCTGCAGCTGCTGCTGCGCCAGCATCGTCGCCCAGCGCCCCCTTTCTCGCCGCTCGCCGTGTGGCCGCCCGGTCGCGTCCTCAGCGCACCGTCACCGCCGCGCCCGCGCCGCACCCCACGCCCGCCTCGGACCCCGGTGCCCGCCTCCCACCCTGGCGCCTGCCCCGCACCCTGGCGCCCGCCGCACCACTCCGTCGCTCAGCCGCGCGCCCCGCTCAGCCGCTCAGTCACGCGGATCCAGCAGGAACGCGCGCTCCACCTCGCCCACCAGCTCGCCGAAGTAGGCCACGGCCCGCCGCAGCGGCGCCGTCGTGGTCATGTCCACGCCCGCCATGCGCATGAGCTCCAGCGGCGGCCGCGTCCCGCCCGCCTTCAGCGTCTGCACCCAGCGCTCCGCCGCCGGCGCGCCCTCCCGCGCGATGGCTTCGGACACCGCATGCCCGCAGGCCAGCCCCGCCGCGTAGGTGAAGGGGTAGAGGCCGGTGTAGTAGTGCGGCACGGTCATCCAGTCGAGCGACATGCCCTCGTCGACGGTGAGCGCGTCCCCGTAGAAGCGCTCGTAGACCTCCTTCTGGGTCCCGGCGATGGCCGCCAGCGTCAGCGGCTCGCCCGCCTCCGCCAGCCCGTACAGCCGGTGCTCCAGGTGTCCCTGCAGCAGGTGCGTGACGAAGTTGTGCAGGAAGGTGCCGAGGAACTGCACGCTGACCCAGCGCCGCATCCGCGGGTCGGCGGTTCCCGCCAGGATGTGCCGCCCGAGCAGCATCTCGTTGCACGTGGAGGGCGCCTCGACGAAGAAGCGCGTCGACCGCGTGTCGCCGATGCGCTGGTTGCGCATGGCCAGCATCCCGTGCCCCGCGTGGCCCAGCTCGTGCGCCAGCGTGAACACGTTGCGCATGCCGTTGGTCCACGTCATCATCACGTAGCTGTGCACGCCGTAGATGGTGTTGCAGAAGGCCCCGTGCGATTTGCCCTGGTTGTCGGCGAGGTCCACCCAGCGCTGGGCGAACGCGTCGGCCAGGATGCCCTGGTACTCGTCGCCGAGCGGCGCCAGCGCCGCGCGGATGAGCGCCTGCCCCTCCGCGAAGGTCGCCTCGGGATCGAAGTCCGGGTCGAGCGGCGCGTTGAGGTCGTACTCGCGCATCTCGTCGATGCTGTTCATCTTCTGGCGCAGGCGCACCAGCCGGCGCACGGGCGGCGCCATCTCGTCGTGGATGACGTTGAGCACGTTCGTGTAGACCGCGGCGGGCACGTGCTGCGGCTCCAGGAACATGGCCTCGGCGGACGCGTACCCGCGCAGGCGGGCCAGCGCCACGTTGCGGTTGATCATGGCCGCCAGCAGCGCCGCCAGCGTCGTGCGGTGCCTGCGCAGCCCCTCCAGGCGGGCCTGCGCGGCCTGGGCGCGCACAGCGCGGTCGCGGCTCTGCATGAGGTTTTGCAGGCGGGCGACGGAGGCCTGGATCTCAGCCCCCTTCTCGTCGCGCACCGCGGGGAAGTCGAGGTCGGCCGCCACGGCACGGCGGTACACGACCGCTGGTGCCCCAAGCGCCTCGCTCAGCGCCCCCAGCGCCTCCTCGGTCGCCGCCGCGAGCATGTGCGCGCGCTGGGCGCGGATCTCGTCGACCTGCCGCCTGTACGGCGCAAGCCCCGGCTCGGCCGCGAACGCCTGCGCCAGCACGTCCTCGGGCACGGCGAGGATCTCGGTCTCCACGAACGCCGTCGCCGCGGCGATGCGGGCACCGGCCGCCCCCGCGCGCCCCGTCCAGCCCTGGTAGCGCGCGTCGGTCCCGTCCGCCGACCCGTGCAGGCTGGCGTAGGAGCCGACCTTGACCTGGCGCTCGCGCAGGGCGTCCATCGCGCGCAGGCAGCCGAGGAGCGCGGCGGGTCCCCCGTCCGCCACGCGTCCGCGGAAGGCCGCGACGGCCGCCGTGTCCTGTTCGAGGGCCGCGAGGTCCGCCTCCCAGGCCGCGGGCGTGGGGTAGATGACGCTGAGATCCCAGGTGAGCTCGGCTGGCACATCGGCCCGGGCGGGCCGCCGCGCAGGTGGCAAGACGATCACCTCGCGCATTGGATTCGGGGCGTCGCGCCGGTGGGCCTGCCGCCGCCGCCCCCCGGCGTCCATCGCCCCCGCGGCGCCCGCGCGCCGCGGCCCAGCCTCGCCCCAAGCCGCTTTCCCGCTTCTGGCGGCGCTCCCGCGGTGCCCACGCCGGCAGCGGCGCGCGCCGTTCCCGTGCGGGCGGGGACCGGCGGCGCCCCCGCACGCTGTGGCCTGGCGGCCGCCACGGGCGACCACGCGCATGGGTGTTGGGCGGCCGTCACCGTCACCAGCGGCGGCCCGCCGGGCGTTCCACTGACGCCTTGGCCGCACCGGGTGCGTGGCCCGGCCGCCGCCTCCGCGAGGTGCGCGCTCCCATTGACCGCGCGCCCCACCCCCGGTAGAATCTGGTGGCTATGCCCCTTCGCGCGCTCGACCACAGCCTGCGGCGCGTCTTTCTGGCGCTCCTGCTCTGGGGAGTGGGCTTCGGCCTATACAACTACCTCTGGCCGAGCTACGCCAGCTCCCTCGGCGCCAACGGGATCGAGCTGGGGCTCCTCTTCGCCCTGCAGACGCTGGTGAACACCGTCGTCGCCCTGCCCGGCGGCTGGCTGGCCGACCGCTTCGACCGCCGCCGCGTGATCCTGGTGGGGTGGTGGATCGCCGTGCCGTCTGCCGTGGTCTGGGCTCTGGCGGGCGGATGGCAGGCGCTGATCCCCGGCATCCTGCTCTACAACGGCTCGAACGTGCTGGTGCCGGCGCTGCAGGCGTATGTGGCCGGCCGCGCGCCGGCGGACCGCGTCGCCTCCACCTTCACCCTTGTCTTCGCAGCGTCATCGCTCGGGCCCGTGCTCTCGCCCGCGGTCGGCGGCTACCTCGCGGACCGGCTCGGCATCCGCGCCGTGTTCTGGCTCGCCTTCGCCCTGTTCGCCGCCTCCGCCCTGGTGCTGCACGGCATCGCGGCCGTGGCGCCGCAGGC
Organism: Clostridia bacterium; assembly: GCA_027314765.1. Classification (GTDB taxonomy): domain Bacteria; phylum Bacillota; class Sulfobacillia; order RBS10-35; family JAJYVM01; genus JAJYVM01. The sequence continues at coordinate 29,753 of DAHVAF010000030.1, read as the reverse complement.
CCTCCCAGCCAGGAGCGGCCGCGTGCGGCGGCGCGTCGCGCTGGGCGATCTGCTGGCAGCCAGCCGTGCCGTCTGGGTCCTGTCCATCCTTGCCGGCGTGGTCATCGGCATCGACACCCTGGCCTGGCCGTTCTTCCCCGCGCTGCTGCAGGCCCGGGGCGGCGCCGGCGACGTGGCGATCGGCTGGTACGGCGCGCTGGTGTCGCTGAGCGCCGCGGTGGGCGTCGCGCTCAGCGGGCGAATGGGGGAGCGGCTGGGCGCGTCGCGGACGCTGGCCTGGGCGCAGAGCGTTCTGGCGGGCGCGACCGCCCTCATCGCGGGCGCGCCGGGCCGGCCCGCCGCCGTAACCGCGTCCCTGGCCCTGCGCGGCACGCTCGACGGCTCGCGGACGCTGATGACGGCGCAGGTGGGCGCCACCGTGCCGCCGGAGCGGATCGGCCGCGCCTTCGGCGTGTACAACCTGGTCATCGGCGTCGCCGGCGCCATCACCCCGTACGTGGGCGGCTGGCTGTATCAGGTGGCGCCGACCTGGCCCTTCTGGGCCTCGGTGCCGCTGATGGCGGCGGTGGCCCTGCTGGTGCCCCGCGCGTTGGTCCGCCGGCGTGCGCCCGCGGTGGCGGCGCACGCCGGCGCCTGAGGCGGGCACCAGGCCCGGGCCTGCCGCCCCCCGCGATCTTACGACCCAGTCACCATGCTGCAGTCAGGCCGCACGACGTACCACTTCTTCAAGATGCCCTGGCCCTTGGTGTCCCCAGGCTGCTTGTCGCCGGAGAAGTGATAGAGCGGAAGCCCGTTGCAGGTGACCTGCTGCGAGCCGTCCGACCGCTGGATGGTGCCCAGGGTCCCGGTCACACCGGTGCCGCCCGTGGGCGCCGCGGTCACGGTCAGCGGCGGCCAGATCTTCGCGCAGGTGCCCGAGCACTTGCTGGTTCCGGAGGAGTCGGCCGTGAACTCATAGAGCGTCATCCCCTGGGCGTCGGTGAGGACCGACCCGAGACTGCCGGCGGACGCCACGCTGACGGTTGCCGCCCCGGACGCCGCCGATGCGGATGCGCTCGCCGAGGTGCCGGACGATGTCGCGGCGGTCGAGCCTGACGAGCCGCCAACGGTCCCGTACGCGGACCCGCTCCCCGTGCCTGACCCGCCGCTGGCCGAAGCCGCGCCCGAGGCGGGCTGTGCCGCGCCGCCGCACGCCGCTGCCCACAGAAGGACCGAGCAGGCGATCGCGGCCAGACCGAGCCGATGTGTACCACGCGTCATCATCAAAGCGCCACCTCCACCGTGCCTTGGGAATTGGGCGTCCCGCCCGCGACTGGTCACATGTGGCCAAGCCCAGCCTACCACGCGTCCCACGATGGGTCAGTCGGCAACGCATCGATCGGGACCGCGCCGCCGATTCCCTCGTGACCGCGATCGCATGCGCGCTCGCGGCCAACATGGTGAGCAGCTCACCTGTGGCGGGGGCGGGGGGGTTGGGCGGCCGCCGCCGGAAAGCGAGGGCCGCCTCTGAGAACGGTGTGGCGGGAGCACGTGGGAATCGAACCCACCGGGGACGGTTCACGCCCCCCACCGGTTTTGAAGACCGGGGGCGACACCAGTCTTCCTGCTGCTCCCGCCCACATCCTAGCGTCGACGGCGCCTCGGGCGCAATCGCCATTGACGAACACGTGTTCCCATTCTATGCTCAAGCCATGAAGGTCCCACAGGTCCGGGAGGTCGACTGCCGGTCAGCCCTGAACGCGGTGAAGGGCATGCCCTTCCGCTGGGGCCTGAACCCGTACCGCGGCTGCACCCACGGCTGCCACTACTGTTACGCGCGCGCGACGCACGCCTACTTCGACCTCAACGCCGACGAGGACTTCACGGGGATCCTGATGGCCAAGCGCAATGTGGTGGACGTCCTGCGGCGCGAGCTGTCGGCGCGCAATTGGCACCGCGAGTTGGTGGCCGTGGGTACGGCGACGGACGTGTATCAGCCGCTGGAGGGCCGGATGCGCCTCACGCGCGGCTGCCTGGAGGCCCTCTGTGATTTCCGCACACCGTTCTCCATCACGACGAAGGGGCCCATGGTGGTTCGCGACATCGACCTGATCCGGCGCGGCGGCGGCACGGTGTCCGTCAGCGTGCCGACCGTCGACGTGGCCATCTGGCGCCGTATGGAGCCCGGCACCGCGCACCCCCTGCAGCGGCTGCGGGCCGTACGGCGGCTGCGGGACGCCGGCATCCACGTCGGCGTCCTGATGGCGCCGATCGTTCCGGGGCTGACGGACGACATCGACCACCTCGCCGCGGTCGCGCGGGCGGCGGCCGTCCACGGCGCCTGCTTTCTCGCCGGTAACACCCTCTACCTGAAGGGAGGGACCCGCGAGCACTTCTTCGGGTTCCTCGGCGCGTGCTACCCGCACCTGCTGCCCGTGCACCGCGCGCTCTACGAAGCCTCCCCGTACCTTGCGGCGTGGCGCAAGGAGCGCATCAAGGCGAGCCTGGCCATGGTGCGCGAGGCGCAGGGGCTGGATGCGGGACGCTGGCGCAACGAGGCGGAGACGCAGCAGCTGGCGCTGCCGCTGCCTTAGGGGGTCGTGGCCACCACGACCTGGCAGGTGCGGGGGTTGTACGCCGCGATCCCGCCGGATCCCGAGACGGGTCCAGACTGTCCTGAGCTGGGGCTGGAGAGGAACATCGCGCTGTAGCGAAACGTGTTGCCCGCGCAGCTGCCGGTGCCGCCGGGAACGGTTTGCGCCGGCACGATCGTAAAGACGGTGCCCACCGGCCAGGGCACGGCAGGCCGCCCCGCCATCCAGCCTGCCCCCACCGGGATGCTGTCCGCGATTCCAGCGTTCGGCCCCCGCACGGAGCGCGCGGCTGCGGCGAGCGACCGCGCCACCTGCAGGAGCACGGGCAGCCCCGAGCGCGGCCCTGTCACCGTGGACGCGCGGCCGCCCTCCGCGAAGTCGACCTGCGCGGCATCGCGCGGCTCCGCCAGTTCGCCGCGGACATGCGCGGTTAGCTGCACCACCTTCCCGCCGGGCGGCGGGATCACGGCGAGGAGCCCGGTCGCGCGCCACCGCTCCCAGACCACCACCGAGGGCGGCCCATAGAACAGCCGCACCGTCCAGACGCCGTCCTTGACCTCAGGTGGGGGCGGCGACGCCAACCCGCCCTGCAGCACCAGTCCGGCGGGCAGGCCCGCGGGCTGGATGAGGGCAAAGGGCACAGATGCCTGAACCGCGCCAAGCCGGGCGGATCCGCTCCGTCCGAGCAGCACGGCGGCCGTTCCCGCGACGAGCAGGAGAATCGCGGCGACGATGATGCCGCCGTAAGCCGAGGGCCTGCTCTGTCGCGACGAGGTATTCGGCAGCCCGGACCCTCCCGTCGAGCCCCACGGTTTCCATGCTAGCCGCGATGCGAGACCCTGGGATACAGCGGCAGCGGTGCAGGGGGGATCAGGACGCCGGCGCACGTGCTCCCCGTGCGCTTTGAGGACGACCGAATCTTTCCCCACCTGCGCACAAGCCAGGGGTTGGAGCTCCGCCTTCTGACCGACACCGGCGGCGGGGGCGTGTATTTGACGCCGCAGTGCGCCCGGCGCCACGGCCTACGGACGGCGACGTCGCTGGTGGATGGCACGGTGTGCGTGGTCGCGGGGGTGCCAGACCTGATCCCTCAACATCGTGCCGCCATGGCTGGGGTCTCGGCGCCACTCAGCGTCCACCAAGGCAGCGGCATCGAGGATTGCGACGGTCTCCTGGGGCAATCCTGGTTCGACAACCGCGTCTGGCGCTTCGACCACGTCCACCAGCGCCTCGAGCTCCTTGACGGCGCCGAGTCGGGCCCTGAGCCGACAGCTGTTTGCTCGCTGGGGTTTCAGCGCCGGCCCGACGGCTCCCGTGCGAATGCATTCCCACGGATTTCGGCTGCGGTGGATGGCGAGCGGCTCGATCTGCTCCTGGACACTGGCGCCACCGCCTACCCGACGCGGTCCGGAGGGCGCGGCCGCGGGACGAGCTTCATCGCGGCGTCGGTGTTTGCGCGATGGCGCGCCAGGCATGCGCACTGGCGCGTCATCGGGGATGGCGACGCGCGGTTCCACGAGCCCATGATCGAGGTCCCCACAGTGCGCGTGGCCGGCCTGGATGTCGGCCCGGCATGGTTCACCCGCCGGCCCGACCGCAATTTCCATGAGTTCATGTCAGCCTGGATGGACAGGCGAGTCGACGGGGCTCTCGGTGGGTCGGTCTTGCGGTACTTAGTCGTGGTTGTGGACCATCCCCGGGAGGTCGCTCGCTTTGGCGCCTGACCACCCTCACTCCGCCGCCGGCATGGTCACCCGAAACCGCGTGCCCGCCCCGACCTCCGACGTCACGTCCACCGTGCCGCCCTGCAGCGTCACCAGGCTGCGGACGATGGCCAGGCCCAGACCGCTGCCGCCCGTGTCGCGGCTGCGCGACTGGTCCGTCCGGTAGAAGCGGTCGAAGATGTGGGGTAGATCCTCCGCCGGGATGCCGGGGCCCGTGTCGGCGACCTCGACGACGACCTGGCGGCCAGCCGCCGTGACCCGCACGTCGACGCGCCCGCCGGTCGGGGTGTGCTGCAGGGCGTTGGCCAGCAGGTTGACCAGCACCTGGCGCATCCGGTCCGGGTCGGCCGCCACCGGCCGCAGCCCCGCGGCCACATCGGCGGCCAGCGTCACCCCCCGATCCGCCGCCACGGGGTCCATGTTCTCCCGCAGATCCCCAATCAGCGCCCCGACGTCCACCGACTCCACCTGCAGCGACAACTGGCCGACCTCCGCCAGCGATAGGTCGCGCAGGTCGCTGACCAGCCGCGTCAGGGCGATGACCCCGTCCTGCAGGTGCAGCACCTGCTCCGCGTCGACCGGGGCGGATCCGTCCTGCATCATGTCGAGGCGCCCCTTCAGGACGGCCAGCGGGTGCCGCAACTCGTGGGCCACGTCGGCGAAGAGCTGCCGCCTGACCCGCTCCTCTGCCGCGATGCGGTCGGCCATACCGTTGAAGGCGCGAGCGAGCGCGGCCACCTCGTCGCGGCCCTCGACAGGCACCCGCGGCGACAGGTCGCGAAGGTCGATGCGCTCGACGGCGTTGCGCAGGCGCATGAGGCTGCCCGTGATCCGGCCGGCCGTGATCGCCCCGGCGACGGCCGCCACGCCAAGGGCCAGAAAGAGGATCGGCAGGGGCGTCGGGTGGTGTCCGGCTCCCTGCAGAAAGCCAGCGCGCGTCGCGCCGTACGCCACAAGCCAGCTGATCCCCGCGACGGCCAGAAAGGCCCAGGCCAGCCGCCGCCGCAGGCTGTGCCGCATCCAGAGCCGGCGGCTGCCCGGGCCCCAGGCCGCGTGCCGGCCGTACCCAGGACCCCAGGCCGCGCTACCGCCGGGTCCCGGCGTCGAGCCCGTGCCGCCGCCTGCGCGCCGGCCGGACCACGGCCCCCCGTCCGGTCCCCAACCCTGCCGCCAGGGCGGCCCGCACGCCGCGCGGCCCTCAGCTTCGCGCGGCGACAAGCTTGTACCCAATGCCGTGCACCGTCTGGATCAGGCCCTCGGCGGCCCCCAGCTTGTGGCGCAGGTGGCTGATGTGGCTGTCGATGGTCCGCTCGTAACCCTCGTAGTAGTCACCAATGGCGGCCTCCATGAGCTGCAGCCGCGAGAACACGCGGCCAGGGTGCGCGGCGAGGGCGGCCAGCAGCCCGAACTCCGTCGCCGTCAGCGCGACGGGCTGGCCGGCCCACTCGGCCACATGCCCCGCCAGATCGACGGTGAGCTCGCCGATCCGCACCTGCGCATCTTCGGCGTCCGGCCGCGCCCGCCGCAGCACGGCGCGGATCCGCGCGACGAGCTGGCGCATGCTGACCGGCTTGACCAGGTAGTCGTCGGCGCCCATCTCCAGCCCCAGCACGACGTCCGGGTCCTCGTTGCGCGCCGTCAGCATGATGATCGGCGTGCGCCCCGCCGCGCGCACCTGCCGCGCCACGTCGAGACCGCTTACGGCGGGCAGCATCCAATCCAGCACGATGAGGTCGGGCTGCTCGGCCTGCCAGCTGCGCAGCGCCTCCGCCCCGTCGGCCGCCTGCAGCGTCGCGTAGCCCTCGCCGCGCAGATAGGCCTCGATGACCTCGCGCAGCGCCGCGTCGTCCTCCACCACCAGGATGCGCTCGCCCGCCGCCACGCCCGCCGCCCACACCCCCCTCCGTACCTGCAGCGTAGCGCAGCCATCCGGCCCGCGCGCCGGCTCCACAAAATCGCCACAATCGCTCCAAAGCGCCTCCAAGGCCGGCTGCCATGCTGGGCGCGGAGGTGGTCGGCACATGTGGTGGGGGTACTGGTTCCCGCCGTTCGGCTTCTTCTTTGTGCTCCTGGGCGTGTTCCTGATCTTCGGCGTGATCCGGCTGATCCTGTTCCGCCGCTACGGCCCCTGGGGCTGGGGCCCCGGCGGCTGGCATCGCGGCGGGTATGGTCACGGCGGCTTCGGCGACGCCGAGGCGGTCCTGAAGCGCCGCCTGGCGAGCGGCGAGATCACCGAGGCCGAGTACCAGCGACTCAGGGAGGTCCTCAGCAAGTGAGGGAATCGCCGCCTCTCGGCGCGAAGTCTGGGCGCCGAAAGGCGGCATCCGCCCTGCGCAAGACCGCGACGACCCTGCTCATGCTCGTGCGCGTGACCGGTCTGTTCCAGCTGATCCTGGGCATTCTGTTCTGGTCGGGGTCCGCGACGTCGCTGATCCCCCTGCACATCACGGTGGGGATCCTCTTTGTGCTCGCGCTGCTGGGCCTGGCCGTGCTCGCGCTCCGCACCGCCGGCGGCCTCGCCACCGCCTCCATCGTGTGGGGCGTGGTGGTGGCGGTCCTCGGCTTCACCCAGACGGGCCTGGTGCCGGGTGCCGCCCATTGGGTCATCCAGGTCCTGCACCTGCTGGTCGGCATCGCCGCCATCGGGCTTGGCGAGACCTTGGGCGGCCGCCTGCGGCGCGCTGCGCAGTCCTAGGCCGGCCGCGCCGCGCGCAGCACGACCCCGAGGGCCTCGGTGGCGCCGAGCCGCCGGAACTCCGCCGCGTACGCCGTGGCGAGCATCGCGTCTGTCCAGCCGTCCACCCGGCTGGCCAATCCCGCCGTCAGGTCGGCGGCCAGGGCGACGGCCGGCGACCGCGAGAAGACCTCCAGGGTGACGCGCAGGCCTGGCGCCAGCGTCGCCACCTCGCCCGCCAGCAGCGGCCCGTCCGCGCCGGCCAGCAGCTGGCACACGGCCACCAGTTGGCCGCCGGGCCGCAGGTGGTCGCCCGCGCCGCCGAGCAGCCGGCGCAGCAGCGCCAGCCCGTCCCGCCCGCCGTTGGCCACGTCCGTGTACGGCACCCCGTCCGGCACGGGGACGTACGGCGGCAGGCAGGCGATGAGGTCGAAGCGCTCCCCGACCACCGGGGCATAGAGGTCCCCGAGCACCACGCGCACCCTGTCCGTCCGCCCGCAGAGCTCGGCGTTCAGCGCGCAGAACCGCGCGGCGCGCGGCTCGATGTCGGTCAGCACAGCCTCGCGCGGTTCCGGCACCCCGAGCAGCCCCTGCACCCCGCAGCCGGCGCCCAGGTCCAGCACGCGGAGCCCGGGCGACTGGGGGAGGGCCCGCGCCAGCAGCACGGAGTCGGGGCCGAGGTAGACGCGGACCTCATGCCCGCCATACGCCCGCGGACAGTCGGCCAGCAGATGTCCGCCGCGCAACGGCACGACCACCCAGCCATCGGTGCGCCACGCGCCGCCCGGAGCATCGCCGCCGAGCCCGGCCTCGTCCAGCAGCGCCACAAGGGCGCGCTCCTCCGCCGTCATGTCGTCCCATCCCACCGCCTCACCCAGGCCGAGAAGATGCAGTGATCGGCCGCCCGCCGCGGCCGCCCGCCGCCGCGCCGCCGCCACGTCGGCAGCGAACGGTCCGGGCTCGCCCGGGCCGAGGATGACGCTCCGATAGAGCTCCGCGTAGCGGGTTGCGTCGAGGTGCCGCCGCAGCGCTGCGATGGCGTTGCGCTCCTCATCGCGCAGCAGAGCAAAACCCCGCCTTTCGGTGGTACCCTAGTGCGGCGTGGTCCTACAGGCCGCGACGGTGGCGCGAGGGCATGGCGCTCGTGCGCGCGAAGAGCCAACCGAGGCAGAAGCCTGTGAATCCGGCCGCCATGAGGTCCAACACCGGCCCGCCCCCCTCGCAGCCTGTATCGGCGGGCGGCCGGCGCCCGTAAAGCCGAATGTGGCCCATTCGACAGGAGGCGACACGAAACGCCCGGTTGGAAGGAGGTCGACGACCTGGTCGCGCACCCCGCGGCCCGCGGCGGCCATGCGGCCCTCCGTGTCCACGCCCACTGGCTGCCGGGACCGGCTCCGGACGTCATCCTGCTCCACGGCCTGCTGTCCTCCGGCCGTCAGTGGCGCCGGACGATGGCCCGCCTCGCCGGCGCGTTCGCCATGTGGGCGCCCGACCTCCCCGGCTTCGGGCGCACCAGCCTGGTGCGCACCCCCCAGCAGCTGTACGACTACGCCGACGCCATGGAGGCGTGGGCCCGCCACCGCGACCTCGGTCCGGCCGTGCTGGTCGGCCACTCCTTTGGCGGGATGGTCGCCATCGACTGGGCCGCGCGCTACCCCGACCGGGTCGCCGCCCTGGGCATCCTCGCACCGGTGGCCGTCCCGCATGGCTATCGGGTCCCGCCCGCCTTCGCCCGCCCGGGGATCAGCCGCCTCCTCCTCACCCTGGTCTCGCTCCCGTACATCCGCGAGCGGTTCTTCCGCTACGTCGTCAGCGATGTGATGGCCGTCCCCGCCGACGAGCGGGCCGCCTATGCCTGGAGCATGCGCCGCTGCCGCGCCCTGATCGGCCTGCACGACTTCTACGCCTTCCCCGACCTCCGGTCGACGCTCGCCGCCATCCGCTGCCCGGCCCGGCTCGGCTGGGGCCTCCACGACCAGGTGCTGCCCGTCGCCGACGCCGACGTGCTGGAGGACGCGATGCCGGACCTGCAGGTCGTGCGCTGGCCCTGCGGCCACTCCGTGCTGGCCGAGCGGCCCGACGACGGCGACAGCTTCATCCGCCAGGTGGCCCTGGCGGCGGCCACCCGATGAAGCGCGCGGTCGTCCGCGTGCGTGCGGCTTAGGTGAAGGTCGTGCGCGGCAAGCGACGGCGGACCGACCATTCGCGCGGTGACGCATGCCGCCGTCGCCCCGCGATGGCCGCGCGCCGCGTGCACTCCGGCCACCCGGCCCTGGCGGCGGCAACCCCGTGATCGTCGGCGCGACGGAGTTGGTGCTGCGCATCGACGGCGCGCGTACCCTGAAGGATAAGCGGTCGGTGGTGAGCTCGCTGATCGTGCGCACCCGCGCGCGCTTCCAGCTGGCCGTGGCGGAGGTGGGCGACTTGGACCGGCCCCAGGACGCGCGCATCGGCCTGGCCGCCGTCGGCAACGAGTGGCGCCACGTGGAGCAGACGCTGAACGCGGCCGTGCGCTACATCGGGGGTAACTTCCCCGTCGAGATCGTCGACGTGCAGACGGACCGCCTGTGAGCCTGCTGCCCGAGGCCGCAGCGCTGCTGGTGGCCGCCGGCGTCTACGCCGGCGGCCTCGAGCCCGGCCTGCTGGGGGTCTCCGCCCACACCGTCGAGCTCCCGCACCTGCAGAGGCCCATCCGGCTGCTGCACTGGACCGACCTCCACGGCCGCAACCTCTCGCGCATGCGCTGGAATGCGCCGGCGCCGGACCTGATCGCCTTCACCGGCGATTTGGCCACGGCCGGCCGCGACCTGCCCCGCACCGAGGCGACCCTGGCGCGGATGGACGCCATCTGGCCAGCCGCCGCCGCCCGCTTCGCCGTCCTCGGCAACCACGACCGCCGCGCCGGCCGCGCCGCCGTCATCGCCCGCCTGGAGGCCCACGGGTACACGGTGCTGGCGAACCGGGGGGAGCTCTGGCGCGGGGTCTGGATCGCCGGGACCGACGACCCGCATCGCGGCCGCCCGAACCTGGCTGCGGCGTTGCACGGCGCGCCGCAGGGCGCGCCGACACTATTGCTGACCCATAGCCCGGAGCTCTTTCCGCAGGCCGTGGCCGCGGGGGTCGACCTGGCGCTGGCCGGCCACACGCACGGCGGCCAGGTGCGCCTGCCCGGGATCGGCGCCCTGCTCACGGCCAGCCGCCTCGGCCGCCGCTACGTGATGGGGGAGTACCGCGAGGGGCGCACGCTGCTCTTCGTCAGCCGCGGCCTTGGCACCGTCCACCTGCCGCTGCGCCTGTTCTGTCCGCCCGAGATCGCCGTGTTCGATCTGATCCCGGCCTCGGATTCCGGCCTCTGATTCCGTCCACGGGTAGAATCGAGCAGGGGTGAGGCGGAGATGGCCGATGAAGCGCGCGGTCGTCCGCGTGCGAGCGGCTTAAAGGAAGAGCGCCAGGCCGTTCTGGATGCGCTCTGCGATCGGATCGCCGCGGCGCAGGGCGCGCTGGTCGTGCCCGTGCGCGATCTGGCGCGTGACATGGGCGTCCCGCCGCAGCGCCTCTACTACCTCATCCAGGGCTTCGAGCGGAGCGGCGCCCTGTGGACGCGCAGCCGCGGGCCGCGGGGCATCGAGCTCCACCGCGGCGACGGGGTGGCTCCGCTTGCCGCCGCCGGCGAGCCCGGGCGCAGGGGCCGCTCCCGCTTCTGCCCGTGGTGCGGGCACCCCGCCGAGGCGGGCTGGAAGTTCTGCATGGCTTGCGGCAAGCGGCTGCCCTGAGGCGTCGGGCGTGCCGCTCAGCTCGCGCTTCTCGCCACCTGCGGCTCGGCCAGCTGCCGAGCCAGGTTGGCCAGCGCGCGCGCGAACGGGCCGCGGTGGCGCCGGCCCGCCAGCGGCTGGCCCGCGTCGGCGGCGGGGCCGACCGAGGGGTCGAAGGGGAGGGCCAGGACGACGGGCGCGCCGACGACCTCGGCCGCGGCGCCCGGGGTCACCCGCGACGGTCCCCACGGCGCGTTCAGCACGACGCGGCGCCGGCCGCCGTCGACCCCCAGCGCCTCCAGCAGCCGCACCAGCCTGCCCGGCGCCGCCAGGCCCGCCACGTCCGGCGTGGCGACGACCACGGCCACGGCCGAGCGGTCGAGGGCGGCGAGCCACCCCTCCGACGGCACGGGCGGCAGGTCGGCCACGACCCACGGGAAGCGGGCGACAAGGCCGCCCAGGACCTCGCCGTAGAAGTCGCGGCCGCCCGCGCGCGCCGTCTCGCCCGCGATCTCGGCGGCCAACGACGGGTCGGCGGGGGAGGCGAGGACGTGCAGGGGCAGCCGCTCCGCCGGCGAGCACAGCTCCGACAGGACGTCCGGGCTCACCGCGCCGCTGGCGCGCCACGCGTCCGCCAGCGTGCGCTCCGGCTGCAGGCCGCACAGCACGGCCAGGGCCCCGAAGTCGAGGCAGAGGTCGACGGCGGCGGCCGGGCGGCCCGCGATCAGCCCCATGTTGATGGCGAGGTTGAGGGCGACGCAGGACCGCCCCGAGCCGCCGCGCGGCCCGCAGACGGCGATCAGCCGGCCCCCGAGGGACCCGCCGCCCGCACCGGCGCCCCCGCCCCCACCCGGGCCACTGCCCTGCCCGCGCCCGGCGGTCGCCGCCGCGCCCACGGCCTGCGCCAGCTCCGCCGGGGTGAACGGCTCGTCGACGTAGTCGCGCACGCCAAGGACCATGGCGCGGCGGATGGCCTCCTGGTCCGGCCGCCCGCCCACCAGGACCACGGCGAGACCGGCGCGCACCAGCGCCGCGGCCGTGGCCAGGGGGTCAGGCCCCGCGGCCGCGTCGTCGAGCAGCACCCCCATGGCGCCGTGCTCGCGGGCGGCCGCCACCGCGCCGGCCGCGCCGATCTCCGCCGCGACGAGGATGCCCACCCTGCCGAGAGCCTCGCGCCAGCCGCTCCGGCAGGCGCCGACCACGATCCACTTCTCCTGCATGGCACGAGCATAAAAACCCCTGGCGCGCCATGCCATAGGCCGCGGGTCGGGACCGGCTGGGCCAAAGGTCCCGGCGGTTGACCACTGGAGCGCGCGGTCGTCCTTGCGCGAGGGGCTTCATGGAGCGCGCGGTCGTCTTTGCGCGAGCGGCTTCATGGAGCGCGCGGTCGTCCGCGCGCGAGCGGCTTCGATGATAGAATCGGCAGCGGAAAATCGGCAGCGAAATTCGGCAGCGAAAACGGAGGCACGTCCGCCTTGAGGCTCTTCGACCCCTGCCAGCTGCGCGAGATCCGCCTGCGCAACCGCATCGTCGTCTCGCCCATGTGCATGTATTCGTGCAACGACCTCGACGGCATGGCCAACGCCTGGCACATGGTCCATCTCGGCGCCCGCGCCGTCGGCGGCGCCGGCCTGGTCTTCACGGAGGCCACGGCCGTGGAGGCCCGCGGGCGCATCGCCCCCCAGGACCTCGGCATCTGGAGCGATGCCCACGTGGCCCCGCTTCAGCCCGTCACGGCCTTCATCCGCCAAAGCGGCGCCGTCCCCGGCATGCAGCTGGCCCACGCCGGCCGCAAGGCAGCCACCTTCCGCCCCTGGGAGACCCGCCGCGGCCACGTCCCGGACGCGGAGGGCGGTTGGCACCCGGTCGCCCCCAGCCCGCTCCCGTTCACCCCGGCCGACCAGGCCCCGGCCGAGCTGACCCCAGCCGACATCGCCGATGTCGTGGCCGCCTTCGCCGCCGCCGCCCGGCGCGCGCTGGAGGCCGGCTTCCAGGTCATCGAGCTGCACGGCGCCCACGGCTACCTGATCCACGAGTTCCTGTCGCCGCTCTCCAACCAGCGCACCGACGCCTACGGCGGCTCCTTCGCGAACCGCACGCGCCTGCTGCGCGAGGTCGTCGCCGCCGTCCGCCGGGTCTGGCCGGAGCGCCTGCCGCTCTGGGTGCGCATCTCGGCCACCGACTGGGCCGAGAGCGGCGGCTGGGACGTCGCGCAGTCCGTCGAGGCCGCCCGCCTGCTGCGCGAGGACGGCGTGGACGTCATCGACTGCTCCTCGGGCGGCACCCTGCCCGCGCCCCGCATCCCCATGGGCCCGGGCTACCAGGTCCCTTTCGCGGAGCGGGTGCGGCGCGAGGCGGGCATCGCCACGGCCGCGGTGGGCCTGATCACGGAGCCGCAGCAGGCCGACGCCATCGTCGCCGAGGGCCGCGCGGACCTCGTGCTGCTGGGCCGCCAGTTCCTGCGTGACCCGTACTGGGGCCTGCACGCGGCGGCCGCGCTCGGCGTCGAGCACCCATGGCCTGACCAGTACCTTCGGGCGAAGGTTTAGGAGGGCGGCGCGTCGCGCCGCCCTTCACGACGCCATCGCAGCGGCACCCACGCTGACTTGGGGTGGCAGCCGGGCACAGCGGCATCGCAGCGGCACCCACGCTGACTTGGGGTGGCAGCCGGGCACAACGGCATCGCAGCGGCGCCCACGCTGACATGGGACGGCAGCCGCGCACGACCCCATCGCAGTGGCGCCCACGCTGACTCGGGACGGCAGCCGCCCACTGCACCATCGCAGCGGCACCCACGCCGACTTGGGACGGCAGCCGCATACTGCGCCGCCGCAGTCGCGCCCACGCGGACATTGGGAGGGAAGCCGCCACCACAGCTCGGCGCAGCGGCTGACGGCATGCATCAAAAAGGGCGGCGCGACGCGCCGCCCTTCACGACGCCAACCCTGTGGCGCCCACTTCGACTCGGGACGGCAGCCGCGTACTACGCCATGGCGGCGGCGCCCACGCTGGCGTGCGAGGGCAGCCGCTGGTACTGCTCCGCGTAGCGGCTGACGGCATGCACCAGCGCCGCGTGCGACCAGCAGAGCGGCGCCACGGACAGCGGCGCGCCCGTCTCCGGGTGGATCTGCTCGGAGAGGATCCCGCTGGATGTGGCGTGCTCCGTCGCCCACTGGATCAGCTCGCGGGCGCGGCTCAGGTCGGCGCGCGAGCGCGCGGCCGCCACGTACCACTCCGCCAGCCACAGGGTCGTGACGAACCAGGGGTTGCCGGGCACGCGCTCGTAGTCGCCCGTGCAGCGGAAGTAGTTGTCGCCGTCGTAGCGGGCAAGGCCGCCGACCTCGGTCCGCACCCAGAGGCGCTCCTCCAGCCAGTGCATGGTCCCAGCCACCCGCGGGTCGCCGGGCGGCAGCACCCCGAACAGGGCCACGGCCGCCGTGCTCGCGTCCGGCACCGGGTCGAGCGTGACGCGCCCGTCGGCCTCCACCCGCAGCCCGCGCGCGAAGTGGCCGGCCGCGGCGTCGTAGAGGTGCGTCACGAACCCGTGCCGCACCTTGCGCGCCGCCTGCCAGTACCGCTGGGCGCGCGCCTCATCGCCAAGGACCTCGACGAGGTTGCCGGCGGCCTGCAGGCCGGCCGCCACGGCCGCGCAGGTCCAGGTGTGGACGCCGCGCCGCTCCTCCCAGAGGTCGTAGGTCTCGCGCGGCAGCGACAGCTCCGGGTACACGTACCCGGCCAGGAACTCGGCCGCGGGCGCGATCAGCTTCGACTCCAGCGACAGCACCAGCTCGATGTCGCGCGACTGCTGGAAGTGCGCCCAGAGGGCATGCAGCACCAGCGCCGTCTGGTCCTCCTGGATGGGCAGCTGGCGCCGGCCGTCCTGGATCCAGGGGTGCCAGCAGGACCCCGCCGACCCGTCCGGGTTGTACTTCTGCAGCAGGAAGCCGCCCGACGTGAGGGCCCGGGCGCAGAAGCTGAAAAAGGGGGCGGCCAGCTCGGGGTAGCCGGCCTTGATCAGCGCCAGCGCGACGAGGGCGCCGTCGCGCGGCCAGACGTAGCTGTAGTGGTCGCGGTTATATTGCAGGATGTCCGAGTCGTTGGCGGCCGTGATGCCGCCGCCGCGGTCGACGTGGACCCGCAGCACCGGCAGGCTCTGGCCGTAGAGGCCCTGGACGGGCTCCGGCAGGTCGTTCGAGGGCAGCGGCGCCTTGCGCACCCACTGCTGCCAGTAGGCCTTGATCTGGCCCAGCATGACCTCGGGGCCGGTGGCGCGCACGAGGTGGCAGAGGCGCAGTGCCTGGCCGTAGGTGCGGCCGGCCGCGATCCAGTACCAGACGTCCTCGCGCCCCTCCGGCGGCAGGTGCAGGCGCATGCCGACGCAGCTGTCGACCGAGCCCTGGGCGATGGGGTTGCCCTCCAGCCGCCCGTCCTCGGCGTCGCGCCAGGTGCCCTCGGCGCCGCCGAAGCGCTTGATGCCCGTGGCGAACTCGGCGATGCCGCCCTGGGACGAGCCGCCATCGATCATGAAGTAGCGGTCGCGCTTGTAGTGGTAGAGGACATTCGGCGCCGGGTCGTACACTGCCGTGTCGCCGACATCGCTCTCATCGATCGAGAAGTCCTGGTGGAAGAAGAGGCGGACCTGCCGCGCCCGCGGCAGCAGGTTGGTGACCGCGATGCGGCGCAGGAAGATGTTCTGGCGGTAGTGGACGGCGTCGCTGACGCGCAGGCTGAGGCCCAGCGCCTCGCTCTCCGCCGTCGAGTCGCCGACCAGGGACGCCTCGCAATAGCGCGGGCTGATCCGCCAGTCGTGCGGCCCGAGCCAGGAGAAGGCCCCGTCGGCCCAGAGCCCGACGCGGAAGCGGTGGCCGCCGATGTGGTTCCATAGCCCGACGTGCGGGTAGTAGAGATCGCGGAGGGCCAGCGAGCGGTCGCAGGTCACGAGCAGCTGACCGTTGCCGAAGATCAGATCCCGGGGCAATTGGCCACAACCTCTCCGGTGCGGTGCCCTATAGCATTGCCGGCCCTTCTGGAACGATATGCACAACCCATGTGAGGCGCCGTTCGACGGTTGAGTCGTCGAATCCTGCCGCCTGGAGGAACATGGCAGGTCAGGTCCGCCCGCGCGCGTGGCCCTTTGCTATGCTGGATGCGGAAAGGGGCTGCCGCGGTGGACGTCTACCTTGACAACGCCGCAACCACGCCGGCCGTGCCGGAGGTGGCCGCCGCCGTGAGCGATGCTCTGCTGCGCCGGTTCGGCAATCCGTCGTCCCCGCACCGCTGGGGCATTGAGGCTTCGCGCGTCGCGGGCGCCGCCCGCGACGTTCTGGCGGGCCTGCTGGGGGTTGCCGGCGAGGAGGTCCTGTTCACCTCCGGGGGAACGGAGAGCAACAACCTGGCCATCGGCGGCCTGGCCGCCGCCCGGCGGCGCGCCGGCCGCCGGATCGTGACCACCGCCATCGAGCACAGCTCCGTGCTCGCAGCGGTCGATGCCTGCGCCGACGAGGTCGTGCGGCTGCCGGTCGATGCCGCGGGCCGCGTCGCGCCCGAGGCGGTGGCCGAGGCCGCCGCGGTGCCTGGCACGGTTGTCGTCGCCATCGGCCACGTCAACAACGAGGTCGGCACCGTGCAGCCGGTGGCGGAGATCGGCGCTGCCCTGGCCCGCCTGCCGCAGCGGCCGGCCTTTCACGTGGACGGCGTCCAGGCGCTGGGGAAGGTGCCGCTGCGCCCGGGGGAGTGGGGGGTGGACACCTGCGCCCTCTCGGCGCACAAGATCCACGGCCCCAAGGGCGTCGGCGCCCTGTGGGTGCGGCGGGGCATGCGGATGCTTCCGCTGATGCACGGGGGCGACCAGCAGGGCGGGCTGCGCCCGGGGACCGAGAACGTGCCGGGGATTGCGGGGTTTGGGGCGGCCGCGCGGTTGTGCGCGGCTGCCCCTGACGCCGCGGCCGGGATGGCGACGCTCCGCGAGAAGCTGTGGGAGGCGATCAGCATGATCGCCACCCGGAACGGGCCCGGACCCGAAACCGCCGCGCCGCACATCCTCAACGTGTGTGTCCCCGGCCTGCCGGCCGAGGTTTTGCTCCACGCGCTGGAGGAGCGGGGCGTGGCCTGCTCGGCCGGCTCCGCATGCCACTCCCGCCGGCCGGAGCCCAGCCACGTGCTCCTGGCCCTCGGCCTGCCCGAGGCGGCCGTGAGAAGTTCCATCCGCCTGAGCCTGAGCCGACTGACGACCGAGGCGGAGATCGATGCGGCCGCTGAGGCCTTCCGCGACGCCGTCGCCGCGTTGCGCCGGCTGGTCCACCGGTGACGACCATCCTCGGCCGCTTCGGCGAGATCGGCCTGAAGGGCGCCAACCGCGGCGAGTTCGAGCGGCGGCTGCTGAGGCAGGTGCGGCAGCGGCTCCCCGAGGGAGCCGCTGCCTCCCTGCGCGGGGGCCAGGTGGTTGTGCACGTGCCGGAGGCGTCGGCCGCGCAGACGGCCGACGCGATGACCCGGGTCTTCGGGCTGGTGAGCGTGATTGGCGCGGTGCCGGCGGCGCCCAACATGCCTGCGATCGCGGGGGCCGCGATCGACCTGGCCCGCGCCTCAGGGGCGCACTCGTTCAAGATTGCGGCCCGCCGGGTCTGGAAGGGGTTCCCGCTGACCTCCCCGGAGATCAACGCCGCCCTGGGCGCAGCGGTCGCTGACGCCACGGGGCTTGCCGTGGACGTCCACCACCCGGACCTCACCCTGGCCGTAGAGGTTCGCTCAGATGTCGTGTACCTGCATGGGCAGGCGCTCCCGGGCCCCGGGGGCCTGCCGCTCGGTGCCAGCGGCCGAGCGGTAGCCCTCCTCAGCGGCGGCATCGACAGCCCGGTTGCCACCTACCTGGCCGGCAAGCGGGGGCTGTCCGTCGCCGCCGTGTACTTCCATGCGTTCCCGTTCACGGGAGACCGCACCAAGGAGAAGGTCGTCGACCTCTGCCGCGCCCTCGGCCGGTACTTTGGCCCGATGCGCCTCTGGGTCGTCCCCTTCACGGAATGCCAGGTCGCGATCCGCGACCTCTGCCCGGCCCCGTTCGCCACGCTGCTGACGCGGCGGATGATGCTGCGCGTCGCGGAGGAGCTGAGCCGGCGCGAGCGGGCGGGCGCCCTGGTCACTGGCGACAGCCTGGGCCAGGTCGCCAGCCAGACCCTTGAGGCCCTGGCCGCCGTGGGCGAGGTCGCCGAGCTGCCGCTGCTGCGGCCGGTGGTGGCCCTCGACAAGGATGAGATCGTCGCCATCGCCCGCCGCATCGGCACGTATGACATCTCGATCCGCCCGTACGAGGACTGCTGCTCGATCTTCGCGCCCCGCCACCCGCGCACGCGCCCGACCCGTGAGCAGGTGCGCGAGGCGGAGGCCCCGTTGCCGGCCGCGGACCTGCTGGCGGCCGCTCTGAGCGGGTCTGAGCGCCTGTTCGTGGAACCGTGAAGGTCCCTGCGCCGGGCGTGAACGGGCACGCCCGGCCTGTTGCGCTCGACAGGGCGCCCAGCTGGCCACCACGTCGCCGGGCGAGGCGAAAACCCGTAGCGTCGCGGCATGAAGTGCGCGACACGGCGGCCCCGCTGGCCACGACGGCGGTGAACCCGCACCGCGGCATGAAGTCGCGACACCGCGGCCCATGCTCACGGCGTCGGTGAGCGGGTGCGTGCGGCGCCTCGCGCCGCGGCATGACCTGCGCGACACGGCGGCCTCTGCTCACGACGGCGACGAGTGAGGCAAGGCGCGTGGGACCCCGGTGTGAAGTGCGCGACGCGGCAGCCGCGCGGCCCGGATTCGCCCTCCCTGCGCCGGTGAGCGGCGGGATACGCCTGGGCCCCGGCAGGCGGACTGCATCGCGTGGACCGGATCGCCTCGCCCACGTTGAGGCTGAAAGTGAGCTGCGCCACCCGCACAGGCGCCGAGCAGCCCCGCGCGGCGTGGTCCCACCTGCCCGCCGCCGACCTGCCCGCGTGGCCAGCTCGGGGCCTGACTGTGGGCTGCGCCACTCACGCATACGCCGGTTTGGCGCGCGAACTCGCGAGCCCGAAGTCCCGCGATCCGCGCGTGTCCTGGCATCCCGGTCATGGCCGCGCTGCGGGCGCGCACTGGCAATCACGGATGATAGCGTGCGGATGAGATTGAGCGAGCCTGGAGGCGCTTGGACGATCTGGGCGTATGGGCGAGCACGCGGGGTGCGGGCGGGTCGCCGCGTGCCTTGGGGCGTGGGGGCGCCCGCATGGCGGGAACGGCCCGCGAGGCGGATAATGGGCCGCGTGGAGGTGCCCGCAGGTGAGTGTGCTGTCACGGATGTCGACCATTTTCAAGGCGAAGATCAACAAGGCCCTGGACGCTGCCGAGGACCCGCGGGAGACGCTGGAGCTGAGCTATCAGAAGCAGCTCGAGATGCTGCAGCAGGTGCGCCGCAGCCTCGCCGACGTGGTGGCGGGCAAGAAGCGCCTCGAGCTGCAGGGCGTGCGACTCAAGGAAAACCTTTCGATGCTGGACGACCAGGCGAAGCAGGCCCTGCAGATCAACCGCGAGGACCTGGCCCGCGCGGCCATCGAGCGCAAGTCGGCGGTGCAGGCGCAGCTCGACGCGCTGCAGCCGCAGATCGACAGCCTGGCCCAGGAGCAGCAGAAGATGGAGCTGGCCGAGCAGCGGCTGTCCGCCAAGGTCGACGCCTTCCGGACCCAGAAGGAGGTCATCAAGGCGCAGTACTCCTCGGCGGAGGCGCAGGTGAAAATCGGCCAGGCCGCCACGGGGCTGTCGGAGGAGATGACCGACGTCGGGCTCGCGGTCCAGCGCGCGCAGGACAAGACGGAGTCCATGAAGGCGCGCGCCGCCGCCATCGATGAGCTGACGACCGACGGGGCGCTGCCCGACTTCACGAAGACCAACGACCCGATCGGCGACGAGCTCCGCAAGGCGAAGAGCCAGGTGGACGTCGACGCGGAGCTGGCCCGCCTGAAGGCCGAGGCGGGCAGCAAGCAGGGAGGGACGGGCGCATGATCGTGCGTATCCTCGGGGAGGGCCAGTACGACCTCAGCGCCGACGCGCTGAGCCGGCTGAAGGCCCTGGACGAGGACATGTTCGCCAGCATCGCCGCCAGCGACGAGTCGCGCTACGCGAGCAGCTTCCGCGCCGCGCTGGCGGTGGTGCGCGAGCAGGGCCAGGCGCTTCCGCATGACCGGCTGGTCGAGTCCGATCTGATCCTGCCGAGCTCCGATACGACCCTGGAAGAGGCCCGGCGTCTGTTCACCGAGCAGGTGAAGTAGGTCCTGCCGCCGCCGGGGCGCCCGCCCCGGCGGCGGCTCCCTTCAACCGGCCGCGGCTCCGCGGCTCTGGCCCTAGACCGGCGAATCCCAGAGCGGATACCAGCGCGCCGTATCCTTTTCCACCGACAGCTCCCCGCTCAGCGCGGACGATGTTTCGAACTCCAGCTTCAGGTCGCGCTGGCGGCCCGACCGCGGCGCGAACGGGTAAAAGTTCCCGCGCTTGTAGTTGTAGATCAGGTACGCGTCGCCGCCGCTCCCCGTGAAGCGGAACACGGCAGCCAGCAGGTGCTCGCCGAACCCCTGCTCCTGCAGCGTGCTGGCGCCGAGGTGCACCAGGTTCACCAGGTCCTCCAGCTTCGGGTCGCTGAAGACGATCCAGCGGTAGCCGAACTCGTCGTCGGAGATGCTGATGTCGGCCTTCATGTCCTTGGCGGCCAGGCGCACGAGGTCGCCCGTCTCCTTGTCGGTGAGGCGGAATCCGCCGCCCTCGACCGGCTTCAGGCAGAGCCCGCCCCGGCCCGCCGGCTGCAGGCCGAGATCGTCGCTCAGCGTGGTCGAGGCCCCGACCAGTCCGAACACCCGGTCCAGGTCCGGCGCCTTCAGCTTGTTGCGCCCGAGCAGCGCGTCCCAGAAGCTCACGACTTGATCATCTGCGCCTCGAGCTTGCGCAGGTAGGCGAGGCGGTGCTCCAGGGACGGGTGCGTCGCGAACAGCTCGACCCAGGAGCGCTGCGCGACGGCGGGGATGATGAACAGGGCGTTGAGCGCCTCCGTCTGGCGCAGGTCGCGCTGCGGCACGCGCTGCATGGTGTTGCTGATCTTGATCAGGGCCGAGGCCAGGTGGCTCGGCGCGCCCGTCAGCTCGGCCGAGCCGCGGTCGGCCGAATACTCCCGGTAGCGCGACAGCGCGTTGATCAGGAAGAACGAGATGATCCAGACCAGGATCGAGACGACCAGCACGATGAGGAAGCCGCCGCCGTTGTTGTTGTTGCGCCCGCGGCCGCCGCCGTACCCGCCGCCGAAGCCGCCGCCGAACCCGCCGAACATGCCCATGAACATGGCGTTGCGGGTGATGAACCCGGCGATCGTCGCGAAGAACGACGCGATGGTCATCACCGTCATGTCGCGGTGGTACACGTGCGTGATCTCGTGGGCGAGGACGGCCTCGACCTCCTGGGGCTCAAGGCGCTGCATCAGCCCCTGGGTCACGGCGACCACCGCGTGGCTCGGGTTTCTGCCCGTCGCGAACGCGTTCGGCACTGGGGAGGGCACCACGGCCACCCTGGGCTTGGGCAGGTCGGCCATCTGCGCCAGCCGGCCCACGATGTCGTGCAGCTCCGGCTCCTGGGCCTCGGTCACGATCCGGGCGCCCGTGGTGGCCAGGACCAGCTTGTCGGAGTAGAAGTACTGGACCAGCAGCAGGCCGCCGATGATGATCACGGCGAAGTCGAAGCTCGTGTAGTTGAAGAGCACGTCCGCAAAGACAAGATACAGTGCCGCCAGGAGCAGCATGCTGAAGACCATGCGCGCCTGCAGCTGCCAGTCGGAGCTGATCCGACGGCGCATCGCCACTCAACCTCCAATGTCAGGCCCCATTCTACTCCGATTTGACCATCCCAGATTTGACCGCCCCACTCAGGGGCTGGTATCATGCTTCGCGAGGCGAAAGGCATGGCGTATCAGGGCCTGAAGGTTATCGACTTCCACGTCCACTTCCCCGGCGGCGGCGGGGGCGGCGGCCGCCGCGCCGAGCGCCACCCGGCCCTCGTGGCCTACGACCGCGAGCGCAGCGAGCGCATGCGCAAGGAGTGGGACACCCCGGCGCCCGAGCCCGCCGGCACCCGCGAGGAGGCCGGCGACCGCTGGGCGGGCGAGGTGGAGAAGTACGGGCTCTCGCGGGTCGTCTTCGTGACGGGCGGGGGCAACGACCCGCTGGCCGAGACGGTGGCCCGCCACCCCGACAAGTTCTTCGGCCTGGCCCACAACCGCCCCGAGGACCCGGACTCCGCCGAGCAGCTCCGCCACGGCATCGAGGACCTCGGCCTGAAGGGCTATAAGCTGCTGGCGCCCACCATCGGCAAGCCCCTGGACGACCCGCACTTCCGGCCCCTCTGGCAGCTGCTGGCCGACCGTAAGCTGCCCGTCCTGATCCACTTCGGGGTCCTCGGCCACGCCGGCGGCACGGTGTACCACCCGCTGATGAGCCCGCTCACGCTGGCGCCCGTGGCCAAGGAGTTCCTGGACATCCCCTTCGTGATCCCGCACTTCGGCTGCGGCTACACCCAGGACCTGCTCCAGCTCTGCTGGGCCCTGCCGAACGTGCACGTCGACACCTCGGGCAGCAACCAGTGGATGCGCTGGATGCCCTACCCGCTCACCCTGGAGGACCTGTTCCGCAAGTTCTACGAGCTGATCGGCCCCGACCGCATCATCTTCGGCACCGACTCCTCGTGGTTTCCGCGCGGCTTCTCCGTCCGCTACCTGCAGGACCAGCTGCGCGCCTGCCGCCACCTGAACTTCCCCGAGACGGACGTCGCCAAGATCTTTGGCGGCAACGCCGCTCGCCTGCTGCACCTGGATCCCGCCGGTTGAGCCGGCTGCGCGCGGCGTGCGCCGCCGCGTCCGAAGCGGCCCTGCCGGACCTGGAGGCCCTGCTCCGCCTGCCATCCGCAGCGTCTCAGGCATCCGTCGTGACGGCGACGGCATGCGCCGTCGCCGACCTATGCCGCGCTTCGGGCGCCGAGACCGCTGATCTGGAGCGGGGCGGCGGCTTCCCGGCGGTCCTGGCGCGGTCGGTACTGGGGCGCACAGGCACATGGCCGGGACGAGAACATCCGCCTGGCCGACTTCACGGAGGCGACCGTGCGCATGGCCCTGATCCTGGAGCGGTTCGCCGGCGGCTAGGCGCCTCAGGCCGGCCCGAGCACGACGTTGAAGTGGCGGCGGTAATCCGTTCCCGGGGAGAATTCCATGGCGAGCGCGACCAGCCCCGCCTCGGCGAAGATCTCCTGCAACTCGCTCCAGTCATACACGTAGATGTGCTCGTCCACGATGGGGCGGGCCCGGTCCGCCGCGGGCATGATCCGGTAGGTCGGGTAGGGCCCGTGCCGCCCCCAGCGCGAGACATCCGGTGTGCTGAGGTACAGGCGCCCCTGCTCGGAAAGCAGCGACCGGATCCGCCGGAGCGTGGGCACCGGGTGGAAGTTGAAGTGCTCCATGACTTCGGTCAGCAGGATGGCATCGAAGCGGACGTCCCACGGCGGGTCGTCCAGCTCGATGTTGCCCACGGCGAAATGCAGGCCGTACTCCGCGACGAGGTCAGGGCTCAGCAGGTCGGGCCTCATGTCCATGCAGTACGTCTGGCCGCCTGAGAGCAGGCGCGCGTATAGGGCCAGTGTGCCATACGCGCAGCCGATATCCAGCACGCGGCTGGTGCCCCGGTGGATGATGTCGTAGGCGAGAAAGTACGGGATGTGGCTCCAGTAGAACATCTCCTCGGGCCGGTAGTTGGTGGCGTACGCGGGCGCCCGGGCCGCGACCCGCTCTTGGCAGTTGAGGAGCAGTTGCAGGTACGTAAGGTTGCTCACGCGCGCGGCGTCCTTTCACGGCCCGAGTCCACCCAAGGTAGTTGTCGGCGACGGCCGAGCGCGCGTGCAGCCACGGCCGTGCGCTGGCATGTCCAGCCCACGCCCCGCATACCGTGTGCACGCCGAGGGGGTGCGGAGGCAGTGGCGAGCATTCGCGAGCTGGCCCGGGCGCTGCTGGACGCGGAGCGGCCGATGGCGGCGAGCTACCGCGAGCTGCGGGGGGCGGCCGTGACCCGGATCGAGCAGGCGCTGACGGGCCACCTGGAATCGGCGCAGGCCTCGCAGGTGGCCCTGCTGGGCCTGATGTGCGACGAGCTGCCCGACAGGTTCCTGGGCCTTGGGACCATCACCAGCCAGGCCGTGAAGCTGCGCGAGCAGCCGGGCGGCAGCCACCCCGTCGTGGCGGAGCTGGAGGCCGGCACGCCCGTCATCGTCATGGAGTGGCAGGGGTACTGGGCGCAGGTGCAGCTGCCAGGCGGCCGCCGCGGCTTTGTCTTCCGCGACTACGTCCGCACGGATGCCGGCGGGCGCGAGGCGCCCACCTGGCAGAAGCCGGGGTAGGGCCCTGGCCCCAACTCGCCTGAGCTGGACGGTCTCACGTCCGGCAGGGTCGCGGGCGAGGCGCCCACCCTGGCCCCGACCCTCCTGCCGCGGGATGGGCGCACGTCCGCAGGGTCGCGGGCGCGGGGCGCCCACCCTGGCCCCGCCCCTCCTGCCGCGGGATGGGGCGCACGTCCGCAGGGTCGCGGGCGAGGCGCCCACCTGGCAGAAGCCGGGGTAGGGCCCGGGCCCCGGCCCTCCTGCCGCTGGACGCCCTCCCGTCCGCAGGGTCGCGGGGGGACACGCCTTCCCGGCCGAAGCGCCGGTAGGGACCGCGTGCGCGGGCCCTACCGCCGCTGCACGGGTACCCGCCGATCCTCGCGCGCCAGCGCCGACAGCCTGCCGCTGCTCAGCCGCGCCTCCGGGGCCTGGGTGTGGGCGATGGCGGATGCGACGAGCACCGAGCCGGCCGGCGCGGCGGCGCCCTCGCACAGGACCGAGTCGATGACGTGGCTCCGCGCGCCGACCCGGGCGCCCTGCAGCAGGACGCTGTTGCGCACGGTCGCTCCGGCGCCGATCCGGCAGCCGGCGCCGATGAACACCGGGCCCTCGATGCTGGCGTCCTCCGCCACGCGGGTGCCAGCGCCAAGGTACACCGGGCCGGAGATGTGGGCGGAGGCCGCCACCTGCGCGGGCCCGCCGCTCGGCCGCGGCCACGGCCAGGAGCCCGTCAGGGCCTCGGCGTGCACGTCGCGGTAGGCCGAGAGCGTGCCGACGTCGCGCCAGTACGTCGTGGCGTAGACGGCGCCGATGGAGTGGCCGGCCCGCAGCAGCCGGGGGAAGACGTCCTTGGCGAAGTCGACCATGCCATCGAGCGGCACGTCCCGCACCGCCTCGGGCTCCAGCACGTAGATGCCCGTGTTGATGCCGGCGCCGGGCAGCAGGCGCTCCAGGGACGGCTTCTCCGTGAACGAGTGCACGCGCGTGCCCTGGGTGCGCACGAGCCCGAAGCGCAGGGCGCTCTCCGGCGGCGCCAGGCACAGGGTGGCGATGTTGCCGCCGGCCCGGTGCGTGGCCGCCATGCGCGCGACGTCCAGCTCGCAGAGCGCGTCGCCGCTGACGACCAGGAAGGTGCCGTCCAGGAACGGCAGAAGATCCGCAACGCCGCCCGCCGTCCCGCGCGGGGTCGGCTCCTCGGCGTAGCGCACCCGCAGGTGCCAGCGCGCCCCGTCGCCGATGGCCGCCCGCAGCCGCTCCCCGAGGTAGCCGGTGGTGACGGCGACCTCATCGACGCCCCACCCGCGCAGCCGATCGAGCAGGTAGAAGATGAGCGGCTTGCCGGCCACCGGGACCAGGGGCTTGGGCCTGTCCTGGGTGAGGGGCCGCAGGCGCTCGCCGCGCCCGCCCGCGATGATGACCGCTTTCACAGCGCTTCCCCCTCTCCGGAGCCCGCCGCGGGCGCCACCTCCACCATGTTGGTGTAGAAGGTCGCGCCGCCGCCGAGGTCGCTTGGACGCTGGGATGTGGTGCGGTTGATGTTGGCCCCGCCCGGCGACAGCCGGTTCCAGTGCGTGCTGCGGGTGATCACCGTGCCGCGCGGCGCCCGGTCGGAGACGCGCGCCAGCAGCCGGCACGCGCCGCGGTCGTTCCACACCCGCACGAACATATTGTCCACGATGCCGCGTTCCGCGGCATCGTCCGGATGGACCAGCAGCGCCGGCCCGCCTTCTCGGTGGCGCAGGACGGCCACATTTCCGAACGTGGAGTTCAGAAACCGCCCCGACTTGGGCGAGAGGCAGCGCAGCGGGTAGCGCCCGCCCGGCCCCTCCGCGGGCGGAACGTAGTCGGGCATCGGGTCGAGGCCGCGCGCCGCCAGCTCGTCCGACCAGATCTCCACCCTGCCGCTGGGGGTGCGGAAGCCCCCTTCGGCGAACGGGGCGAAGTCGGTGGGCACATCCAGCCGCACGTAGCCCTCCGCCCGCAGCCGCTCCAGGGTGATGCCCGGCATCCGGCCCAGGGCCTGGCGGATCAGGTCCTCGTCGCGATCGCGGAAGCAGGGCTCGTCATACCCCATGGCCGCGGCCAGGCGCCGGAAGATCTCCGCGTTCGGCAGGCTCTCGCCGAGCGGGCGGATCGCCGGCTCGTTCAGCCCCACGTACAGGTGCCAGTACGAGGTGTGGACGTCGAGATGCTCGGGCTGGGTGGTGGCCGGCAGCACCATGTCCGCGTAGTCGCAGGTGTCCGTAAGCACCTGGTCGATGACCACCGTGAAGAGTTCCTCGCGGGAGAGCCCCCGCGCCACGGCCCCGCCGTCCGGCGCCACGGCGGCCGGGTTGCTGTTCCAGACCACCAGCGCCTTCACCGGCGGGTCCTGCGCCTGGAGGAGCGCGTCGCCGAGCTGGATCATGTTGATGGCCCGCGGCCGGCGGCCGCCCAGCAGGTCAGGCCGGGCCAGGGCGGCGTGGTCCACGGGGAAGGCGCCGCTGTTGGAGAGCAGCAGGCCGCCACCCGGGTGGCGCCAGGCGCCGACGACGGCCGGCAGCGACGCGATGGCGCGGAACGTGGTCGCGCTGTTGGCATGCCGCTGCGGTCCGTAGCCAAGCCGGATGAGCGAGGGCTGGGTGGATCCGTAGAGGCGCGCAAGCGCCGACACATCCGTGGCCGCGATGCCCGTGACCTCCGCCACGCGCTCGGTCGGCCACTCGTCCAGACGCGCCTGGAGCCTGTCCCACCCCTGCACATGGCGGGCCACGTAGTCCTCGTCGACCATGGCCTCGTCCCGCAGGACCCGCATCATGCCGAGGGCCAGGGCGGCGTCCGTGCCCGGGACGATCTGCAGAAACCAGTCCGCGCGCTCCGCCGTCTCGTGGCGGAAGGGGTCGATGCAGACCACGCGGGCGCCGGCGCGGCGGGCCTCCTCCAGCAGCGGGGCCTGGTGGATGTTCGTGGCGAGGGCGTTCAGGCCCCAGACGATGACCAGCTTGTTGCGGGCGGTCTGCAGGGGGTCGGGGCCGAGGCGGGTGCCCAGGGTGAGCCGCATGGCCTCCACGGCGGCGCCCGTGCAGATCGTGCGCAGCAGGCGGCTGGCGCCCATGCGGTGGAAGAAGCGCAGGTCCATGCTGCCGCTGTTGACCAGGCCCATGGTGCCCGCGTAGCTGTACGGCAGGACCGCCTCGGGACCGTCCGTAGCGATGACGGCCCGCAGGCGCGCCGCGATCTCGGCGATGGCCTCGTCCCAGCCGATGCGGGTGAAGCGCCCCGCGCCCTTGGGCCCGGCGCGGCGGCGCGGGTAAAGCACCCGGTCGGGGCCATGGACCCGGGCCGGGTACTGGCGGACCTTGTTGCAGATGAAGCCGCGGGTGACGGGGTGGTCGGGGTCGCCCTCGACCTTGATGACGGTGTCTCCCTGGGTGGTCACGCGCAGGCCGCAGGTGTCCCAGCAGTCGTGCGGGCAGACGCCGCGGTGAACGCGCAGGGGCTCGGCGGCCACCCAATCATCCCCTGACCTCAATGGTAAGCGCGGGTCGTCCCGCGCGCACGCGACTTAATGGTACGGGCGGCGGAAAAGGTGGGCAAGGGGAGGGGCGGCCGCCCTGCGGGCCGAACCACCGCCCACGGGGGTGGGCTCGCTGCTGGATTCCGTGTGGCGGGAGGTCGAGGCGGCCCCGTCGCTGGCGGCGGCGCTGACGGCCTGTGTGCAGGGGCTGCGGCGGGAGTTGGCGCACTTCAACTGGGTCGGCGCCTATATGGTGGCGGGCGGGGACCTGGTGCTGGGGCCGTGGACGGGGCCGGCGGCGACCGAGCTCGTCCGCATCCCCGTGGGGACGGGGGTTTGCGGCGCGGCGGCCGCCTCCGGACGAACCGAGGTCGTGGACGATGTCAACGCCGACCCCCGCTATCTGGCCTGTTTTCTCAACACGCGGGCCGAGCTGGTGGTGCCGATCGCCCGCGGGCGGCGCGTCTACGGGGAGATCGACGTGGACAGCGACCGCGTCGCGGCCTTTTCGGCGGCGGACGCGGCGGCGGTCGAGGGGCTGTGCGTTGTGCTGGCCGCCAGGGCGGAGGCCGAAGGGCACGACTTTCATTTGACCCCGCAATCGCACGGGGGGAACCCGTGCGATCCATTGACCCGGCAATCGCACGGGGGGAACCCGTGCGATCCATTGACCCCGCAATCGCACGGGGGGAACCCGTGCGATTCACTGAACCGGCAATCGCACGGGGGGAACCCGTGCGATTCATAGGTGGCGGAAGGGGTGGGCGCATGATCGAGATTGTCGCAGGTGGCGGGGCTGGCGCCGATGCGCGGCTGGTCGCGGTCGCAGAGGGTGAGGAGCCCCGCGGGCTGCCGGAGGCGGCGCTGCGAGCTCCACGGGAAACCGCGCTGGGTCGGGTCACCACAGTCTATCTGCCTGGGCCTGGCGCCCGCTGTCTCGTCATGGTCGGCATCGGGCGGCGCGAGGCACTCGATCGCCGTGGGGTCCGCATCGCTGCGGCGGCGGGGGTACGGGCCGCTCGGGCCGCCGGCGCGACGAGCGCGGTGGTCGACGCCACCGACTTTGGAGCGGCGGATGCCGTGGTGGAGGGCGCGTTGGCGGGCCTGTATCGCTTCGGGCGTTACAAGTCCGCCGCGGAGGCAGACGCCCTGGCGCGGCTGCATGTGGAGGGGGCAGACGAGGCCGCGGTGGGCCGGGGTCGTGTACTGGGCGAGGCTACGAGCCTTGCTCGTACCCTCGCGAACACGCCGGGGGCTGACATGCCGCCGGCGGAGCTGGCCGAGGCGGCGGCCGCCATGGCGCGGACGGCGGGGCTGGAGTGCACCGTCATGGGGCCGGACGAGATGGCCCGCGCGGGGATGGGCCTGCTGCTCGGGGTCGGCCAGGGCAGCCGGAACGGGCCGCGCCTGATCGTGCTGCGCTACCGCTGCGGGCGGGCGGGGGCGCCGCTTCTGGCCCTGTGCGGCAAGGGCATCACCTTCGACAGCGGCGGCCTGTCGCTCAAGACCGGCGAGGGCATGATCGCCATGAAGATGGACAAGTCCGGCGCGTGCGCCGTCCTCGGCGCCATGCAGGCGATCGCGGCCCTGAAGCCGGCCGGCGTCGACGTGCTGGCGGTGTGCGCGGCGGCCGAGAACATGCCCGGGGGCGGCTCCTTCCGCCCGGGCGACGTCCTCCGCGGGTTGGCGGGCAAGACCATCGAGATCATCAGCACGGACGCCGAGGGCCGGCTGGTGCTGGGGGATGCCGTCGCGTACGCCTGCGCCCAGGGGGCGCGCTGGATCGTGGACGTGGCCACGCTGACCGGCGCCGTCTCCGTGGCCCTGGGTAAGGAGGCCGCCGGCCTGCTCGGCAATGACGCGGACCTGCTGGCGGCGGTCCTGCGGGCGGCGTCCGGGGCGGGGGAGAGGGTCTGGGAGCTGCCCTCCTGGCCGGAGTACCGCCAGCTGTTCAAGAGCGACGTGGCGGACATCAAGAACAGCGGCGGGCGTGGCGCCGGCGCCATCACGGGCGGCATGATCATCGGCGAGTTCGTGGCGCCGGGCCACGCCTGGGCGCACCTGGACATCGCCGGCGTGGCCTGGGTCGACCGGGACACCCCACCCTGCGCGTCCGGCGCGACGGGCTTC
>DAHVAF010000029.1 GCA_027314765.1 Clostridia bacterium | reverse complement strand
CAGCGCGGCGTCGTCGTCCGTTACGACGCGACCCTCAACATCGGGAAGGTCGGCATCCGGTTCGACACGTCTCGGTATCGCGAGAGCCGCTTGATCGCCGCCGTCAAGGTCCTCGTGCCGGTGGCGCCCAGCCGTCCGCAGACCAGCCCCGCAGCCGTCAGTTGCACCCGTACGCCAAGAAGCCGGCGCCAGTATGATGCCGACATGGGGTCACGGCAGAGGAGCGGCATGGTGAATCGAGTCGGGATGCTCGCACGCTTGCACAAGCTGAGCTGGGGCTCCGACCACTGGTTTGCCGGCCTCACCATCGCGCTCGACGGGGTCGACGCCCGGCAGGCCGCCTGGCAGCCGCCCGGGGGCGGCAATACCATCTGGCAGACCCTGAACCACCTCAACTTCTACGACGGGGGCATCTTGGAACGGCTGCAGGGGCGGCCAGGCACGCACGGCAGCAACGACGATACCTTCGGCGAGCCCGGGGATCCGGCCGACGACGCCGGGTGGGCGAGGGCGGTGGCGGAGGCGCATCGCATCGGTGCCGAACTCCAGGACGCGCCGGCAGCCTTGGATGAGGGCGACCTCGACAAGCCGTTCCGGCCGGCATGGCCGTTCCAGGCGGAAGCCCAGGAGTCGACCCTGGAAGCTTTGAGCGCTTGGGTGCTGCACGACGGCTACCCCACCGGCCAGATCCTCCTGATCCGCAAGCAGCTGGGCGCGTGGCCGGCGCAGCGTGGCTAGCCGCATGCCCCACGTCGCTGGCTCAGCGCCGGCGCCGCCCCCTTTCCGCCCCTGCCGGATCCCCGTGTCGCAGGTGATCGCGACGGTCACGCAGGCCCACGCGGGCACGTGCCGGTTCAATTCGGCCCTGCGCCGGCTTGGAGGCCGCGGGTGGCTGGAGGGCCCGGCACTGGCGGCGCGCTGAGCGACGCCGCCCCTACCGGATCCCCGTGTCGCACGTGATGGTGATGGTTGCGTAGGCATCCGCCGGCACGGTCGCCGTGGCGCGGCAGCGGGGGAATGTCCCGCCGTCGTTGACGATGGTGTACGTGCCGGGCGCCAGGGCCACCCGGAAGCGGCCATGCGCGTCCGAAGCAAAGCGCACGCTGCCGGCCCGCAGGTGTACGGCAACCGGCCGGTCCGGGCATGGCTGCCCCACCCGCTCCACAGGGCAGGTCGGCCCGGCCAGCACCACGCCCGCCAGCCCGGAGTCCGGCGCACCCACGCCGCAGGCGCCAACGACGAGCGCCACCGCCAGCACGACGACAGCAACAAGCTTCATCACCGGGTTGGACGGCGCGCCCGCCCTCCGTGTTCCGCTGGACAGCCCGTCCCCCCTCCGGTACCGTACGGCTCACCGGGAGGGGTGTCGACGTGGGCGGGCCGGTCGTGCACTTCGAGATCATCGGCAAGGACGCGCCCCGGCTGCACCGGTTCTACGCCGACCTGTTCGGCTGGCAGGTCGGACCCGCGATGCCGACGATGGGCAACTACGCGATGGTCGAGGGCAGCAGCAGCGGCGTCGCCGGCGGCATCGGCGAGGACCCGACCGGAGCCAGCCGCGTGACGCTCTACGTGCAGGTGCCCGACCTCGCGGCCGCCCTCGACAAGGCGGTGTCGCTCGGCGGCAAGGTCCTGATGCCGGCCACCGACATCCCGGGCGGGCCGACCATCGCCATGTTCGCCGATCCCGCCGGCAACGTCACCGGCCTCATCAAGGGCTAGAGGCCAAACTTCGCCCCTATCATGCCAGGAAGTGGCGCACAAGGTCCTCGATGAGTTCCTGAGCGAGCATGGCAGGCGTAATGTCACCTTGAACGGCCGCGCCGGCAAGAACGGTTCGCTGGCCCATGGGGCCGGCGTGTTGTTCAGCCCCGCCTCGCAAGACCAGGAAGCGGCCTTGCGTTGGAATCGCCACGTGCCATCGCAGCAATTCCCGGCGACCTGGGGGGTTGACGATCACGGTCGTCGTCCTGCCGCCTGCCGAAAAGAGCGGCTGACTCGGCGATCCCGCAGTCAGTATGATGGTGCGCGTGCCGACGCGAATCTGGGCCAGTTCGGGGAAGCTGAGCGGCCCAAGCCATGCCTCCTGCCACACCTGCTGTGTCAGAGGTCGGCGCACCAACGCCAGCGGTTGCGCCTGATCCTCGCGGCTGACTCTGGCGTTGAAGGCACGGACAAGCACTTCCACCTCGTCCAGGAAGGACTCCATGCCACATCAAATAATCGGGCGGCGGGCCTGCCTGTGTCTCCCGGTACCTCTGGGACAGCGAGGTCACCGGACCTTCGGCGCGCTCGGCTTCGTCTTGGGCGCGCCGGTACTCTCGGATGCTGTCCGTGACTCGTTCCGCGAGGAGCGTGACCCACTCCGAGAGGTCACCGGCATGCGACCGTTCGAGCGCATCGTAGTACCGTGGCCGGTCCTCCTTGCGAATCGTGGCAAGTGGGTAGCCGGCGCGCAGCAGCAGGATGTTCATCGTCAGGCGCGCAACCCTGCCGTTGCCATCGATGAATGGATGGATGTTCACGAGCCACGTATGGGCGATCGCCGCACGGAGGACGGCGTTCCGCGGCTCAGGTTCGGTGGTCAGCCACTCGTCAAACTCGTTCATGGCCTCTTCGAGGTGGAGCGGCTCGGTCGTGGGATATGAAGAGCCTGAGATCCTGACGGGTTCCTGCCGGTACCTCCCCGCCTCGTCGCGATTGATGTCACGCAGCACCAAGAGGTGCAGGTTGCGGATCAGTGCGGCGTCGACAGGAGGATCTTCGGCCCGCGCGAGCCCGAGAATGTAGTCGACAGCGGCGGCCAGGTTGACGGCTTCCGCATGCTCGCGCAGGCTCTTGCCTCCAACCGTCAGCCCGTCCTCGACGATTACTTTGGTCTCCGACAGCGTGAGTGTGTTGCCTTCAATCGCGTTGCTGTTGTAGACGTGCTGGAGACGGAGCCAGGCGATGAGCGAACGCAGTGCAGCCGGGGTCAGCGGCCGCGAGCGCAACGCCTCAACTTCGGCGTCGAGGGCAGCGGCCCTGGCCGCGATTTCGGCCGACCACGTGAAGGGCATCGTCATCGCGCACCCTCCCCACCGCAGAGTATAGCGCCGTCCCCTGCAGCCGCCGCATGACGACACACCAGCCGCCCGAGGCGGGGATCGCGCCATCCCCACCGCGGGCGGCTGGCTTTGGATCTGCCCCTACCTGGTCTCGACGGGGATCTCGTGGGCCTTGGCCTCGGGCATCTTCGGCAGGTGGACAGTCACCACCCCGTGCTCGTGCACCGCCCGGATCCTGGCCTCGTCGACCGCAGCGTCGACGGCCACGGAGCAGTGGAACTCGCCCTCGCCCCGCTCCCGGCGCAGAAACGTCGCGGACTCGGGGTGCTGGAACCTGCGGCTGCCGTGTACGGTGAGCATCCCCGGCCGGTACTCGACCTTGACGCCGGCCGGCGCCACCCCCGGCAGGTCGGCCCGCACCACGACCTCCTCCGGCGTCTCGTACACGTCGAACGGCAGGCTGACCTCGCTTGCGAACACGCGGCTCACCCGCCGCATCTGCCGCCGCAGGTCCCGCATGTCGTCGAACACATCGGTGAACGGCTCCCACTTCGTGATCGACATTCGCCTGCGACCCCCCTTCACGCCAATCTCAGCCGGGTCGCCACGGCTTCCCGGCAGCATCAGCGTAAGGCCGCGCCCCGCCCACCAGCCACGGCCGGTGGGCCGTCCCATCCGTACCGATGCCCGGGGTCCGGCCTGTCCGCGCGGGGGATTTGGGCCGCCCGGCGCCGAATCGCCCTCCCACCCAGCGAGGGGAGGTCCCCCGGATGGCCGCCTTCACGCCCCACGTCGCCCCGCCCAGCCGCGCCACCGACGCCCCGCCGCCCGGCGCCGCCCGCATCCGCTACGGCCCTGGCCCACAGCACTTCGCTGACCTGCGCCTGCCCGCCGCCGGCGCGGGCCGCCCGCACCCGCTGGTGGTGATCGTCCACGGCGGCGCCTATCGCAACGTGTACCACCTGGACCTGATGGACGGGCTGGCCGACGACCTGGCGCGCCGCGGCTTCGCCAGCTGGAACATCGAGTACCGGCGCATGGGCGACCCCGGCGCGGAGTGGCCAGGCCTGTTCCAGGACGTCGCGGCCGCCGCCGACCACGCCGTGACCCTCGCCGCCGATCATGGCCTCGACCTCCACCGGGTGCTGGCGCTCGGCCACTCGGCCGGAGGCCATCTCGCCCTCTGGCTCGCCGGGCGCCACCGGATCGGCCCGGGCACCCCGCTGACGCCGCCCGCCAACGCCCTGCCGGTGCGCGCCGCCATCGCCATCGCCCCCGTCACGGACCTGGACCGCTTCGCCGCCGCGCGGCCCGAGCTGGCGGGCCTCATCGACCCGGCCGGCCGCCCGGCCGTGGACCCGTACGCGCTGCTCCCGCTGGGCAGGGCGCACACGGTCGTCCACGGCGTCGAGGACCAGTCCGTGGCCGTGGCCGAGTCCCGCCGCTACGTGGAGGCGGCGCGGGCGGCGGGTGATCGCGGGTCGCTGGTGGAGATCGCGGGGGCGGAGCACTTCGCGCCCATCACGGCGGACCATCCGGCGTGGGCGCAGGTGGCCGCGGTCGTGGAGGCCCTGGCGCGAGAGTAGCGGGTTAGGTTGCCCCCGACGACCATGCGGCTCGCGTTCGTGCCGCTGCGCGCGTTTGTGGGGCGCGCACTGCGCGCCCTCGAATCCGATTTGGCAGCATCCGTGCGGCCTTGGGTTCCGCTGCGGCGCGGCTCCGGTGCGCGCGTCGCGCGCCCCGATATCCGGACCGATAGTGGCCACACGGCCTTGGGTTCCGCCAAGCTGCGGCTGCGGGGCGCGCGGTGCGCGCCCTCGAATCCGGCTCGGATCGTATCCATGCGGTCTTGGGTTCCGCTTGGGTGCGGTTCCAGGGCGCGCGTTGGGCGCCCTGCCGGCGAAGATACACCGCCGGTGCACCTGCGAAGGACTCTGCCGGCGGGGCGGTGAAGGACGCGACGCTAGCGGTGGCCGTCCCCCCGCCGCTTCCGGCGTCCGCGCAGGATCTCCCGGATGACGATGAAGGCGATGGCCGCCGTCGCCAGCACCGTGGGGACGAAGAACGTGAGCCAGTACTCCACCACAGCGGTGCGGCTGATCGGGGCGCCCTCCCGCCCCCATCCTCGCAGATATGGGCGGGCACCGGAAAGCAGGGGGGCAGTGCGCCGTTGAGTCTGAGGTCGCGCGAGGGCTGCCGCGCCGCGGCCGAGCGCTGGCTGGACGGTAAGCCGCGCCGGCTGGCCCATGTGCGCGGCGTGGCGGCGCTGGCGACGGAGCTGGCCCGCCGCGCGCAGCTCGGGCCCGAGGATGCCGAGGCGCTGGTGCGCGTGGCGTGGCTGCACGACGTCGGATACGCGGAGGCGCTGTCGTGCACGGGCTTTCACCCGCTGGACGGCGCCGAGTGGGTGCGCGCGCGGGGGGAGGAGCGCCTGGCCCGGCTGGTGGCGCACCACTCCCTTGCCCGGCTGGCGGCGGCCGAGCGGGGGCTCGACCTTGGCGGCTACCCCCGCGAGGAGGGGGCCGTGGCGGACCTGCTGGACTATGCCGACCTCTGCACCTCGCCGGACGGGCGGCGGGTGACGGCCGAGGACCGGCTGGAGGAGATCGAAGCGCGGCGTGGGGATCCGCTGGCGGAGCGGCCGCTCCGGCTGGCCCTGGCCCGCAAGGTCGAGGAGATGCTGAGGGGGTGCGGCACCATGCGCGTTCTGGTGGCGGGCGGCTCGCGGTTCATCGGGCGCCACCTGGTCGAGTTTCTGCTGGATGAGGGGCACGACGTCACGCTCTTCAATCGGGGGCAGACAAACCCGGAGCTCTTCCCGGAGGCGGCCCGCATCCACGGCGACCGTGCCGACCCGCCGGCGGCCCTCGGGCAGCACGACTGGGACTGGGTCTTCGATGTCTCGGCGTACGTGGAGGAGGAGCTGACGCCCCTCGTGCGGGCGGTGGGGCCGCGCACCCGCCGCTACCTCTATGTGAGCACGGGCGGCGTCTACATGCCGAGCCCCAATGTGGAGATCACGGAGGATAGCGCGCAGTGGCCGGCCGAGGAGCGCTACTTGGGCGAGGGCGCGCCGAACGCGTACGGCGCCAAGAAGGCCAAGGCCGAGCGGGCCCTCTGGCGCATGGCGCCGGAGTACGGCATGGAAGTCGCGGTGATCCGGCCGGTGGTGGTCTACGGGCCGTGGGATCCGACCGACCGCTGCCACTACTGGCTGCACCGCGTGAAGGCCGGCACGGTGGTGGTGCCGGAGGCTCCGGCCGCGTTCACGCGCTGCGTCTACGTCAAGGACCTGGTGCGCGAGCTGATCGCGGCGGCGAAGGCGCCGCACGCGGCCAACCGCGCCTACAACGCGGCGCAGACGCGCCACCGCAGCCTGCAGGAGTGGATCGACACGGCCGCGGCCGTGCTCGGCACGACGCCGCGGGTCAGGGCCGTGAGCTGGGAGGACCTGAAGGAGGCCGGCGTCGAGCGGCTGCCCGCCGTCGGCCGTGCGCCAGCCCGCATCTATTCCACGGCGCGGGCCCAGGCGGAGTTGGGGCTCACGTCCACGCCGTTCGCACAGACCGTTGCCGAGTGCTTTGCCCACATGGAGGCGGAGGGCCGGCCCATCGCCGAGGGCATCCCGACCGACGTGCTGGCGCGGCTGATGCGGTAGCCCGCCCCGCGGGCTACCCGAGGTCGACCTTCCAGGCCACACCGTTGCTGCCCAGAAGGGCGCCCGACCCGCAGGCGCGGACCTGGACCCGGGCCGCCAGGGTCAGCGAGGCGGCCTCCCCCGGGAACTGAAAGTCCCAGCTGGCCTCCGCGATCGCCGGGTCCTGGCCGCCGCCGATGATGGGGAGGTCCGTCGTGAAGCCGGGGCCGGCCGCCGAGGCCGTCGCGTCGGCGAAGGACGCGTAGCGGTCCGTGCCGGGCCCGCAGGTCAGGGCCGCGTGGACGGTCATGACGGCGCTGTCCTGCGCGTTCCAGGCCACGCTGACCAGCGGCATCGCCAGGCCGCCGACGGTCGGGGCGGGGTAGGCGTCAGTCGTGGCCCGGCCGGCTGCGCGCGGGCCGGCCGTGACCAGGAAGCGCTCGATGG
>DAHVAF010000024.1 GCA_027314765.1 Clostridia bacterium | reverse complement strand
CGGCTCAGCGCATGGGGGGATCCGGGCCCTGTGGCGGCGGGACGGCGGCGCTCCGGGATCGCGCTCACGCGGCGGCGTGGGCTCGCGACAGCGTCGCCGCCGCCGGGTCCCGGGGCGGCCAGCGCATTGGCCCCGGGTTTTGCGGTCGGTTCGCCCTCGCGCGTGGATGGCGGCCACATTCATCGCGGGCAGCGCCGTGGCCGAGCTGGGCGACCGGCAGGGCGGTAAGCTCAGCCTGGCAGAACAGCACGGCACGCGAACGCCGGCGGCACCCGGGACCTGTCGCCCCGGACCCGTGCACATGGCGAAGATCCCACGGGGTCAAAATAGCTCCAGGAAAGGAACCGTGGGGGAATCAGCTCAACCGTAAAGCAGTCCCGCCCACGTGCGCGAAGCGGTCCACGCACCACCGTTTGGATCGCTGTCGCCCTGGCCATTGGCGTCGCGCTGGTGCTCGGCTTCTTCTACCTCGACCGCCAGAACAGGGTCAGTGACCTGATTCAGGCCACGGGCGGGTGGGGCGTTGTCGCCGCGATCCTGCTCATGGCCTTCTTCTGCATCATCCCCGTGCCTTCTGAGTTTCTCATCGTGCTGGACATGAAGGTGTTCGGGGTTTTGTGGGGCGCGCTCTACAGCTGGAGCGGCTCCATATTGGGCAGCATCGCCGTGTTTCTGCTGGCCAGGCACGTGGCGCCCAACCTGCTGAAGCGATTCATCTCCGAAAAGCACATGCGGCAGGTACGGCAATGGGTCGGTCAGCGCGGGATCATGGGCCTGCTGCTCGTTCGCGTCATCCCGCTGCCCTTCATCGTGGTGAACTACACGGCGGGGATCATTCGCTCCATTTCGCTGTGGAGCTTCATCTGGACGACCGCTGTGGGCGGAACCCCGTACTATGTGGGGGCGGGTCTATTGTTTCTCGGGGTCTCCAGGTCCTCCATCGTCTGGATCGCGGTGGGCGGAGCGGCCGTCCTCGCGATCTGGGTCATCGGGTACCTCCACAACACCGGCACCCACAAGCTCGTGCGCTGGAGCCACTGATCGTCCGCAGGTCATGGGCACTTCGCGACGGCCGCCCGGCGTGAGCCGGTCCGTTACGACCCTCGTCTGACCGGCGCGCCGCTGCCGTCGCCGGCGCCACACTGCTCGTCCGTGACCTTCTCCCTCCACTGCACGAACATTCCCTCGAGGTGCTCCGGAATGGCGATGTGGTTCAGCGGCGTGCCTGAGGTGGCGCCGTGCCGCTGCTTCTCCCCAGGGGCGAACCAGATCACGTCGCCCGGGTGGATGTCCTCGCGGGGACCGCGCGGGGACCGCCCCGGCGCTCAGCCCAGCCCGCGCCGGACGTCACGACCAGGGCCTGGCCAAGCGGGTGGGCGTGCCACGCGGTCCGGCCCCACCTCGAAGGTGACCGACAGCACGCGCACGCGGGCCGGAACGGGGGCTTCCATCAACGGTTCGGTGCGCAGGGTGCCGGTGCGGTATTCCTGCGCCCCAACTCTGAAGATCGGGACCGTTGCGTGAAATCGTCCTGCGTGTGGGCTGCTCCCCTGGGACCGCCGACTGTACGGGGGTCGCCAAAGAGCGATCGGCGGATGGTTGATCCGGGCCTCAGGGCGGCGGAGTGCGCGCGTCGCGGCGATCGCCAGCGCGACCTCTCGGCGGTGCGCCGCCGGCAGTTCAGCTGGAGGCCTGGCCCTCGGCCTTCAGGCGCTGGAGGCTTGCCAGCACGTCGGACGGGAATTCGGCGATCTCGGCCAG
Source organism: Clostridia bacterium (assembly GCA_027314765.1). Taxonomy (GTDB): domain Bacteria; phylum Bacillota; class Sulfobacillia; order RBS10-35; family JAJYVM01; genus JAJYVM01. The sequence continues at coordinate 7,605 of DAHVAF010000024.1, read as the reverse complement.
CGTGAGCTGAGGATCCGGGAACGTGTCGCCCACGAACCAACCCGTCCGCAGCCAGAAGCCCCGGAGGACGGTCGAGCGGTAGACGCCATCGGGCCCGGGGGCGACGGGGGCATAGCGGCCGTCGCCCCCGAGGAGCCAGAAGTCCGCTCGCTCATGCCCCAACCTTGGGTCGATCACCCAGTACTCCAGGACGCCCGCGTCCTGGTACTCGTAAAACTTCTCAGCACGGTCGCGGCCGACGCTGTCGTCGGAGATCACCTCGACGGCCAGGTCGGCCGGGCCCTCAAGGTGTGTGTTCTGAACGCGTGCGCGGTGCTCCGCCGCCACGAACATGACGTCCGGCTCGCGTGCCGGTCCGTCGCGCCCCAGGCGCATCGCGTAGCCGGCCGAGAACACCCGTCCCAGCCCAAAAAAGGCCGTGAACGTCCCGAGGAGCTGGGTGAGAAAGGCGGTGACCGCCTGATGTCGCGCCGTGGCCGGCATGTGCACGACGACCTCCCCGCTGACCCACTCCCGCAGCGGTCCTTCCTCGTCCCTCAGGTACTCCTCCCACGTGACGGCCCGGCGGGGCGGCGCCTGGGCGGGCGTCGGCTCGGCCACGCGCAATCCCTCCGCGAACATTGTATCGTGGGGCGGGTGGGCCCGCCGCCAATGGGGGCCGCGGTCACAGCTCCGTCGGACCGCGTATGACCGATCCTCCAGGTGGCCAACCCCCGGCTCCCCGGCGACCCTGACGCCGGACCGCTCACCCCAAGCGCCCCGGTGTGGCTCGACCCCCGACTGATCCGTTTCGCCTTTCGCAAAGTTCTCGGCGGTTGTCGAGGAAATCCAGTGCCTGACTTCAAGACGGCCACCGTGATCTGCCATGCGCGCTCCTGGACCTCGCCGCCTTCGAAGAAACCCTCCGCCGGAAGGGGTACGCGGTCACCGATCAGGATGTGGGCCGCGACGACCTGTTCATCGGCGATGCACCTGACGTTCTCATCACCTTGGGCGGGCCGGTCGGAGCGTATCCGCGAGCCGACTATCCATGGATTGACGACGAGATGGAGGTGCTGCTGAAAGCACCTCCAAAGTGGCCGTCCCCTTTTGGCGATCTGTCTGCGTGCGCAGATTATGGCCCAGGCGCTCGGGGCACGCGTATTCCAGGCCACGGCGGAAATCGGGTGGGCTCCGATCGGCGGTCCATTCCGGGGCCGTCAGATGGCGCGATAGCCGCCGTACAGGGCGTGCCCCGCCCGCTGCCAGAAGCAGTCGGCGTTCGCGTACCCCGCCTGCCGCAGCCAGGCGAGCTGGTCGGCGAGGGGGTCGGGCATGTCCACGGGGTCGGGGAAGCGGTAGATGTTGCCGCGCGCCTCGGCGAAGGCGCGGAGCGCGGCCTCCCCGCCCTGCTGCGCGACGACGTCGTCCCAGGCCTGGGCGATGGCCGCCTGGGCGCGGGGCGCCGACGGCAGGACGAGGTCGTAGATCAGCAGCGCGCCGCCCGGCGCAAGCGCGTGCAGCATGTCGGCGAAGAGACGGCGCTTGCCCGCGGTGTCGAGGTGATGGACGGCCAGCATGGACACGACGGCGCCAACCGGCCCGACCCCGGCCCGCCAGCTGCCCTCCTCCAGCCGGAAGCCGTGCACGCGCGCCCGGTCAGCGAAGGGCGCCAACCGCTGCCGCGCGGCGTCCAGCATGACCTGCGAGCCGTCCAGGCCGAGGTAGCTCAGCGACGGGTCGGAGGCCAGCAGCCGCGCGGCCAGGTCGCCGCCGCCGCAGCACAGCTCAACCACCGGTCCACCCGGCAGCAGGGCCGCGATCAGGTCCATGACCTCGCGGCGTGACGGCGTGACGATCTCCGCCTGGGTGAGGAAGTCCCGCGAGTCGGCCTCCGTCCAGCCGGTGGGCACGATCCGCCCTCCTCGCCTGTGGGTGTCCGCGCCGGGCGCGCCGAATCCCCCACCATGGCCTCTGACCTCTCGGAATCCGTGGCGGCCGTGCTGGCAGCGGCCGGCAAGCCGCTCGACCCGTCGGGCATCGCGGCGCGCCTGCCCCCGCCGCTGGGGGCGGCCGGCCCGGCCGAGATCGGCAGGGCGGCGCGCGAGCACCCGGCGTGCCTCTCGGTTCGCAGGGGCTGGTACGTCCACCTGCCGGCCGCGGCCTCGGGAGCGACCGTGTTCATGTCGCGGCCACCAGAGGAGCGGGCGCGCCGCGTCGTGCTGCCCGTGGAGGTCATCGCCCTGCTGTGGCCGGGGTGGCCCCGGATCGAGCCGCCTGGGGCGCGGCCGGCAACCATCGAGCCAAGCGACGGCGGCAGGATTCGTCTCCGGTTGCACCGGGTTGCCCAGGACTTCGCCATGTACGACGAGGCCCCGGGGAACCGCCCGGCGACGGATGGCTGCTGCGCTGCCTGGACGGAGTGGCCGGGCGCTACGCGCTGGCGCGGTGTTCGGGACCGGCGGCGGACGGAACGGAGGCGGGCGATGGCCTCGGCCCGCTGCGGCGGACATCCGGGATAAAGCCTCAGGATCGCCGCGGCGAGGTCAGCCTGAAAGGACAGGTCCTGCCGTGCGCGGCGCTCATCCTCCCGCTCCCGCCGGCGGGCGCGGGCGTCGGCGTCGCTCAGGCACTCGGGCTCGGCCCGCTCAAGGGCCGGCTCCTCCACCAGCAGGCCCTGCCGCTCGTAGCGCTTGCGCGTGCGGCTCCACCGCACGACCACCGCCGACAGGCCGCTGGCCTTCTTGGCACGGCGTGTCAGCGCGGCATCCCCTGCCGGCAGGTGGACGAGGTGATCGAGGTCGGCGCAGGCAAGGCACCGGGGCGCGCCGCCCTCCATCACCAGCAGGCCGTCGCCCTCGGCGGCGCACTCGGCGCAGGTCCAGTCCTTCAGCGGCCAGATGACCACCAGATCCGGCGGGCGGCTCTGCCGCTCCACCATGCGCTCGCGCTGCACCGGCGACAGCTCGGGGTTCAGCCAGTGGGTGCGGTACGCGCGCTCCGCGGCGGGATCGCCGGCCGCCGTGAAGCGCAGCGGGCGCCGGTCGCGGGCGCGCGCGACGTATTCCACCTCGACCGGCTGCAGGCCCCGCGCCTCGGCCCAGCGCCGCAGGCTCGCGAGGGCCTCCGCCAGCCGGTCCGGGCCCACGGCAGCCTCCGACCCCAGCACGCCGATGCGGCCCTGTCGCCACGCTGCCTCGCTGCAGCCAGCCGATGCCGACCAGCACGTCGAGCGGGCTGACGGCGCGCCTTCCAGTCAGCGCCGCTTCGGCCGCCTCCGCGACCCGCCGATCGAGACCTCGAGCCACCTCCGCCTCACCTCAGGGATCCCAGCGGCGCCAGGACCGGCCGCCGCCCCGCCGGATGGCGAGGTAGCCGCCGATGCCGCCGCAGATGGCGCCCACGGGCACGAGCAGGAACAGGGCGTTCAGGAGGCCGCCGAGCAGGGCGAGCAGCTCGTAGGGGATGCTCAGCGGGTGCAGCAGCGACACGATGAAGGTCACGACCATCGCCACGACGCTGCCGAGGACGGCGGCCACGGCGCCGACGGCCGCGGCCCAGAGCCACCCCAGCGCGCGCCGGCGGCTGTTCTCGACAAACCAGTACCCGGCCCAGCCCAGCGCCGCCCACCCGAGCAGCGCGCCAATGACGGGCAGGTGAATCTGGATGACGATGAAGTACGCCGCGGCGCCGATGCCGGCCGCCGCCCAGAAGGAGCGCTCGACGTTGCGCACGTGGCCCCTCCCCCTACAGCAGGTCGACCCAGACCTGGTTGGCGACAGGGACGCCAGCGTCGGTCAGGCGCAGGCGTCCCTGCCGCCACTGCAGCCAGCCGCGACCGACGTGAACGTCGATCGCCTGTCCGAAGCGGCCGAGGTCGACGTCCGCCTCCGCCACGCCTTCGCTCAGCCGCAGGCCGAGGACGAGGATGTCCGAGGCCGGATCCCGCGCCTCCTGGTCCCGGATGGGCGGACGCTTGCCCGCCTCCACCGCCGCGCAGTATGCGGCCAGTCCCGCCGCATGGGTCCACCGCCGGCTCTCGTCCTGCGAGGCCGCACCCACACCCAGCCCAAGCCACCGCTCGTTGCGCCAGTATAGCAGGTTGTGCCGGCACTCCCTGCCGGTCCGGCACCAGTTGGAGATCTCGTAGTGCGCATAACCCGCATCCCCGAGATATGACCGGGCGGTGTCGTACATCTCCGCCTGCGCGTCATCGTCCGGCAGGGGCGGGCGCTGCGCGTAAAGCAGCGTGCCGGGCTCCACCTGCAGCCCGTAGGCGGAGATGTGCTCGGGTGCAAGCGCGCAGACCTTCGCCAGCGTCTCGCGCCAGTCCCCAGGCGACTGGCGCGGCAGGCCATACATCAGGTCCACGTTGACGTTGTCGAAGCCCGCGTCCCGAGCGGCCCGGTACGCCGCAAGGAAGTCGTCCCACGTATGCAGGCGGTGGACCTGCGCCAGCAGGTGGTCCTGCGCGGCCTGCAGCCCCAGGCTGAGGCGGTTGATCCCAGCCCGCCGCATGGCGCGCAGGCTGTCCGCGTCCACGGTCCCGGGGTTGGCCTCCGCCGTCACCTCGGCGCCAGGAGCGAGCCGATGGCGCAGGCGCTCATGAAGCTCCGCCAGCGGCACGACCGTGGGCGTGCCGCCACCGTAGAAGGCGGTCACGGCCTGCCCTTCCCACGAGGCGCCCTCCAGCTCCCGGACCAGCGCCGACAGGTAGCGCGGAATCCACTGGCGGCTGCGCGGGCCGGCCGTGACCGCCACAAAGTCGCAGTAGTCGCACCTGTACGGGCAGAAGGGGATATGGACGTACAGGCCCCAGGCGCCGCCGGCGCTCACGGCTCCCGCGTCCTCACCGGCCACCAGCGGTTGCCGCGCACCCGCCCCTGAAAGCTCAGCACCATGAACGCGTAGATGAAGCCTGACGCCAGCCCCTTGCCGAACCAGCCCCATGGCGCCAGCGCCACCACGATCAGGATCAGCGCACCCCAAAAGAGCGGCGCCACCCACACGGCCCACACGGGCCAGCGCCGCACCTTCGGCCGCATCCACCACTGGGCGGCGACGGCCGTCGCGACCATCACCAGCGCGGCGCCCACGGTGCCGAGCGCGCCCATCGCTAAACCTTGAGCACCTCCATGAACGCCTCCTGCGGGATCTCGACGGCGCCGACCTGCTTCATGCGCCGCTTGCCTTCCTTCTGCTTCTCCAGGAGCTTTCTCTTGCGCGAGATGTCGCCCCCGTAGCACTTGGCGAGGACGTCCTTGCGCACGGGCGGGATGTTCTCCCGCGCGATGATCTTCGCCCCGATCGCCGCCTGCAAGGCCACCTCGAACTGCTGGCGCGGAATGAGAGCGCGGAGGCGCTCGACGAGACGGCGCCCGCGCCCCTGGGCCGCGTCGCGGTGCACGATGCTCGACAGCGCGTCCACCGGATCCCCCGCCACCAGCACGTCGAGCTTCACGAGGTCGGCCGCCTCGTAGCCGTCCAGCTCGTAGTCCAGCGTCGCGTAGCCGCGGCTGCGCGACTTCAGCTGGTCGAAGAAGTCGTACATGATCTCCGACAGCGGCAGCCGGTAGGTCAGCCTCACGCGCGTCGGGTCCAGGTACTCCATGCCCACGTAGACGCCGCGCCGCTGGCCGCAGAGCTCCATCAGGGCGCCCACGTGCTCGGCCGGCGTGAACATGCTGGCCTTGACCACCGGCTCGGCGATCTCCAGCCGCCGGTCGGCGGGCGGCAGCGCCTCGGGGTTGTCGATCTCCACGACCTCGCCGCCCTGCACGGTCACGCGGTAGCGCACGGACGGCGCCGTCGTGATCAGGTCCAGGCCGTACTCGCGCTCCAGCCGCTCCTGCACGACGTCCATGTGCAGCAGCCCGAGGAACCCGCAGCGGAAGCCGAAGCCCAGCGCCACGGACGTCTCCGGCTCGAAGGTCAGCGCCGCATCGTTCAGCTGCAGCCGCTCCAGCGCCTCGCGCAGCTCGCCGTAGTCGGCCGCGTTGACGGGGTAAAGGCCCGCGAACACCATCGGCTTGGCGGGCCGGTAGCCGGGCAGCGCCGCCGCAGCCGGCCGATCCGCGTCCGTCACCGTGTCGCCGACGCGGCAGTCGCTGACGTGCTTCATGGACGCCGCCAGGAAGCCGACGGCCCCGCTCGTGAGCGCCTCCGCCGCCTCGGGCCGCGGCCGGAACACCCCGACGTCCGTCACGCCGAACTCGCGCCCCGTGGCGAACAGGCGGATCTCCTGCCCCGGGCGCAGCGTCCCGTCGACCACGCGCACGTACGCGATCACGCCACGGTAGGAGTCGAAGTGCGAGTCGAAGACCAGCGCCCGCAGCGGAGCCGCCGGATCGCCATGCGGCGGCGGCACGCGCGCGACGACCGTCTCGAGGATGTCGTCGACCCCGATGCCCTCCTTGGCCGAGGCCAGGATCGCCTCGTCGGGGTCGAAGCCGAGGTCGGCCAGCTGCGCGCGCACGCGCTCGGGCTCGGCGCTCGGCAGGTCGATCTTGTTGATGACGGGGATGACGGCGAGGTCGTGGTCGAGCGCGAGGTAGAGGTTGGCCAGCGTCTGCGCCTGCACCCCCTGCGTCGCGTCGACGACGAGCAGCGCCCCCTCGCAGGCCGCGAGGGCCCGCGACACCTCGTAGTGGAAGTCGACGTGGCCGGGCGTGTCGATCAGGTTGAGGGCGTACGTGCCGCCGTCGCGGGCCGTGTAGTTGAGGAGCACGGCCTGCGCCTTGATGGTGATGCCGCGCTCGCGCTCCAGGTCCATGGCGTCGAGGACCTGCTCGTTCATCTCGCGCGCGGAGAGCGTGCCGGTGCGCTCGATCAGGCGGTCGGCGAGCGTCGACTTGCCATGGTCGATGTGCGCGATGATGCAGAAGTTGCGGATGTGGCTCTGCTGCACGCTCAAACCCGCATCACCACTGCACATCGCGACGGCCGCTTGGAAATATCTGTTCCATGGGTCACCTCGGGTCACCGCCGATGTCCAGCACGTGACCCATCACGCGCGCCACGTCGGCCTGCTGGTCGGGCAGCACGTGGCTGTACCGCTGGAGCGTGATCGCAATGTTGGCGTGACCCAGCCGGTCCGACACCTCCTTGATGATCCTGCCCTGACGCAGCAGGATCGTCGCGTGCGTGTGCCTCAGGTCGTGAAAGCGAATCCGGGGCAGATCACTTGCCTTCTCCAGAACGTGCAGCGCCCGCTCGACGATTTCCTGTCTGACGTAGCCGCCGCGCCGGGTGCAGAAGACGAGGTTCAGATCCGGCCAGGCCGGCCCTTTCGCGAGCCGCTGCGCCGACTGCTGGGCCCTGTGATGCCGCAGCGCCGCCACGGTGCCGGGGTCGATACTGATGCGGCGCCGGCTCCGCGGGGTCTTGGGCGAGACGAGCTCCGGTTCGCCGCCCCTGGGCCACGACAGGCTGTGGGTCACACTCACGACTCCCTGTTCCAGATCGACATCGTCCCAGCGAAGGCCCAGCAGCTCGCCCAGCCGCATGCCGGAGGCTAGGGCCAAGCGAAACAGCGGAGCGTAGCGCGTCGCGCCCTGCACCGCGCGGACGAACCGCGCGGCCTCCGCCTCGTTCCAGCAACTCATCTCGGCTTCGCTACCCGGCACC
>DAHVAF010000190.1 GCA_027314765.1 Clostridia bacterium | reverse complement strand
CGAGGCGATACAGCATGCGGCAGAGGCCCAGGTCCTGCTCGACCGGCTCGCCGCCCTCGATGGACAGGATCGAGGCGATCTGGCCGCGGGCGTTCGCGGCCTCGACCTCCCCCACCGTGTTGCAGTGGCACATGGCGCCGTTCGTGCGCTCCACCATCGCGTGGTAGGCATCGATGAGGTGCAGCGCGCGCGCCAGGGCGTGGTCAGGCTTGTACTCATGCTGGATGTACATGGCGAACACCTGGGCGTCCACCCCGCCCTCGCGCAGCCGCGGCAGGTCGATGTGGCCCTCGGTCGAGCGCTCCTCGAAGCGGCGCTTGCCGGAGGCGATGGCCAGGATCGTATCGTTGTGGGTGTCGACGACGACGGCGTCCCGGTGCAGCTCGGCCGCGTTCATGGCGATGGTGCGCGCACATCCTCTCGCAAAGCCGTGTCGGAGCCCCGCTGCTTGCGGTCGTTCATGGGGCGCCGCGGACCCGCGGCGCCCTACACATCCTCCGCGAAGGGCCAGGCCGGCAACTCGCAGCGCAGCGAGCCGTCGCGCCGCAGCCCCAGGGCGTATTCGCCCTGCATCAGCTCCTGGACCTGCGTCGTCCCCTCGTAGATCACCGCGCCCTTGCTGTTGCGCAGGTAGCGCTCCACGGGGAACTCGCGCGAGAAGCCATAGGCGCCGTGGATCTGCACGGCGTCGGTCGCCGCCCGCCAGGCCGCCTCGGAGGCGTACCACTTGGCCAGCGCCGTCTCGCGGGTGTTGCGCGCGCCCTGGTTCTTCATCCAGGCGGCCCGCATGGTCAGCAGGTAGCTGGCGTCGCGGTCGCGCACCATCTTCGCGATCATCTGCTGCACCAGCTGGTACTCGCCGATGGCCTTGCCGAAGGCCTTGCGCTGCTCCGCGTACGCCACCGAGGCCTCGATGCAGGCCTCGATCAGGCCCGTGGCGCCGCCGGCCACCGTCAGGCGGCCGTTGTCCAGGGCCGTCATGGCGATGCGGAAGCCCTCGCCCTCCTCGCCGACGCGCTGGTCCGCCGGCACGCGCAGGTCCTGGAACACCAGCGAGCCGGTGTTGCCGGCGCGCACCCCCAGCTTGCCGGGGATGCTGCCGGTCTTCAGGCCCTTCATGCCGCGCTCCAGGATGAAGGCGGAAACGCCGCGGTGGCTTCCCTCGGGGTCGGTCTTGGCGAAGACGAGGAAGACGTCGGCCACGTCCGCCAGCGAGATCCAGAGCTTCTCGCCGTTGAGTACGTAGCTGTCCCCGTCGCGGCGCGCCGTGGTGATCATGCCGGCAACGTCGGATCCGGCCGCCGGCTCGGTCAGGCCGAACCCGGCGAAGCGCTCGCCCCTGGCCAGGGGCGGCAGCCAGCGCTCCTTCTGTGCGCGCGTCCCCCACTGCAGGATGGCGAGGCTGGTGAGCCCGAGGTGGACGGAGATGATCTCGCGGTAGGCCGTGTCCGCCTTCTCGATCTCCAGCGCCGCGAGGGCCAGGCTGACGTAGTCCATGCCGCCGCCGCCGTAGCGCTCGGGGATGCAGACCCCGAGGAGGCCCGCCTCCCCCATGGCCGCCATGATCTCGCGGTCGAAGCGCTCCTCGGCGTCGAGGGCCGCGATGCGGGGGCGGATGTAGCGGTCGGCCACCCCGCGGGCGAGATCCTGAATGGCGCGCTGCTCGGGGCTGAGGGCGAAGTCCAAGGCGGTTGCTCCTTCTTGGCCGCGTTCGTGACGGCGGTCGCTTGCGCGCCCGCCGCCCGGCCGGTTCCCGTGCCGGCGCTCAGGTTCACCAGGTGGGGGTTTTCGGCGCGGCGGTGGGGAGCCCTGCCATGGCGCTCAGCGGGGCTGCACGACCGCCTGCGTGCCTTGGGCAGGAAGCGGGAGCGACGAGGGCGGGCGAGCGTGCCACTTTGGCAGCTGCGTCGGGGGCCCCCGGCAGTTGCGTGGATGTGGGTGTCGCGCGCCGGCTGGCCGCAGCACCGCGCTCGGCTCACCGGTGCAGCGATTGACGCCCCCCATGGGCGACGCCGAAGGCGGCCCGGCACACCCCTGTGTCAGGGCGCCGCGTCCAGGACGGCAGGGGCGCATTGTGGCAACTGCGGGCACCTGCTTGGGACGTCCCAGGCCGTCGCCGAACCGTCCGCCGTTCAGGCGCCGTCGCCGCCTGTCAGCTCAACCCAATTCGCACTGAAACTGAAATGGCGGCGCCGCCGACTCGAAGACAGATGTAGCGGCGTCGCGCCGCGGATCCACTTGGCGGGGGGCTCGCGCACATTGCTGAGGCGACTATGGGTGCGGCGGCTTCGGCCCGTCATTGTGGCGGCGATCTGCGTTGTGGCCTGGACTGGCGTTGTCGGCCTGCTCGGCTCGGTACCGGCGGCGGCGTCCGGCCCGCTGAACTGGTCGTCGCCCACGAGGCTGATTAGCGCCGGCAATACGTTCTCAGGCCTCTCCTGCCCATCGCTCGACCTCTGCGTCGCCACCACCAGCAACGGGCAGATCCTCTACTCCACCGAGCCGAACTCGCCCAATCCCACAAGCGCCTGGTATACGCTCGACATCGACGGCAGCACGTCGCTCCAGGGCGTGTCCTGCCCGACGACCTCCTTTTGCGCGGTGGTGGATGCAAGTGGCTACGTCTTCACCACGACTGACCCGACCGGCCCGTCCAGCGGTTGGCAGTTGGCGGACATCGACTCGGGCTCGCAGCTGACAGGGATCTCGTGCCCCACCGCCACACTCTGCGTGGCGTCAAGCTACGGCAACGGACTGTATGTCTCCACGGACCCGGCCGGCGGCGCCAGCCGGTGGACGGACCAGACGTTCGCCGACACGAACCAGTTTTCCGGCGTCGACTGCCCGACCACAACTTTTTGCGCCGCCACGCCCAACTGGCCCGCTGTGGTGACTTCCACCAGCCCAACGGGCAGTTGGTCGTGGGTCAGCATGTCCCTTACTGGGTCGGAGGCGCCCGACTGTCCGGATGCCACATTCTGCGCCATGGCCGACAATGCGATCGTCCTCTCCTCCAGTCCCACCAGCAGCTGGACGTTCGAGGACACCTCCACGCCCATCCCGGTGCCCTTCAGCGACGCGAACGCCGTCGCGTGCACAAGCTCGTCCTTTTGCCTTGTGGGTGACGCCACCGGGGACTTCTACATGTCGACGGATCCGACGAGCGGTTCCCCCACCTGGACCAACGTGTTCACCGATCCCTTTGGCGTCCCCATCGACGACATCGCGTGCATCGGGACGACCTTCTGCGTCGGGCTGGATAACGCCGGCTACATCATGCTCGGGGCCACCTCCGTGACCGGCGCCACCTTCTCGGCGAGCCCGGCGGCGGCCGGCGCCTCGGCCACCTGGGTCTATGGATTCACCACCGGCGCAAACGGCGCACTGACGACGGGCGCCAGCACGATCACCCTGCAGGGGCCCAGCGGGACCACATTCTCCTCGACCCCCGGCGATTACACGGTCAACGGAACGGCCGTGACCGCAGCCACGGTCATCAGCAGCAACAGGGTCATGCTGACCCTGCCCACGAGCGTGGCCAATTCGACGGCCGTCACGGTCGATGCCAGCCACACGACGAACCCGGCCGGCAGCTATTCCAGTTCCTATTTCCCGATCTTCACCTCCGCTGACGTATCCCCCGTCAATCCGAGCTCAGGGGCAACGTTCATCTCATCTGACGGAAGCGGAACGATGACCGTCAGTCCAGTTGGTGTCTACACAGGCTCGTCAGGCAACGAGCTGACCTTCACGTTCACGGCTGCCGCCGGTGGCACGACGGCCGGGGCCGTCTATATGACCGTCCCTCCCGGCTGGACGCCGCCAAGCACGACGGCCGGCACGGCCGGGTATACCACGGCGAGCACAGGCACGCTGGCGGTCTCGGGGCAGGACATCACGGTCAGCGGCGTCACCCTGAGCGGCAGCAGCAGCATGACGGTGAGCTACGGCAGCGGGGGCGGCGCCGATGGCGCTCTCGCTCCGAGCAGTCCCGGAGCGACCGTCTTCAGCACCGAGGAGGCGTCATCCAGCGGCGGCACCCCGACGGCGCTGCTCACCTCCCCGACGGTCACGGTCCTCCAGCCGCTTACCGTCACCACCTCCAGCCTGCCGGGCGCGGTGGTGGGCTCGAGCTACAGCCAGACCCTGCAGGCCACGGGCGGCACCCCACCGTACACCTGGTCGGTGGCGAGCGGCAGCCTGCCATCGGGGCTGAGCCTCAATTCGTCTACCGGCGTGATCAGCGGCATGCCAACCCAAACCGGGGCCAGCAGCTTCACCGTCGACGCGACCGATGGCGAGAGCCCGCAGCACACCGCGAGCCAAGCCCTCTCCATCACGGTCGGCCCCGCCCTGGCCATCACCACCGCCAGCCTGCCGTCAGCCACGCAGAATGTGGCCTACACCACAACCCTGGCCGCTTCGGGCGGGGCATCGCCCTATACGTGGTCCATCGCCTCCGGGAGCCTGCCGTCCGGCCTGAGCCTCAACCCCTCCACGGGTGTCATCAGCGGCACGCCGACCCCGATCGGGACGGCCAGCTTCGCCGTGCGGGCCACCGATGGCGAGAGCCCGGCGCAAAGCGCCACCCAGTCGCTGAGCCTGACCGTGTCGCAGTCGCCGGTCAGCAGCGTGATCCTGGCGCTGTCGCCGGCGAGCGTGACCGAGGGCGGCGAGGCCACCGTGGCAGGGGCGGTGTACTCCGGAGCGGAGCCGGTGGCGGGCGCCCAGGTCACCCTGAGCCTGGCCCGCGGCTCAGACGACCCCACCGGCACGCTCGGGACGACAAGCTTGGCGACTGACGGGACGGGCGCCTTCGCCACCACCTTCACGGCCCCCGCCGTGAGCGGCGCGGTGACCGTGACGGCCTCGGTGTACGGATCGGTCTACCAAGGGCAAACGGTTGTCATCGTGACGCCGGCCGCCACCGCCGTGCAGGCGGCCGATACCGCGCAGAGCGACAGCGGATGCGGCACGGCGACGGCCAACGCGGCAGCCACCTCGGAGACGGGCTGTGGCGCGGGCACCTTCGCGGTCGCGCAATACGCAGGCAATCCCGCAACCGTGGCGCCGGCCGGCGGCGGCGCACGATACTTCGACGCCGCGGTCTCAGCGAGCAATACGTTCACGCGCGTCATCATCAGCGAGTGCAGCGTGAGCAGCGGGGACACCATGTCGTGGTGGAACCAGGCCGCGGATGGCGGGACGGGCGCCTGGCAGGCTGTCTCCCCCGCGCCGACCTACACCGCAGGCCCGCCCGCGTGCCTGACCTTCAACGCCGAGCCGAGCGGCACGGTGCCGACGATCAGCGACCTGTACGGCACGGTCTTCGTGGTGGCGGCGTCACCGGCCGCCGGCGCCGTTGCCAGCGCCTCGCCGGCGGCCCTGCCGGAGGTAACCGCAGACACCACGTCGGCAGGTCCGGCGGCTGGCGGCACACAGGTCACGATCGTGGGCAGTGGCTTCACGGGCGCGACCGACGTGGCGTTCGGCGCCACGGCGGCATCGAGCTACACGGTCCAGTCCGACGGCACCACCCTGGCGACGGCGCCGCCGGGCTCCGGCACGGTGGACATCACGGTGACCGCGGCCGGCGGAACCAGCGCCACCCGCCCCGGGGACCGGTTCACGTACACACCGGCGCCAGCCTGCGTCGCCACCTTCCCCGACGTGCCGGCGACGTACTGGGCCGTCCAGCCGATCGCAACCCTGCAGTGCCGGGGGATCGTTGAGGGCTTTCCGGACGGTACCTTCCGGCCGGACGGAGCCGTCACAAGGGCGCAGTTCGTGAAGATGCTGATCCTGACCATGGGGCTCAACACGAGTGAGGCCACGACGCCATTCACCGACGTGGCGGCCGGTGCGTGGTATGCGCCCTATGTCGCGGCCGCGGTGCGGGCCGACCTTGTGCAGGGGGTCTCCTCGACGATGTTCGCACCCGACCAGCCGATCACCCGTGAGCAGATGGCCGTTCTGCTGGCACGTGCGCTGCACCTGACGAAGACAGGCACGCTCCACTTCACAGACGCGGTGGCGGTCGACGGCTGGGCACTTCAGGGGGTGGAGGCCGCGGTGGCGGCCGGGTACATCGGCGGCTTCCCGGACGGGAGCCTGCAGCCGCTCGGCACGGCGACGCGCGCGCAGGCCTGCCAGGTGCTTGATCAGGTGCTCAAGGATTAGCGGTGGCGGTCGTGACGGGCGTCGCCTGCGCGCCGCCCGCTCGGCCGGTTCCCGTGCCGGCGCTCAGGTTGACCAGGCTGGATGGTCCGGCGCCCGTGGCGCGGAGCCCTGCCACGGCGATCAGCGAGGCTGCACAACCACCTGTGTGCCCTCTGCACGGACGGGGACGGCGACCACCCTGGGCCCCCACGGACCAGCCACATACCGGCCGTCCAGGTTCCAGATCGTGCCGCTGCAGCCGTGCCACAGGGCGCCGCCGTGGATGGTGAGCGTGCGGTCGGTCCTGTCCGCGCACCCGGCTCCGACCGGGGTCGACCAGCCGAGGAAGGCGTGCCCGCCGTCCGTGGCATGTGCGACGACCACGGCGTGGACGGCGGCGCCGTTGGGTGCGCGGAGACCGGCGGGCACAGGGACGGCGTGGCCGACGGGGACGGACGCCGTGGGCACCTGGATCGCGCTGGGCGCGCAGGCGGCCAGGGGTTAGCAAGCTGGCGACGAGGACGGCGGCGATGCGCTTCACGCGGATCACCCTCCGGCTTCGGGATGCGGCTCTCGGCCAGGATGTTCAGGCGTTCCCCGGCCGCGCGGGACGCCGCCTACCCCTTGCCGCGGCCACGCCCGCGCCTGGGGGCGGGCGCCGTGGCGGCGGAAACGTCGATCAGGGCGACTGCCTCCGGGTCAGGTGCGTGCATGCCGCCGCCGGAGGCCGCCAGCGTGTAGCCAAGATGCCGCAGGCCTTTGCGGAACGTGGCCTCCGAGGCCAGGGGCACGGCCACCCAGCGCTCGCCGACCTGCCAGCACTGCGCCTTGAGCCGGCGGTCGTTCGCCAGCAGCATGGCCAGGTATCCATCCTCGCACTCGATCAGGCGAACGAGGCCCCGGTCGCGCAGCCGGGCGGCGCGCTCGGCCACGCCGGTCAGCAGCGTCGTTACCGGCTCGGGGATCCCGCCCTCGGCCCGTGCTGCCAGGAAGGAGCGCAGCTCGTCGATGCTCCGGCCCGCCTCCATGGCGGCGAGCATCCTGTCGCGCTCCAGGTGCCAGGTGGCCGGGCCCGTGCGTTCGGCGTAGGCGTCGAGCACCAGGGTGTCGGCCGCCCCGAGCCGCGGGCTGGTGACCACGACGTCCAGGTTGGCCAGTACACGCAGGGGGCTCGGCGCGGGCGCGGGCGCCGCGCGATAGGTGTCGGTCTGGCCGAGGACGTAGGCGCCCAGCGCGTTGAGGCGGAAGTAGCGCAGGCCGTCGTACCGGCTCAGGTACATGAGGTCGTCCGCGCCCCAGTTGCCGGCGTAGTCATCTCGGGCGCCATGCGGGTAACTGTACGCGACGTCGATCATGCCGAGGGTGGCCGCGTACTCGAACAGCAGGCAGAGGGTGTAGCGCCCCTGCAGCATCGACCAGTCGTAGCCCTCGTAGCCCAGGCTGCCGTACTGCGGATCGCCGAGGTACAGGCGCCACGAATTGCGCGCCACCACTGGGTCCAGGCCTTCCGCCACGAGGTAGCGGAAGAAATCGTCGACCGCGATCCAGCTCCCCGCGGGGCAGGCGGCAAGGCCGGCGGCGACCGTCGCCCGCCGCGGCGGCACGGCCGTGAGCGCGTGTCCGTGGCCAGCGGTCTGGCCCTTGATGGCCTCCACCCGGCTGAACTCGTCCAGCAGCCCGCCCTTGAGCCAGCGCTGCCAGAGGTGGCGCAGCGAGTCGGCGACGGGCCGGTCGAGCGCCGCCAGCCCGCGCGCCGTCAGTTGCAGCCGCCCCCCGGCCAGCTCGGCGAAGGCACCGGCCTGTAGGAGCAGCGGCCACGCGAAGGCCTGTACGGGTCCCGGGTCCTCCACGATCGGGTAGAAGTCGCCGTCGCTGAGCGCCCCGTCGATCTCGCGCAGGGATGCCGCCGTGGCGCGCCGGGTGGCCTCGCTGCAGCGCAGCCGCCCGGCCTGGCAGAGGCGGAGGACGGCCGGCAGGTCGGCGTGAGCGGCGGCCTCACGCATGCGGACGACCAACCCGTCGCGCGCATCGTCGAAGAAGGGCTCGACCGGCACGCTCGGCAGCTCGGCATGCACCCGGAGGCGGGCGGCCTGCGGCGGCGGCAGCCACGTTGCGAGATCGGCGCGCATCTCCTCGGGCAGGCACCCGCCGATCAGGAAGAGGCCAAGCCGGCCGAACCCACCCTGGGCGGGATCGGTGCGGTACTTCGCCACCATGCGCTGGCGGTCGTAGGCCCCACCCCAGGCGTGGACCGCCTCGGCGAGCAGCGCCCGTTCGTTGTCGTTCAGGCGCTCCACCTCATGCCGCAGCTGCCCGCCGTCCGTCAGGTGGCGCGCAAGCGCCGCCACCAAATCGGCTTTCTTTTGAAGGTCGCGCCTGGCGATCATGGCCGCCAGGCCCTTCAGGTCGGGTACCGTCAGCGCATTGAGCGCCTCGGCGACCCGCGCCGGGGCTTGATCGGCTTGGGACAGCGGGCACCCCTCCCCGGCGGGGCTCTTCGCGATGCGGGTCGCCCCGGTCCTGCCGGATGGCCGCTCGTCGACCGAGCGCGCCGCAGCGGGTCCTTGCCGCGGCATGCCGCGGGTCGGGGTGTCCCCATGCCCACGGAGGCAGCGACGGCACAGGGTCACCAGCGGCGGCACAGGGTCAAGAGGAGGGGATGCCGACCTGCTCATCCGGTCAGCGGCGAGGCGCCGCAGGGCGGCAGCCGTGAAGTGGGCACTTCCGGGGCGGGCGGGCCGTCGGCGGCGCCAGACACCGCGTGGCGACCGCTGCGTCCGCACCGCCGCCACGAGCGGCAAACTCATCACCGGCGAGCCGGAGAAGCCGAACGCGCCGTGGGTGCGCGAGGTGCGCGACCAGGGCACCGGAGGGCGGCGCCGAGCAGGGCGGCCGCGCGCCGCGCGGGGATCACACGGGGGTCCGCCCGGCCTTGGCCATCACGTCGCGCAGGTGGACCTGCAATTCGGCCTTCAGAGAGGTGTGACGCTCCTCGGCGAGCAGGTACCGGGGATCCGTCCACCGGTCCCGGGGATACCTGAACGGCGGCAGGCTTGCGTATTCGGCCGGCTCCCATTCGTAGCGGGGGAAGACGCGCGCGTGCAGGAAGGCATCCGTGTTGCCGCAGATGGCGTAGTTCAAGCGCCGCGGGTGGCACATGGCGGCGACGGCATCCCCGGCCAGGGACATGTCCGGCAGGAAGTCGCTCCGCCCCGCCAACTCCAGGTCCTGCAGGGTGTCGACGCGCGGCGATACGAGAAGGACGCAGTATCCGGGAAGAAATCGCGTGTCACCGATGACCGCGAAGCCGCTCGGCATCCGCGCGAGAACGGTGGGGTTCTCGCCACGCTCCGCGGCGCCGACGCGGTCCGGCTGCCAAGCGTCCATGGCCCCTGCGTCCTACCCCCGCCCCGCCGCGAGGGTGTCCACAATGGTCAGGGCGACGTCGATCCCGAGCTGCATGGCCCGGCCGTCCACGTCCTGGTCGGGGGTGAAGTGGCCGGGGTTGAAGGCCTTCACATCCACCACGCGCACCGTCTCGGCCACCGCCCGCAGCAGCTTGTCGCGCGGGGGCCACGTCGGGGCGGGGGTGTGGCCGCCGGGGTAGGCGTCGGGGCCGGCCACGTCCGGGTCCATGTGCAGGTACCAGGCGGGGGCGTTATGGGCCCGCGGCAGAAGGGCATCCCGGATGCGGGCCTCGACGTCCTCGCCTGAGATGTCGGCTGCCCGCAGGTGGGCGATGGGATGCGTCGCCAGCGCCTGCTCCTCACCGTCGTCGAGGTCGCTGGAGCCGATCAGGGCGGCGGTTTCGGGGGCCACGGGAGTCTCCAGGCCCGCGGCCTGTCGCCAGTCGTCCAGATCCCAGCCCAGCATGACGGCGTAGGGCATGCCGCCCCACATGCCCGAGGTCGTGGTGACCGTGGTGTTCATGTCGCCGTGGGCGTCGAACCAGGCCACGCCGCAGCCGCCAAGGGCGCGCGCCACGCCGCCGGCCGTGCCAGGGGCGTGCGTGCAGTTGCCGCCCAGGACCATGACCACGCTGTCCGGGTTGCTGGAAAGGGCCGCCGCCACGGCATCCGCCTGGCGGTGGGCGATCTTGCCGAGGTTGGTGACCGTGTCGCGGGTCCGCTCGGCGTTCTCCAGGTGGACGGTGACCGGCTCGGACACGCGGTGGCCGCGGGCCCTCAGCTGCTCCAGCAGGCCGCCCCGGATGTACGCCTCGGGACCCTTGGCGCTCCCCCAGCGGCCGATGTCGGTGGAAAACGGAACCAGCACGACCCCGATGCGCATGGGATGCGGCCTCCTTCAGGCGAGGGCTTCCACCTCGAAGGGGTCTCTCCTGCGACGCCCCGTCCGGCGGTACACTCGGGGTCAAGGGGGTTCGCCAGCATGCGGCTCGGCGCCCTGATCCTGGGGGCAGGGCTCCTGGTGACGGGATGCGGCTCCGCGGCGGCGACGGGCGGAGCGGCGACGACCCCGACGGCCACCGCCCGCGCCCACTTTGCTCGCGTGACCTCGACCGTCGCCTCCATCGGCAGCGGCAAGCTCGTGCTGGCCAGCGGCCAGAGCTACGACATCACGCCCAAGACCCGCTTCCTCAGGGTCGTCACCATCTCCGCGAGCCAGCTCAAGGTCGGGGACTACATCGCCATCACGGGTCAGCGCCAGCCGGACAACTCCGTGCTGGCCACGCTCATCAACGTCTTTCCGCCGCAGCTCACCGGGGTGGCGCCCGGCCAGCGGCCCCTGCCGGGCGGGGCGCTGATGACCAACGCCACGATTGCCGCCATCAAGGGCACCGAGGTGGACGTCACCTGGAAGGGCGGCGGCGCCAAGGTCGTGCTCGCGCCCAACGTGAAGGTGACCCAGATGCAGGCGGCGGTGGAGGGCGACGTCCAGCCGGGCGCCCGCGTGGCCGTGACGTACAACGGCACCGCCGCGACGTCGGTGACGATCACCGGTTAGCCAAGCCAGTTCCAAATCGTGTAGCCTGGTTGCGTGTCGGACGAAGCGGTGCTGGCGGTCGGGCTCACCAAGCGCTACGGCGACTTGACGGCGGTCGCCGGGATCGACTTCGCCATTCCCCGGGGGACCTGCTTCGGCTTCCTCGGGCCCAACGGGGCCGGAAAGACGACCACCATGCGCATGCTCACGGGCCGCTCCCCCGTCACGGCGGGGCGGCTCGAGGTCCTTGGCCTCGACGCGCGCGTGGCGATGCGGGCGATCAAGGGCCGCATCGGCATCGTCTCCCAGGACGACAACCTGGACGAGGACTTCACGGCCCGGGACAACCTGATCGTCTACGCCGGCTACTACGAGGTGCCGCGGGCCGAGGCGGAGGCGCGCGCCGATGAGTTGCTGGCCTTCGCCGGCCTCCAGGACAAGGCCAAGACCGGGGTGGACAAGCTCAGCGGCGGGCAGAAGCGCCGGCTCTGCATCGTGCGGGCCCTGGTCAACCGCCCCGAGCTGGTGGTCCTGGACGAGCCGACCACCGGACTCGACCCGCAGGCCCGCCACATCGTCTGGGGCCGGCTGCGGGAGCTGCGCCGCTCCGGCGTCACGCTCCTGCTCACCACCCACTACATGGACGAGGCGGCCCAGCTCTGCGACCGCCTGGTCGTGATGGACCACGGGCGGATTCTGGTCGAGGGCGAGCCGTCCGAGCTGATCCAGGCTCACGCGGGCGGCGGGGTGCTGGAGGTCGAGACCGACGTCCCGCCGCGCGAGGCGGCCGACCTGCCCGCCGTCCGGGCCGCGGCCCAGCAGACCGAGGTCGCGGGCGACACCCTGCTCGTGTACACCGCCGACCTGCCTGCCGCCGAGGCCCTGGCGGCCCAGGTCCCCCACCGCTCCTACCGCGTGCGGCCGGCGACGCTCGAGGACGTGTTCCTGCGCCTGACGGGGCGCAGCATGGGCGAGGAGGAGGCGGAGGAGGAGGAATGACGGCCGCGCTGCGCCTGGACGTCGGCTACCGCGTGCTGCACGTCTGGCGGCGCCACATGCGGGTGTGGCTGCGCTACTGGATCAGCAACCTCATCACGAACTTCGTCGAGCCCTTCGTCTACCTGATCGGCCTCGGCTTCGGCATCGGCCACTTCGTGCCGCGCATCGGCAATGTGTCGTACGCGACGTTCGTCGCTCCCGGAATCATCGCCAGCTCCGCCATGTTCGCGGCGAGCTTCGAGTCCACGTTCGGCACCTATGTGCGGCTCGTCTACCAGAAGACCTTCGACGCCATCATCGCCACGCCGGTCAGCGCCGACGAGGTCAGCGCCGGCGACCTCCTGTACAGCGCCACCAAGAGCACGCTCTTCTCGGCCGTCATCCTGATCGCCCTGGTGGTCACCCGCCTCGTGCCGCACCCGCTGGCGGGCTCATTCCTGGTGCCGGTCGTGACGGCCCTCACCGGGTTCGTCTTCGGGGCGCTCGGCATGATCGTCAGCGCCCTGGTGCCGAACATCGACAACTTCAACTACTACATCACGCTGTTCTTGACGCCCATGTTCGTCTTCGCCGGCGTCTTTTATCCTGTGGCCACGCTCCCGGCCTTCGCCCGGGACATCGCGTGGTTCACCCCCCTCTACCACACCGTGGAGCTCTGCCGGGGACTGGTGCTGGGCGGCACCGCAGGCGCCACGATGGTCGGGGATTTCCTCTGGCTGCTCATCGCGGCCGTCGTGCTGGTCCCAATTCCCATCGTGCTGATGCGGAAGCGACTGATCCAGTAAGGAGCATTACCGCCGCAAGAGCCACGCTCAGCGCGCCGAGGCCGCCGGACGCGGGCAGCCCGGCCACCGCCCCGGCCAACAGATTCGGGACTCGCCAGATCAGCGAGGCGACGGCCATGCCCCGCGACTGGGCGCCGGGCGGCAGCTCAGCCGCCACCCGGGCGGAGTTCGCCGCGTCCTGGTGGCCGGAGGCGACCCCGATGGCCACGAACGCGATGAGCGCCAACACGAGCGATCCGGTGGTCCCCGCCGCGAGCACGGCCACGGCCGCCACGAGCCAGCCGGCCGCTGGCCGGCCGTGGTTCCACGCGGCGCCGAGGGCCGCCCCCAGCGAGTACGCGGCGCCAAGGCCCGCAAAGGCCAGGACGCCCCCGCCCAGGTCGCGCAGCACAAGCAACGGGGCCAGCACGCGCAGGGTGAAGGCGCAAGCGCCGCACACCACCGTGAGGAAGAACAGGCCCCGGAAGCGGGGCCCGGCCAGCTGGGCGAGAACCGGGCGCCAGGGTGGGGCGGGCTCGGGAGCCGGTTCTGCGGTGCCGGTGCGGGCAAGCGCCGGCAGGCCCAGGGCGAGGAGCCCGGCCATCAGCCCAAAGGCCAGCGAAGGGCTGCCGCTCACCAGCACGGCGGCGGCCAGGAACTGCCCGAGGCCCAGCACGAGGTACTCCCAGGCCGTGAGGCGGGCGACGAGGGTCGCGGCTTCGTGGCTGACTTCCCGGATGAGCCCCTTGATCGCCGGACGGGCCTGGGCCGTCAGCGTGGCGTAGACGGCCGTCCAGGCAAAGGCGAGGCTGAGCGGCAGCCGCCCGCGGGCGGCTGCCGCCGTAGCCACCGCGGCAAGCAGCACCGCGATCTGCGCCGTCCAGACCAGCCGGCGGCGCGGCAGCCGGTCCGCCAGGTCGCCGAACAGCGGCAGGCCCAGCCACGGCAGCAGGTTGACCGTCCAGATCCCAGCCACGGCCAGGGCCGAGCCCGTGCTGGCCGCCACGAGCCAGGCCACGGCTGTCGCCTGGGCGACGTCCGCCGCTTGCCGGGTCAGGTCGTAGGCGATCAGGGCCGTCGCGGGCTTCATGCCTGCGAAGGGATTCGTCTCCGCTGGGGGGAACCCCCTCGGCCATGAGCAACCTCATCGACGACCTGAAGGCGCTGATCCGCATCCCCAGCGTGTCCACGGACCCCGCGCACAGCCAGGACGTGGCCGCGGCCGCGCGGTGGACCGCGGAGCGGCTGCAGGCGGCCGGCCTGGAGCAGGTGGCCGTCATGCCGACGGCCGGCCATCCGCTGGTCTACGGCGAGTGGCTGCACGCCCCGGGCAGGCCGACGGTGGTGTTCTATGGCCACTTCGACGTCCAGCCGCCCGACCCGCTGGACCTCTGGACCTCGCCGCCCTTCGAGCCCGTCGTTCGCGACGGCCGCCTTTACGGCCGCGGCGCCAGCGACATGAAGGGCAACCTGCTGCTGGCGGTCGTGGCCTGCGAGGCGCTGCTGAAGGCCGGGCAGCCCCTGCCCGTCAATGTGAAGTTCCTCTATGAGGGCGAGGAGGAGATCGGCAGCCGGTCGCTGGGTGAGTTCGTCGCGGCGCACCATGACCTCTACGCCTGCGACCTGGCCGTCAGCGCCGACTCGCTGCAATACGGCCCCGACCAGCCCGCCTTGCTGGTCGGGCTGCGCGGCACGGCCGGCATCGAGATCGACGTGCGCAGCGCCGCGACGGATGCGCACTCCGGCCTCATGGGCGGGCTGCTGCCGAACGCGGCGCAGGCCCTGGCCCACATCCTGGCCGCGCTGAAGGGCCCGGATGGCCGGATCCTGGTGCAGGGCTTCTACGACGACGTGCGGCCGGTGAGCGAGGATGAGAGGGCGGCGATGGCCGCCCTCCCCGACGACGCGGAGTCCATCCGGCAGTCCGCCGGGGCCAGGGCGCTGGCCGGCGAGCCGGGCTTCACCCCGCGCGAGCGCAACTGGATCCGGCCGACCCTCGACATCAACGGCATGTGGGGCGGCTACCAGGGCGCGGGCGGCAAGACCGTCATCCCCGCCGAGGCGCACGCCAAGATCACCTGCCGGTTGGTGCCGGACCAGGACCCGGCCAAGATCGCCACGCTGCTGCAGGAGCACGTGCTGCGCGTCGCGCCGCCGGAGGTCGAGGTCGCCGTGCGGGCGCGCGGGGGCCGGTCGCGGCCGTACGTCGTGCCGGCGGACCACCCGGGGCTGGCGGCGGCCGAGCGGGCGCTGGCGGCGGTGTACGGGCGTGCGCCCCACCGCATCCGCATGGGGGCATCCGTGCCGGCCACGACCATCCTGCGCGAGGAGCTCGGGGTGTGGACCATCCCCTTCGGCTTCGGCCTGGCGGACGAGAACGCCCACGCGCCGGACGAGTTCGTGCGGTTATCCAGCATGGAGCGGGGTCAGGCCGCGTTCGGCGCGCTGCTGAAGGAGCTTGGCGCCATGGGGTGAGGGGCGGGGGCGGCCGGCCGTGGCGGCGGCTGCGCCAGGTCGGGCACGCGACGCTGGCGGTGCGCGATCTGGGGCGGGCGCGGGACTTGTATGCCCGGGTGGCCAACCTCGTGCCCACCTGCGAGGAGCCGGGGCGGGTGCTCCTGCGCAGCCAGTTCGAGCACCACTAGACCCTTCCGGCGGCATCGCCCGGTTTGATCAAGACCTGATTTCGGATGAGGCTGCGTGCCTTGGCACGCGCAAGTTGAGGGCGCGGCCGCAGGCCTGTTGGCGGTCCGAGGAGCCCCGCAGCCACGAGACAAGGCATGAATACGCCCTTTTGGCACGCTAGACTTGCCACGAGAACGCGGGTCGCAGGTAACGGCTGGAAACCGTCGAAGCGCCCGCTTATGGCAACCGGATCAGGCAGGGTAGGATTGCCACGCTGCCGCCTTTCGGGTCGGCTTGGCGGTCACCGCGTGTGGCGACGCCGTCGGCAGGATGCACAGCCGTTATCGCGTACACGATATAATGCTGCGAGGCCGGCTCCCGCCAATGCCTAGCAGTTGGCTTTGGGAGGAACCTGTCAGATCCTTCTATGCCAGTTGCACAAAGAAGGAGAAGCGTCAGATCGATACCGCCCTGACCACGTTCGAGGGCGCCGTGGATCGGGGCCCTGTGCCACCAGGCTTCGACTTGACCCCAGTGGCGCATCTTCCTGAGGGAGACGTCGCCGAGATCCGCTGCCTCTCGCAGGCTGTACGAGCGGTCTTCGTCCGTTGTCGGAACGGTGAGCGGCGGTGGGTACTGATGTATCGCAAGCGCGGCACTGCTGATCAGAGGCGCCAATTCAAGCGTGCTGAGGGGCTCGGACGACATGCTTGCAAGTGACTCAGCGAGGAGGGCGCGTGAACTTGTCAGGTGCTAACGCCCCGACCAACGCCACCGCGGCACTGTTGGAGCTCATTGACACTGCTGACGACGCCCGTGAGTACCTCCAAGAACGGCTCTTTGCCGAAGTCATGGTCCAGCTTTCGCATGCGCGAGCACGGCGCTCCATGACACAGAACGAACTGGCGAACCTGCTCAACACGACCCAACCGGCGATTTCACGTTCGGAGTCTGACTACCGAGGTGCGACAGAGATAAGGCGATTCGTCGCTTGGGCGGTAGCCTGTGGCGCCTTTCCTCGTTCATTTGAACTCGTGGATGTGCCAGATTGGGTGGAGTTGGCGCGGCGTGCGGTTGTGCACAACGACGTGCTCCACTTGTTCGACGCGCCTGTGACGGCCTCACCCATCGGCCGTGTAGCCAGCAACGTGGCCATCGAACAACAGCCGACGGGCATTCCGGCGCAGGGGGCTCCGCTCACAGTCGTCCCGTTCGACAGCGTGACCCAGAATCGAGTGGCCGCGTAAATGGCGCAAGACCTAAGAATTTTGAGCGCCACGCGCTCCTACGAATTTCCCGTTGATGCGATTCGCTTGAGCGTGTTCAACGGTCCGCTGGCGATACAGGCCGTGACCGACGCCTTTGGGTTTCGGCAGGGTGGACCCATCCCTGCTCCCGCGGCACGCTTCGGTCCAACCTTCACGACGTTTCCACCCGCGGTCGAGTTTCAGCTGGGGACGTGCCAACCATCATCCAGCGAAAGCCAGGCTGTCCACGTCCGGTTCCTTACAATTGAACAACGCAGAGTCGTCATATCTGTTGCTGCCCCGTCATCGGCGCTTGACCACGTATGGACACAGTTCCGGGCCGCTGTCTCAACGTTCAGCTCGCCGGACGGCAGCCCGGCTCTTGGCGAAGCGTCCGGTGTAATTGATCACTCCGAGGTCTCGGGTCGACTCGACTTCGCACCAGAAGACTTGCTGGCTGGGCCGCTCTGGAATGCCCTGCGGGGTGCAGCCCGGCGAGTAGACGCTTCCCACGGCCTGATTCCTGCCTTTCACGGCAGCCTCGTGTCACCGGCCGAAGAATATCCAGGAGACCAACGGGCGGACCGCGGTGGGAACTTGATGTGGACCCTCGCATTGCGCGCAGGCAGCCTGCCGTCGCGGCGGCTCTATTACAGTTCAGCTCCGCTGGATTCGTCCGCGCACACTCGACTGCTGAGGCAAATCGAGCGTGGGTTGGTCAAGGCAGCCAACGCCGAGTGATTGGATCATGTCATTCTGGGTAGGCCGGGCGACTGCGGACCGCTCCGACCCGCCACCGCACGGACCCCGCAAGTCGTCCAGAGGGTCACTTCAACCGCGGTACCATACCTTGCGCCCCACCACCAACCGCTATTCCGCTTCGGTGGCACCGGGCTTCACACGCAGGGAGGCGTGGGCGTGCGTGCCAAGGGCATCACCTACGACAGCGGGCTCGTTCACATGGGGGTCGCCCCGCGCCACAGCCTTGAGCCCGGGGTGGTCCGGCGCGAGCTCTCCATCATCCGCGACGACCTGCACTGCAACGCCGTCCGCGTGATCGGCGGCGATCCGGAGCG
>DAHVAF010000009.1 GCA_027314765.1 Clostridia bacterium | reverse complement strand
TGATGCTGGAGCTGACCGCGTCCGTCGTGCCCGGCTTCCGGGTCCACGGCTTCCTGACGGCGATCGTGGCCTCGCTGCTGCTGGCGATCATCAGCAGCATCGTCACGCATCTGGCCAGGGCGTAGGGGCGCGCGGGCCGGCGTGGGCCGCGCGCCCCCGGGTGGCCTGAGCGGCCCCCCGCGCCCCCCGCTCGGCCCATCCGCGCCACCGACGGGGCCGGGCTGCCCGCGTGGGCGCGCATCACCCCGTGTGCGTGGCCCGGACCGGGCGCCGGACGGGGTGTGGAGCAGCGGGAGCGGCGGCGAGACCTCCGCGAGGCGTGCGACCCAGCGGCCCAGCGCCCGGGCGGTCCCTCTCGCGCACCGCATCCGCCAGCACCCGCGCCGGCCGCCCGCTACCGAGCGGTGCGTCGCCTGCGCCAAGCGGCGTCAGAGCGGCGAACCCATCCGGCGGCGGTATGATGGGGCGGTGAGCTGCGAGGAGGCGGGCGGAACGGCAGGCGGACAGGGTGCAGACGGCCCGGGACCGGACAATCGGCGGCGTGCGGGTCCCGACCCCCACGCCGAGCCGCCCCGCGTGATCGCCATCGATATCGACGGGACGCTCCTTGCCCCCGGCAATGTGCTGGCGCCGGCCGTGGGCGGGGCGGTGGAGCGGGCCACGGCGGCGGGCGCCACCGTGGTGCTGGCCAGCGGCCGCATGTTCGTCTCCGTCGCCGCCTGGGCCGGCCACCTCGGCCTGCGGGGTCCCCTCATCGCCTACAACGGGGCCATGGTGCGCACGCACCCCGACGGCCAGACCTGGTGGCACCGCCCGCTGCCCCTGGCCGCGGCCCGGGCGGCGGTCGCCACCTGCAAGGCGGAGGGCTGGTACGTGCAGGTCTACCTGGACGACCAGCTCCTGGTCCCCTGGCGCGACGACCGCACGGACTGGTACAGCCAGAATTCGGGCGTGCCCTTCACGGTGGACCCGGAGCGCGTGTACGACCCGCCGGCGGCGCCGACGAAGCTCCTGGTCATCGAGCCCGCGGAGCGGATGCCGGCGGTCCGCGCGGCGCTGACGGAGGCGACGGCGCCGGAGGTCCTGGTCATGGCGACCTCCTTCCCGCACTACCTGGAAATCACGGCCCCGGACGTGAACAAGGGCGTCGCCCTGACCGCGCTGGCGGAGCGCCTCGGCGTGCCCACCGCCGCGACCATGGCCATCGGCGACGGCAACAACGACGTCTTCCTGCTGGGGGCGGCGGGCATCCGCGTGGCTGTGGCGAACGCCTCGCCTGACCTGCAGAGAGCTGCGGACCTCGTGACGGCGGGGAAGTACGGCGAGGGCGTGGCCGAGGCGATCAGCCGGTTCTACGGCTCCTGAGGCCACCCCGGATCGGGCCTGCAGTGAGGCCAAGGAGCCTTTCGGATTGGAACCGAGTCGGATCTGTCGAACGCAGCAGCCGATTCGCGGTGCCCACGCCCCCTTCCGACGTCGCGCAAATAGCTAGCCAACCTCTGGCATTTCAACGAATTCTATGCCGGCTAAGTCCTGACCATTGCCCTGACAATTGGAAGTATGTCCCCCATGATCTGGGCCCGCCCGCCGCGAAGCGCGGCTCCAGCATGGCCGAAGCACGGGCGCAGCAGCCACCTTGGGCTTGGCGCGAGTTCGCCGACGTGCAACTCGGCGATGCCCGCCTGCGCCAGCGCCTGGTCGAACTGTCCACCACCTTCGCCGTATACGCCGTCGTGGCTTGGCGCGTGCTCCATGTCGATCTGGCGGCCAGGGTTCATCCGAAAGAGCCCTGCACCACCCTTCTCACCGAGGACGAGTGGAAGGCGCTGTGCTGCCATCACAGCAAACGCCGCGACCCGCCGCCCCAGCCCCCGGATGCCCACACCGCCGTACGCTGGATCGCTCAACTCGGGGGCTTTCCCGGCCGCAAGCGCGACGGCGAGCCCGGGGTCAAGACCCTGTGGCACGGCATGCGCCGCCTGCAGGACATCCCCGAGGATGTGGCGCATCATGCGCCGCCAGCCGCTGGTCACACACGCACCGCCCGTCGACCCTGCTCGCCCCACGCCTGCCGGAGCCGCCATGCCCC
>DAHVAF010000004.1 GCA_027314765.1 Clostridia bacterium | reverse complement strand
CGGCGCCGACCGCAGCCTTCAAACCCGCCTTGACGGCGCCGGCACAAAGTCCATGGCCGCGCATGCGAGGCAGGCGTGCGGCGTGGGCGATGCACAGGCCACCTGCCTGGACGAGCGCCAAGGTCTCCTGCATCGCGCTGGCAGTACCTGACGGGTACCGAAGGCGACCGCCGCCCGGTGCCCGTCGTGTGGCCCGGAGTCACGCGGCTCAGCCCCGAGACCGTCTCTGCCGCCGAGGTTACGGTCATCGAGCCCGTGGGGTTAGACACGAAGGTTTACGCGCCCCGCCACGCGTGCCCGCTCAGGCGGACACCGCAATGCGGAGCCACTCGGCGAACAGGGCCTCGCGCAACAGGTAGCGCCCGCGATCGGTGCGGCGCACGATCCCATCGCGGACGAGACGCCCGAGCGCGTCCGTGGTCGCCTTGCTCTCGGCCCGCGACAGCCCACCGTGGACCGGCTCGCCCGAGGCGATGCGTGGCAGCGCGATGCGCGCACCGCGGTCCTTCGAGATGTCCTGCCACTCAGCCTGGAACGCCAGAATCAGCGACTTAAGCAACCGGTCGCCTCCCTCCGCGATGTCGTCCATGGTCAGCCGGTCCCGGCGCTCGCGGCAAAGCACTGCGTATACATCGGCGGCGAGCATCATCGTGCCCTGCGGGTGGCAACCCGTCCGGTCGAGCATCGCATCGACGGCACCCGGCGTCGGCTCGATCTTCCCCTCGGCAAGCTTACGTTCCAGGTACCCGCGCCACTCGCTCCGCGTCGCGTCCGGCAGCTCATACTCGAACGCGGTCCGGTAGAGCGGCTCGTTGTTCTGGACGAACAGATTCCGCAGGAGACTCGCCCGTGAGCCGACGAACAGGTAGCTGACATCGCCGCCGCCGGCGACGTAGCGACGCAGGATACGGTAGAAGTCGGCGTGGAGCTTGCTCGCGTCCTGGAACTCATCCATGAGAACGACCACGCGGGATCCGAGCCGCTCAGCAAGTCGGGAGGGCAGTGACAAAACCTCCTCCAGGCGCCGCTCGGGCTCCCCGCTCCCCGCAAGGCTCAGCCCGATCTCGGCGATGCGCCCGAGTTTCGCTTTCAGGGACGCTGCGAGTCCGGCCCTCTTGACGGCGACCACCACCTGGTCCCACCAGTCGCCCTGGCCCGCAGCGGCCCGCGCAGACGCATCGAACATGGCACGGACGAACGCGGCCAGCGTCGTCGTGAACATGAACTCCGTCTCGATGACGACGCCCCCACCGGCCTCCAGCCGCCGCGCAACCGCGCCGGCAACGCTCGACTTGCCCGTCCGGCGCGGCCCGGCGATGATGAGGTTGGACCCGAGTCGCAGCCTCGTGGCGATGTCCTCGATCGCGTCGGCCCGGCCCACCACGTCTGCCGGCGGGACGGCCCCGCTCGTCGGGAAGTGTCCCGGGATCTCCAACGGCACCGCAAGCACCCCCGCCAATAGGTTACCACGTATGACGTGCTATAATAACCCGCTCAACGTGCATATGTGGATGTCCTGACGGAGAGGGTGCCAACGATAGCACCCGGTCGCCGAGCGGGTTCCAAGCCGTTCGGGGGCTTCAGCAACCTGAGGCGGGCAGCTGTAGATGGTCGTGGCTGCTCACGAGCCGAAGGCTGTCGACTCCTTCCACAACTGCTTCATCCGCCGGCTCCGGAACGGTGAAGGCGGCGGTCCCGCGCAAGCGGGCCGCCGTCACGAGGCCGCCGTTTGCGCGCGGGTCCCTGGTACACGGGTCCCTGGTACAATGGAAGCCATTCGAGGGAGGCGTGCGCGTCGGCGACGGCGGAGGCAGTCGGGACACGGCAGGGGGCGGGCTGGGGCCTGCCCGTGTTCGCCGTCATCATCGGCTCCTTTATGAGCATCCTCGACTCCACCATCGTCAACGTGGCCATCCCCACGCTGCAGTCGACCTTCGGGGCATCGACCGACCAGGTGCAGTGGGTCGTGACGATCTTCCTGCTGGCCCTCGGCATCGTCGTGCCGGTCAGCGGCTGGCTGGCCGACCGCTACGGCATGACCCGGGTCTACATCGCCTCGCTGATCATCTTCACGGCGGGCTCGGCCCTGTGCGGGCTCAGCACCAGCCTGACCGAGCTGATCTTCTTCCGCCTGCTGCAGGGGGTCGGCGGCGGCCTGCTCGCGCCGATCACGATGGCCATGGTCTACCGGCTGGTGCCGCGCGAGCGCATCGGGACGGCCATGGGCATCTACGGGCTGACCATCGCCTTCGGCCCCGCGCTCGGCCCGACGCTCGGCGGCTACCTCGTCCAGTACGTCGACTGGCGCCTGATCTTCTACATCAATGTCCCCGTCGGCATCCTGGGCGTGGTCCTGGCGACGGCGGTGCTGCCGCCGTTCGCCGGCGACTCGCGCAAGCCGTTCGACGTGTGGGGCTTCGTCACGTCCGCGCTGGGGCTGGGCCTTCTGCTCTACGGGCTGACCGAGGGCCAGACCTGGGGCTGGACCTCGGAGGCCAGCGTGCTGGTGCTGATGGGCGCCGCCTGGATGCTGGCGCTGTACGTCGCGATCGAGCTGACGGCACCCC
This sequence comes from Clostridia bacterium, assembly GCA_027314765.1. Classification (GTDB taxonomy): domain Bacteria; phylum Bacillota; class Sulfobacillia; order RBS10-35; family JAJYVM01; genus JAJYVM01. Next base: position 801 of record DAHVAF010000004.1, on the reverse strand, counting down.
ACCCGCTGCTCGACCTGCGGATCTTCCGCTACCGCGTCTTCAGCCTCAGCTCCGTGCTGGTCGTGGTGACGGTCGTGGCGCTCTACGCCGGCAGCTTCTACGTCCCCCTGTACATGCAGGAGGTCCAGGGCTACGGCGCGTTCGCCACCGGGCTGACGCTGATGCCGGGCGCCCTCGTCATGGGCGCGACCATGCCCTTCTCCGGCCGCCTCTACGATGCCGTGGGCGCCCGCGTGCCGGCGGTCATCGGCATGCTGGTGGTGGGCGGGGCCACCCTGCTCTTTTTGAGCATGACCGCGTACACCACCAACACCACGATCGCGCTATGGATGGCCCTGCGCTCCCTGGGCCTGGCGATGGCCATGATGCCGGTCATGACGGCCGGCCTGTCCGTCATCCCCACGGCCGAGATCGGCCGCGCCTCCGCCATCAACAACCTCATCCAGCGCACCGCGGGGTCCCTCGGGCTGGCGGTGCTGACCTCCGTCTACTCCACCGACTACGCCCAGCAGGCCGCGAACCTGGCCAACCACGTGACGCTCACGAGCCCCGGGCTGGCCACCCTGATGCAGCAGACCGCCGCGGTCGTCAGCCGGGCGGTGCAGCCCTTCGTGGCCAAGGACAGCGGGCTTCTGGTCATCGCCCAGGCCATCTCCGACCGCGCCTTCACGGCGGCGATGCACGACGTGTTCGGCTACGCGGCGATCTCGGCGGTCATCGGCGCCGGCCTGGCGATCTTCCTGCGCGAGCAGCGGCACGGCGGCGGGCGCGGGCGGCCGGGCGTCAGCGTGGAGTAGCGTC
>DAHVAF010000360.1 GCA_027314765.1 Clostridia bacterium | reverse complement strand
CACGGTTTACGGAACGACGTACAGCGCCCAGGACGTGGTTCTGCTGTTGCCCGCGAGCGTGAGCACATCCGGCAGCGCCACCGCCGTAACCAGCGGCGGCAACTGCACCCTCGCCCAGACGGGGAACGTGTACGAAGCCGGGTGCGGGAATGGTACGCTGGAGGTTGCCACATACTCGGGCGCGCCGGAGAGCGCACCGCCATCAGGCAGCGTGAGCTACTACTTCGATGCGGCGGTCTCGCATGGCGCCAGCTTCAGCCAGTCCGTCATCCAAGCCTGCAACGCCAGCAGCGGGGATCAGATGCAGTGGTGGAATCCCAGCGCCTCCGCCTGGGCGGATGTCTCCCCCGCCGCCGCATACTTCAACGGCTGCCTGACCTTTGTCGCCAACACGTCGAGCTCGCCCTCCGAGAGCGACCTCTTCGGGACGGCGTTCGCCCTGACCGTACCCGCGACGGGTGGCGGCGGAGCCGCGGCATCCGCACCCGCACCGGCGGCGGCGCCGGCTGTCTCCGCCATCAGCCCGGATGGCGGTCCTGCAGCGGGCGGGACCACGGTGACCCTCACCGGCAGCGGCTTTTCCGGCGCCAGCGCGGTGACCTTCGGCACGGTGCCGGCACAGAGTTTCACCGTTGACTCCAGCACGGAGATCACGGCGGTCTCGCCGGCGGGATCCGGTACGGTTGACGTGAGGGTGACCACACCAGTTGGGACCAGCGCGAGCAGCGCCGCCGACCAGTTCACCTACGCACCGAGCTCGTCCTGCGGTGCCGCCTTCCCCGATGTGGCCTCCGAATACTGGGCGGCGCCGGCGATTCAGGCGCTTGCGTGCAAGGGCGTCGTGAACGGCTTCCCGGATGGAAGCTTCCGCCCCGAGGACTTCGTGACGCGAGCCCAGTTCGTCAAGATGATGGATCTGGTTCTGGGCATCGCGCCCTCCTCCGCGGTTCCCGTCTTCAGCGATGTGCCGGAAGGCGATTGGTATGCGGGCTATGTCAGTGCCGCCGCTCAGGCGGGGATCGTTGTCGGAATCTCCTCAAGCCAATTTGGGCCGGATCTGCCCGTCAGCCGCCAGCAGATGGCCGTAATGATCGCCCGCGCCCTGCACCTGAGCCCAACGGGTAGCGCTGCCTTCACCGACTCCGCGGCGATCGCGCCCTGGGCGCAACAAGCTGTGCAAGCGGACGTGGACGCCGGTTACCTGCACGGCTTCCCAGATGGGAGCTTCCAGCCCCTGGCTGCCACAACCCGCGCACAGGCCGCCCAGGTCCTATTCCTGGTCCTGCGTTCGCACTGACGCAGTGCGGTAAGGAGTCCGAGCCGAGCCGCCGGTGGGTCCCATCGCACAAGACAGGACCGGGGGCCACAGGCGCCCGGTCCTAAAACGAGCGGTGGGTGACGCGATGGGCGACCGTAGGGGCCAGGCCAAGCTTGATCGTTCGACGCGGCCTGTATTCGCTGCCGCAATCTGGCGCGCCTTGGTCCTCCCGCGCACGACGAACCCCTGGCGGTCTCACGTTGGCACTGGCGAAGCCACCTGGCTGAGGCAACATGCACGTGCTCGTCTCTGGGGGCGGGCGGCGCCTTTTGGCCCTCCATGGCGGGGAGGTGGTTGGCCGATGCGGGTGGCCTCCCGGATGCCGGCCGTGTGGTCGCCAACCTTGGTCAACGAGCGCAGGCGCGGCTGCGCTCAAGCCACCTGCGCCAGGGGAGCGCCCGCAGTCCACATGGTGGATGCCGCATAGCGTCCCGCCTCTTGGACTGGTGGTTCCGGCGGTTCGCGGTGGTCGCTCCGCTCCCCCGATCCCGAGTCGAGCGAACGTGACTGTTCACCAGGGTGCCTGCGGCGTGGGGATTGGAACCCAGGGGGGTGGCGCTCGCTTCAGGTTGTCTCAGGTGGCAACTGGACCGTTTCAGACGGAACCCCTTGCCGTCCGGCCGCCACCGCATGCCCGCCCCGCAGCCTCCATACCCATGCCAACGGGGGTCGGTCCATCTCTTCCATCGCGTTCACCTCTTCCACCGCGTCCATCGCGTTCACCTCTTCCATCGCATCCATCTCTTCCATCGCGTCCATCTCTTCCATCGCGTCCATCGCGTCCATCCTGGCCGGCGCCGCCGGCATCGCGCTCCTGCTGGCCGGAATGCGCCTGGCCGCCCTGGGCCTCCAGGCCCGCGGCGACGCCGTGAAGCGTGCCCTCGCCCGCCTGATGGGCCGGCCGCTGCCCGCCGCGCTGACCGCCGCCCTCGGCACGGCCCTGATCCACTCCAGCAGCATCAGCACCATGGCCATCGTCGCCCTCGTCCAGGCCGGCGCCCTCGACCTCGACACCGCCGCCGCCGCCGTCATCGGGGCCAACGTGGGAACGACCCTCCCCGTCCAGCTGCTCACCTGGCGCCCCGGTCCCGCGATCTGGCTTCCCCTCGTCGCGACCGGCGCCGCCCTGCTCCTTCGCCGCGACGACCGCTCGCGCGCGTGGGGGGGAGCACTTGCCGGCTCCGCCTGCCTGCTCGGCGGCCTCGGCCTCCTCGACCTGGCCGCGGCACCCCTCGCGCACAGTCCCTGGTTAGGGGCGTCAATGCTCCTGCTGGCGCAGCACCCCTGGGCCGGCCTCGGTGCCGGCGCCCTGCTCGCCACGGTCGTGCTCAGCAGCAGCGTCACCCTTGGCGTCCTGCAGGGCCTGGCCCACCAGGGCCTGATGCCCCTGGCCGCGGCCCTGCCCGTGGTGATTGGCGCCAATGTGGGCACCACCACCGACACGCTGCTGGTGAGCCTTGGCACGGGTCGCGACGGCCGCAGGACGGCCCTCTTCCACCTCCTCTTCAACCTGGCCGGCGCCCTGGCGTTCATGCCCCTGCGCCATACCGTCCTCGCCATGCTTCCCACGGCCGGCGTGACGACGCTGCACCTCGTGTTCAACGTGATCACGGCGTTTTGGCTCTACCCGCTGCGCAAGAGCCTTCTGGCCCTTACGGCGGTGGTTCTGACCTGTCCGAAGGACGGTTGAACACGCATGGGACGGTCAGGGATAATGGGAAGGTCACACGCGAAGGGAGGCATGCCATTTGGCGCTGCGGATCGGGATCAATGGCATGGGTGCCATTGGACGTCGGTTCTTCCGCCAGGTTTGGGGCCGCTCCGACCTCGAGGTCGTCGCCTTCAACGAGGTTGGCAACATCGGTGTCGCCGCGCACCTGCTGAAGCATGACAGCAACTACGGGCTGTTCGCCCCCGAGGTGGCCGCCGACGGCCAGACCCTCGTGGTCGACGGCAAGCAGATCAAGGTCTTTGCGGAGCGCGACCCCGGCGCGATCCCCTGGCACAGCCTTGGGGTGGATGCGGTGCTGGAGTCCACCGGATTCTTCACCGACGCCGACAAGTGCGCGGTCCACATCACCAAGGGCGGCGCCAAGAAGGTCGTGATCTCGGCCCCCGGCCACGGCGAGGACGTCACGATCGTGATGGGCGTGAACGAGAGCGAGTACGACCCGGCCCACCACCGCATCATCAGCAACGCCTCCTGCACGACCAACTGCCTGGCCGTGACCGCCAAGGCCCTCGACGACGCCTTCCACATCCGGCGGGCGATGTGCAGCACCGTCCACTCGTACACCTCCGACCAGCGCCTGCTCGACTCCCCGCACAGCGACCTGCGCCGCGCCCGCGCCGCCGCGATGAACATCATCCCGACCTCCTCCGGCGCCAGCCGCGCAGTAGAGAAGGCCCTGCCCCACCTGAAGGGGCACATGAACGCCTTCTCCCTGCGGGTCCCGACGCCGGTCGTCTCCGTGGTCGACATGGTGGCGGACATCGAGCGCGAGGGCACGGTCGAGGCCATCAACGAGGCCTACCGCAAGGCGGCCGCCTCGGGCCCCCTGGCCGGCTACCTCGCCGTCAGCGACGGACCGGCCGTCTCCATGGACTTCAAGGGCGACCCGCACTCCGGGATCGTGGACCTGCCCCTGACGCAGGTCCTGGACGGCCACCTGGTCAAGACGATCTCCTGGTACGACAACGAGTGGGGCTACAGCGCCCGTCTCGTCGACCTCTTCGCCATGATCGCCCAGGCCGGGGTTTAGAGGCACGTGGCGGAGCGGGAGCAGCAGCAACAGCAGCGGCTGGCCAAGAAGACGGTGCGCGATGTCCCGACCGCCGGGCGCACCGTGCTCGTGCGGTGCGACTTCAACGTGCCCCTGCAGGACGGGCGGGTGGAGGACGACACGCGCATCCGCGCGCACATCCCCACCATCGAGTACCTGATCGCGCAGCGGGCCCGGATCGTGCTCTGCAGCCATCTCGGGCGGCCCAAGGGCCGCACCGCGAACCTCAGCCTGCGGCCGATCGCCGCCGTGCTGCAGGACCTGCTTCAGCGCCCCGTCCAGTTCTGCCCCGACACGATCGGCCCCCGCGCCCGCCGCGCCGCGGACGCCCTGCTGCCCGGCGGCATCCTTCTCCTTGAGAACACGCGCTTCTACCCCGAGGAGGAGCACAACGACCCCGCCTTCGCGCGCGCCCTGGCCGCGCTGGCGGATCTCTACGTGGACGACGCGTTCAGCGCCGCCCACCGCGCCCACGCCTCGACGGCCGGGGTGGCGGCCTTTCTGCCCGCCGTCGCCGGCCTGCTGATGGAGCAGGAGATCCACCAGCTCTCCCGCCTGCTGACGCCCGAGCGCCCCTTCGTCGCCATCGTCGGCGGCGCCAAGGTCTCGGACAAGCTGGGCGTCCTGGAGGGCCTGCTGCAGCGCGTGGACAAGCTGCTGATCGGCGGCGGCATGGCCAACACCTTCCTGGCGGCGATGGGGCACCAGCTGGGGGCCTCGCTGGTCGAGACCGCCCACCTCCACGCCGCGACCGCGGTGATCGCCAAGGCCAAGGAGCGCAACGTCCGGCTCATGCTCCCGGTCGACCTCGTGGTTGCCGACTACTTCCTGGCCGAGCCCGACCGGCGCACGGTGGACGTCGGTCAGGTCCCGCCCGACTGGATCGCCATGGACATCGGCCCCATCACGGCCGAGCGCTTCGCCACAGCCCTGCAGGACAGCAGGACGATCTTCTGGAACGGCCCGCTCGGCGTGGCCGAGTGGCCGAACTTCGCCAACGGCACGCTCCACGTGGCGCGCGCGATCGCCGAGTGCAAGGCCTTCAGCGTCGTCGGCGGGGGCGATTCCATCGCCGCGCTGAATCGCCTCGGCCTGGCCGGGCGCATCGGCCACATCTCCACGGGCGGCGGCGCCTCGCTCGAGTTCCTGGAGGGCAAGCAGCTGCCCGGCATCGCCGCCCTGGCCGACCGATGAAGCTGGTCGCGGGGAACTGGAAGATGCACGATCGCGGACGTGCCCTGGCGACCGCGATTTGCGGGCGCCTGGGCGCCCGACGTGTGGACGTGCTGCTCTGTCCCCCGTTCCCCTATCTGCGCGAGGTTGGCGAAGCCCTCGCCGGCTCCGGTATCGCCCTCGGCGGTCAGGACCTGCACTGGGAAGCCCAGGGCGCCTTCACCGGTGCCGTCTCGGCCAGGATGCTGCTGGATACGGGCTGCACCCACGTCATCGTGGGCCACTCCGAGCGCCGCCTCCTCTTCGGCGACACGGACGCCTCGGTGGCGGCCAAGGTTCAATCCGCACTGGTGGCGGGCCTCACCCCGGTCCTCTGCGTCGGCGAGACCCTGCAGGAGCGGGACGCCGGCTTTGCCCAGCGCCGCATCCGCAGCCAGGTGGAGGCCGCCTTCCGGCCAGGCTGCATCGTCGCCTACGAGCCTGTCTGGGCCATCGGCACGGGCCGTGCGGCCTCCCCTGACCACGCCCGCGATGCCGCGCAGACCATCCGCGTCGCGGCTGGACCCGACACACGCGTCCTGTACGGCGGTTCGGTCAACGCGACGAACTGCGCCCCCTTCTTCAGCGTGACCGACGGCGCCCTGGTCGGCACCGCCAGCCTGGACGCGGAGGCCTTCGCCGCCATCGTGCGTGCCGCGGAGGCCTCATCGTGAGCCTTGCCGCCCTGATCATCCTGGACGGGTGGGGGTACACGCGCCGCCGAAAGGGCAACGCCGTGCGCCAGGCCCACACCCCGAACGTCGACGAGCTCTGGCGCCGCTACCCCCACACCCTGCTCCACGCCTCCGGTGAGGACGTGGGGCTGCCGCCTGGCCAGATGGGCAATAGCGAGGTCGGCCACCTCAACCTCGGCGCCGGCCGCGTCGTGCTCCAGGAGCTGCCCCGCATCGATCGCGCCATCGAGGACGGCTCGTTCTTCAAGAACAAAGTGCTGACCGAGGCGGTGGCGGCCGCCAGGGGCCACCGCCTGCACCTCCTGGGCCTGTGCTCGGATGGCGGCGTGCACAGCCACATCCGCCACCTCCTCGCCCTGCTCGACCTCGCCGGCCGCGCCGGCCAGAAGGACGTCGTGGTCCACGCGATCACGGACGGCCGCGACACCCCGCCGGACAGCGCCCGCGGCTACCTGAAGCAGCTCGGCGACCACCGCGTCGCCACCGTCATCGGCCGGTACTACGCCATGGACCGCGACAAGCGGTGGGACCGCGAGGAGGCCGCCTACCGCGCCCTGGTCCTCGGCGAGGGGGAGAAGGCGGACACCGCGGCGGACGCCGTGGCCCAGGCCTATGCCCGCGGCGAGACCGACGAGTTCATCAAGCCCACGGTGGTGGGCGAGCCCGCCCCCATGGCCGACGGCGACGTGGTGATCTGCTTCGACTTCCGCGAGGACCGCATGCGCCAGATCACGCGCATCCTCTTCGACCCGCGCTTCGACGCCTTCGCGCGGCCCGAGACGCCCAAGCTGCGCGCCGCCACGTTCACCGAGTACGACGCCGCCTTCGAGCTCCCGGTCGTCTTCCCGGGCGAGCCGATCCGGGACGGCCTGGGCGCGACGGTCGCCGCCGCGGGCCTGCGCCAGCTCCGCATCGCCGAGACGGAGAAGTACGCGCACGTCACGTACTTTTTCAACGGCGGCGACGAGGCCCAGCTCGACGGCGAGGAGCGCATCCTGGTCCCCTCGCCCAAGGTCTCCACCTACGACAAGCAGCCGGAGATGAGCGCCCGCGAGGTGGCCGACAGGGCCTGCGCGCGCATCGCCGCCGGCGGCCTCTCGCTGGTCGTCCTGAACTTCGCCAACGCCGACATGGTCGGCCATACGGGCAGCATGGAGGCCGCGGTGGCCGCGTGCGAGGCCGTGGACGCCTGCCTCGCCGACGTCGTGGCCGCGATCCGCAGGCAGGGCGGCGCCTGCCTGATCCTGGCCGACCACGGCAACGCCGAGGTGATGATCGACCCGAAGACGGGCCGGCCCCACACGGCGCATACCACCAACCCCGTGCCCTGCATCCTGGTCTCGGACGGCCGGGCCCGCCTGCATAGCGGCGGCCGCCTCGCCGACGCCGCCCCGACCATCCTGCACCTGCTTGGCCTCCGCCAGCCGGATGCCATGGACGGCCGCTCGCTGATCCGCGGCGGCCAATCGCACGCGACCTAGCCCCGCCCGCGCCCGCACCGGAGGAGGCCGACCGCGAAGCATGAGCAAGATCGTGGCCCTGCATGCCCGCGAGATCCTGGACTCCCGCGGCAACCCGACCGTCGAGGTCGAGGTCGAGGCAGAGGGCGGCGCCCGCGGCCGTGCGGCCGTCCCCTCGGGCGCCTCCACGGGCTCGCACGAAGCCATCGAGCGGCGCGACGGCGGCCCGCGGTACCTGGGCAAGGGCGTCCGCCAGGCCGTCGGCGCGGTACGCGGTGAGATCGCCGCCGCCGTGATCGGCCGCCCGGTCGAGGACCAGGCCGGCCTGGACCACGCCCTCATCGCCCTGGACTCCACACCCGACAAGTCGCGCCTCGGCGCCAATGCCCTGCTTGGCGTATCGCTGGCCGCCGCCCACGCCGCCGCCCGCTCGCAGCAGACCCCGCTCTTCCGCTACCTCGGCGGCGCCCTGGCCGCCGAGCTGCCCGTGCCGCTGCTCAACGTGATCAACGGCGGCCGCCACGCCGACAACGGCCTGGACATCCAGGAGTTCATGCTGGTGCCCCACGGACTGCCGAGCTTCCCCGAGGCCCTGCGCGCCGCCGCGGAGGTCTACCAGACGCTCCACCGCCTGCTGCTCGACCGGGGCCTCGCCGGCGGCGTCGGCGACGAGGGTGGCTTCGCCCCCAACCTCAGCCGGTCCGAGGAGGCGCTGGACCTCCTCGTGGCCGCGATCGAGCGCGCGGGCTACCGCCCGGGCGAGCAGGTCGCCATCGCCCTCGACCCGGCCGCCAGCGAGTTCTTCAAGGACGGCGCCTACCGCTTCGAGGGCGGCGAATGCGACGCCGCGCAGATGATCGCCCGCTACACGGACTGGGCCGGCCGCTACCCGCTGGTCTCCATCGAGGACGGCATGGCCGAGGACGACTGGGAGGGCTGGACAGCCCTGACCGCGACCCTGGGCGGCCGCCTGCAGCTCGTCGGCGACGACATCTTCGTCACGAACGTGGCCCTGCTGCGCCGCGGCATCGAGGCGGGCGCCGCCAACGCCATCCTGATCAAGCCGAACCAGATCGGCACGCTGACGGAGACCTTCGCCGCGATGGACGTCGCCGCCCGCGCCGGCTACAGCGCTGTGATGTCGCACCGTTCCGGCGAGACCGAGGACGCCACGATCGCCCACCTGGTCGTCGCCAGCGCCTGCGGCCAGATCAAGGCCGGCGCCCCCGCGCGCGGCGAGCGCGTCGCGAAATACAACGAGCTGCTGCGCATCGCGGACGCGCTCGGCGGCGAGGCCAGCTTTGGAGGCTGGCGCCGCCGGTTGTGATATCATGAGGCCACTTTCGCGCGCGTCGGCGTGGTAAGGAGCGTGCATGCACCGTGCTGACGGTGCTTTTGATCCTGATCCTGGTGGTCGCCGTGGGCTTAATCCTGGCGATCCTGCTGCAGTCCGGCCGCAGCGCCGGCCTCTCGGGCGCCATCAGCGGCGGCGCCGAGACCTTCTTCGGCAAGAAGAAGGGCCTCGACGACTTCCTGTCGCGGATGACGACGATCCTGGCCGTCGTCTTCATGGTGCTGGCGATCGTCCTCGCGTATCTGCAGCAACAGGGCTAGCCTCTCCCGCAGCGCGTTCGTGAGGGCGCGCGGTCGCGCGCCCACCAAAACTCGTGCTTCGGGCGCCTGTCCGGTGATTGCCACCGCAGCAACCGGCCT
>DAHVAF010000353.1 GCA_027314765.1 Clostridia bacterium | reverse complement strand
CCGCTTCAAGGAGTGCGTGAAGCTCGATCAGGCGCGCCGTGCGACCGTTCCCGTCGCCGGCGGAAGGGGCCGGCGGCGGCCCGCCGATGGCGCCAGCCAGGGCAGCCGCCGCGGGGCACGCTACCCACCGGAGCGGTCCGCGCCCCAGGCGGCGGGCTACAATAGGGGTGGGCGCCCGCCCGCGCGGGCCGCCCTGCGGGAGGGATTCACCATGCCTGAGACCCAGAGCCGGACGGGCCACATCGTGCGCAAGACGGCCACACTGCCCGGGCCGCGCTCCGCCGAGATCCTGAAGCGCAAGGACGCGGTCCTGGCCAAGCCCCTTTCCGTCTACATCCCGGCGGTGATCGCCCGCGCCCAGGGCGCGCTGCTCACCGACGTCGACGGCAACACGTTCATCGACTTCAGCGGCGGCGTCGGCGTCACCAACGCCGGCCATGGCGACCCCGCCATCCTGTCCGCCGTCAAGGAGCAGGCCGACCGCTTCCTGCACACCGACTTCACGGTCCTGCCCTACGAGCCGCTGATCACCCTCGCCGAGCGCCTCCTCAAGCTGGTGCCGGGCGCCGTCCCGCACAAGGCCGCCTTCTTCAACTCCGGCGCCGAGGCGGTGGAGAACGCCGTCAAGATCGCGCGCGCCTTCACCCGCCGCCAGGGGATCATCGCGTTCGAGGGCGGCTTTCACGGCCGGACCTACATGGCGATGTCGCTCACCAGCCGCGTGACCCCGTACAAGCGCGGCTTCGGCCCCTTCGTGCCGGAGGTGTACCGCGCCCCCTACCCGGACGCCTACCGCCTGGGCATGGACCCCGCCGCCTGCGCCGACCACTGCATCGCCCAGCTGGAGCGCATGTTCGCGACGACGGTCGCCGCCGACCAGGTGGCCGCCGTCATCATCGAGCCGGTCCTCGGCGAGGGCGGCTTCGTGGTCCCGCCCGAGGGCTACCTGCAGCGCCTGCAGGCGATCTGCCGCGCCCGCGGCATCCTGCTGATCGCGGACGAGGTGCAGAGCGGGTACGGCCGCACGGGCCGCTTCTTCGCCTTCGAGCACTCCGGCATCGAGCCCGACCTGATCACGGTCGCCAAGTCGATCGCCGACGGCCTGCCGCTGTCCGCCGTCCTCGGCCGCGCCGACGTCATGGACGCCCCGGGCGACAACGCCATCGGCGGCACGTTCGTCGGCAACCCGGTGGCCTGCGCCGCCGGGCTGGGCGTCCTCGATGTCTTCGAGCGCGAGGACCTGGTCATGCGCGCGCGCCAGGTGGGCGAGCGGCTGATGAACGGCCTGCGCGCCCTGCAGGCCAAGCACGACCTCATCGGGGACGTGCGGGGCCTCGGCGCCATGTGCGCCATCGAGCTGGTGCGCGACCGCGGCACCCGCGAGCCTGCCGACCGCGAGACGGCCGCGATCCTGCGCCGGGCCGCCGAGCGGGGCGCCATCTTCCTGAAGGCCGGGGTCTACGGCAACGTCATCCGCACCCTGGCCCCGCTGGTGATCAAGGACGAGCAGATCGACGAGGCCCTGGAGGTCCTGGACCGCGCCATCGCGGACGAGCGCCCGAGCGCGTGATTTGCGGCGGCGGCGCGCATGCGCCGCCGCTCACGAACGCGCCCAGGGATCGGCATGGCGGTTGTGGAAGGACCATCGATGCCAAGACGGTCGGGCTGGTTCTGGGCGGCCTGCGTGTGGCTGGCCCTGATGATGGTCCTCAACCTCTACGACGAGCTCCACACCCAGGGGGGCGCCTCGCTCGGCCATGACCTCGGCAACGTCATCGACCTCGTGCTGCTGCTGTGGCTCACGTTCCGCTACCCGCGCAGCCACCGCTGGGTCGCGGGCATCATGGGCGCCTTCGGCGTCCTGGCGGTCATCTTCTCCGCGCGCGACGGCATCGCCGAGCTGGCCACCGGCGTGGTCGACCTCACTTTCGCCGTGGGGCTGTACCTGAGGCCGTTCCGGACAGGCCCGCGCCCGGCCGCGGACGACGGCCAAGCGAACCCGTAAGGCGGTGGAAGGCGTGCCGGCAGGCCAGCGGCGCTCGGTGTGGTTCTGGATCACGCTCGTGTGGCTCGCCGCGATGCTGTTCGCCAACACCTACGACGAGCGGCTGGTGCAGAGCAGCACCTTCCTCGGCGGCGCGCTCGGCAACGTCCTCTACCTGGTGGTGCTGCTGGCTCTCTCGTACCTCTATAATGTCGGCCACCGCTGGCTCGCCGGCGTCCTGGCGGCGCTCGGCCTGATGGCCCTTGCGGCGGCGAAGTTCGGCGGCGTGGCCGACGCCGCCGTCGGCCTCATGAACCTGGCCTGCGCCGCCGGGCTCTACTTCGCGCCATTTCGCGCCCCGCGCCCGCCAGGCGCGCAGCCGTCCCAGCGCTACAGGCCGCGGGGCACCTGACGGGGCGAAGCGGCGACGCTCCGCGTGGCTCTGGCCGGCGCGGGCGTCCCCGGACCAGCCCTGGCCCTTCCTTCTGGGCCGTGGCCGCGAGGCCGCGAGCCATGCCCCTGCACGACTCCGCGCTGCGCGCCGGGCGCTCCGGGCGCTCCGGGCGCGTCGGGCGCGCCGTCCCGCCACCGGCGCGCGAGTCGTAGCACCCTGCTCGTCCGCGGCATAGCTTGGCCGCGGGAGGTGTGCAGATGATGTGGCGGTGGCTTCTCTGGGGCATTTTGCTCAACGTGTTCGCCATCGTGCTCCGCCTGGACTGG
>DAHVAF010000352.1 GCA_027314765.1 Clostridia bacterium | reverse complement strand
GCGCTTCCGGACCGGGAAGGACGCTCCCTCACGCTGAGCGCGCTCCGCGAGCGGCGGCGCCGGCATCCGGCCCGGGCGTTCCGTTGCGCCGCCGCCGCACGGGGCGGCGCCTCTACTTCGCCGCCTTCGGCGGCCGCATCTGCTTCAGCGCGCGGCGGAAGTGCTCAGCGCCGACGGCCAGGCCCGCCACGATCTCCGGGTCGATGAAGAGGTCGCCCTCGGCCGTCTCCTCCAGCACGTCGCGCATGCATTCCATGCCCGCCTCGCGGCACAGGGCGGCGAGGTCGGCGCCGCAGAAGCCCGCGCACCCGGCCGCGACCTCGCCGAGGTCCACGTCGCCAAGCAGTGGCATCGGTCGCGTGTGGATGCGCAGGATCTCCTCGCGCCCGGCCGCGTCGGGCAGGCCGATCTCCATATGGAGGTCGAAGCGCCCGGGCCGGCGCAGGGCCGGGTCCAGGTGCTCGGGGCGGTTCGTGGTCGCGACCACCACGACGCGCCCGCGGTCGAAGAGGCCGTCCATCCACGACAGGAGCTGGCTGACCAGCACGGCCTCGAAGTTGTGGCTGACCCGGCCGCGGTCGGGGGCGATCGAGTCGATCTCGTCGATCAGCACCACCGAGGGCTGCAGGTCGCGCGCCTCCTCGAACACCCGCCGCAGGTTGGCCTCGGACTCGCCGTGCCACTTGCTCAGCACCTCGGGCCCGTTGATCAGGCAGAGGTGGGCGTCGCACTCTGAGGCCAGGGCCTTGGCGATCAGCGTCTTGCCGGTGCCGGGCGGGCCGGAGAGCAGCAGCCCGCAGCGCGCCGGCACGCCCAGCCGCTCGAAGACGCCCGGGTAGCGCAGGGGGAGCTCCAGGTTCTCCCGCACCAGTTTGATCTGCGGCCCGAGCCCCCCGACGTCGCGCCAGCGGACGGTCGGCACCATGCGCTTGGCCTCGGCCGCCGGCCGCGCGCGGCCAACCTCGTGCACAAGGGCCGCGGGCGCCTTCTCCCGGTCCCGTGCCGGAGCCGGAGCCGGGGCCTGGCGGCCGCGCTTCTCCACGCCGACCGGCACGAACTGCCCGTTGTGCCAGCCTTCCTTATACGTCCACTGCGGATCGGTCCGCGGGTCGATACGGTCCGGCAGGCGGTCGATGATGTTGTCGATCTCGGCCGGGAACAGGGCCGGGCAGCTGATGGCCAGGTTGCGCTGCAGCGACTCGCTGACGGCCTGGCGCAGCTGGCCCTTGTCGACGACGAAGACCCGCTCCTTGGTGAGGCGGCCGAACTGGAACCACCCGCGGTGGTTGGTCTCCGAGATCGGGATCATGCGGCAGGGGAAGAGCTGGCGGGCCGGCCCCACGCGCGTCTCGTGCACGGCGGCGCCGGCGCAGTACGCGCGCCGGTCCGGCGCCTGCAGCCTTTGGCGGTAGCAGGCCAGCAGCCCCTCCAGGCGCTCGCGCTCCACGGGCTGCCCATTGAGGAAGACGCGCGTGTTGGCCCAGCTTCCGACCCGCGCGATCAGGCGGTCGTAGCCCTCGAGCTGGTCCTGGTTGAAGCTGACCGAGAACTCGCGCGGGCGGTCGTCGCTCTCGCGGAAGGTCGGCATGGCCTGGGCCAGCTCCAGGGCCTCGGTGAACGCCGGCGATCCCGTGCGCCGGAAGACGACCCGGATATCCAACGGGTGCACCTCACTCGGCCGTTGGCCGTTGATATCTCCGACTATACCGTGCGCGCGCGGACGACCCGCGCTTACCAGCTCATCCTTTGTTCGCGCGGGGCGACCCGCGCTTGCCAGGGCCGCCACGCATTGGTCCTCGCGGACGCCCCCGCGCGGCCATACTACGCCGCGGGAGGGCGGGCCGGTGGTCCCCAGCGACGCGTTCGACATGGTCTGGAAATCGGCGCTCTTCTACGTGCTCCTCGTCACGCTGCTGCGCGTCATGGGCAAGCGCGAGATCTCGTCGCTGACGGCGATGGACCTCGTCGTCTTCATCATGCTCTCCGAGTCCGCCATCATCTCCATCGCCGACAAGGAGATCCCGATCCTCGTCGGCGTGCTGCCCGTGCTGACGCTGTCCATGCTGGAGATGGCCTCGGCCTTCCTCAGCCTGAAGTCGCCCACCTTCCGCGCCGTCGTGGAGGGCGTGCCCGCGGTGGTCATCCAGCACGGCCAGCTGGACGCGACCGAGCTGCGCAGACAGCGCTTCAACATCCACGACCTGCAGGCCGAGCTGCGCCGCCAGAACCTCGCGAGCCTGGCCGACGTCGAGTTCGCGATCCTGGAGACGTCGGGCAACCTGTCCGTGATCCCCAAGCCGTCGGCCCGTCCGGCGACGGCCAAGGACGTGGGCAAGGACAAGGCGCCAACGGCCGGACTGCCCGTTGACCTGATCGTCGACGGCGTGGTCAATCGTGACGTCCTGCGCATGGTGGGCCACGACGACGCGTGGCTCCGCAAGCAGCTGGGCCGCATCCGGCCGGCCGACGTGCTGGTCGCCACGCTGGATGCGAGCGGCAAGGTGTTCCTGCAGCCGCGCGGCGGCAAGCCAACTACCAAGGAGACCAGGCGGTCATGACCGAAGCGCTGCCCCTGCTGAACCCCACGGACTTCGAGCGCCTGTTGCAGGCCGCCGACCGCTCCGGCCACCCGTATCGCGACCGCGCGCTGCTGCACCTATTCTGGCACTTCGGGCCCTCGCCGCGCCAGGTGCTGGCCCTGACGATGCAGGACGTGAACTTCCTGGCAGGGCGCGTGCGCTGGCCCCGCGGCGGCGAGCAGCCCCTGCCGCCGGAGGTCCTGGCGGCCATGACCTCCTACATCAGCTTCGAGCGGGACGCCCACTGCCCGCGCATGTTCTGCGGCCGGCGCGGCCGCCCGATGACGGCCGTGCAGCTGGACGCCTTCTTCCGCCGCATGCGGGCCCTGTCCGGCGTTCCGGTCACCCCGCGCAACCTGCGGATGTGCGCCCTCTACCGGATGCTGCGCGCCAACCCGGTGCGGGCGATGGCCGCCGTCATGGGGCGCCGGACCCGGTAGCAGAACGCGCCCGTCCCGCCGATAAGATTCGCGATGGGCGCAGGATTCATCGCGGTCCGCACGAAGCATGCGCCATCTCCCCCACGTGGCCATGGAACGCGCGCATCGTCGCGCGCGTTTGCAGAGGTTCAAGGAGGCGCCTTCGTCAGCGTGGCCCGCCGTTCCATCATGCTGATGCTCTGCCTTGCGCTGCTTTCCTCCGGCTGCGGCCGGACGGGGGCGGTGGTGGGTCCGCCGCCCGCGGCGGACCCACCCGTCGCCGCGGCCGCAACCCTGCCGTTGCCGCGCACCCATCCCCCGGCCAGCGTGCGCGCCATCTACATCACGGCCTGGACCGCGGGAAGCGCGCTGGCGCCCGTGCTCGCGTACCTGCGCGCCAACCACCTCAACGCCGTGGTCATTGATGTCAAGGACAGCGCTGGCCGCCTGAGCTTCGCCCTGCCGGGGACCGGCGCCCAAGCGCTGGGCGCCGACGATGGCGCGATCGCTGATCCTGGGGCGATGCTCCGCACGCTGCACGCTGCCGGAATTTACGTCATTGGGCGCATCGTCGCGTTCGCCGATCCCTATCTGGCCGCGAAGCGGCCGAGCCTCGCCCTGCCGAGCCACCTCTGGGGATTGGACTGGGTCAACGCGGGTAATCCGGCCGTCCAGGCCTACAACATTCAGATCGGGGCGGCGGCGGCCCGCCTTGGCTTCGACGAGATCCAGTTCGATGACCTGATCCTGCCCGGAGCGGCGGGCGGGGCGACGATCGATGGTTTCCTCCAGGCTGCGGCCCGCCGGATCCAGGGCGTTCCCGTGGCCGCCGACGTCCTGGGCAGTGTGGCGCTGACAGCCGCGGACCAGGGGGTCGGCCAGAACTTCACGGCCATCGCGCACGCCGTGGCCGTGGTCTCGCCGTATGCGTCTGGCTGGTCGACCCTGGCGGCCGCGGAAGCGCGACTGGCTGACCTCCCTGTCAGCCACATCCGGCCCTGGATCCAGGACGGTGGCGCCGCCCAGGTGGACGCGGCGCTGCGGGCGCTCGCCGCGGCGGGCATCCGCTCGTTCATGCTGTGGAACCCCGCCGGCGCATACAGCCCGGACATCAGCTTCCGGCTGCTCGCGCACGGCGCGCTGGCGGTGCCTGCACCCCAGTGGCTGCCGTCGGCCCATGCCCTGGCTGCCAGCGGCGTGCCCGTGTGGCTGCCGGCCATCGTGCCGGTGGCGCCCGCGTACAGTGTCACCGCCACGGCGGACGGCGCCGGCTATGCGGCGGTCCTCTGGCGCACGGGCCTGCCGCTGCCGGCGAACGATCCCAGCGCCATCGCGGGCGCGCCCCTGCTCGAGGTGAGCGGCGCCCGAGACCCGGCCAACCTGGCGCCCCTGCCGGCGGTCATCCCGCCAGGCTTGGGCGTGCGCCTCATATGGCAGGCCAACGGCATGGCCTTCCAGGTCTGGGCCCCCGACCAGGTCACGGCCGCGGCGGCGGCCCGCAGCATGCAGCAGGCTCCGTTCCTGCAGCGCGCGGTCTCTCCGCGCGCGAGCGACTCCACAAAAGGACGGTAGAGCATGGCGCAGCGCATCGTTCCCCTGGTGGCGGCCCTGGCCCTGACCCTGGCGGCGTGCGGACCCGCTGTGGTGCCGGCCGCGGCGCCGGTGGCGGTGGCCGTGCCCAAGGCGGCCCCGGCGACAGCCCACCCAACGCCGGCCACCACCTCAGCCACCACATCCGCGATTGCATCCGGCAGCCCTGCCGCCATTCCTGGCTCCGGGAAAGCCGTCGCGGCACAACCTGGTCCCTTCGCCCCCAACGAACTGGGGGAGATCCCGATCCTGGAGATCCACAACGTGGCCAGCCCGCAGAGCCGCTGGCAGATCACGCCCGCCGATCTGCGCGCGATCGTCGCCAACCTCTACGCGAGCGGCTTCCGGCCCGTGACGTTCCGCGACGTGGTTGAGCGCCGCATCGACATTCCCCGCGGCTACGCGCCCGTGGTGCTGAGCTTCGATGACGGCGACCCGAGCCAGTTCCAGTGGGCGCCCGGCGGGCAGGGCACCACGCCCGACCCCAACTCGGCCGTGGGCATCCTCTGGGACTTCCACCTGGCCCACCCGGACTGGTCGGCGGCGGCCTCCTTTTACGTGAACAAGAACCCGTTCGGCGGCGACAGCGCGGCCAAGGTGGCCTGGCTCGTGGCGCACGGCTTCGAGGTCGGCGACCACACGATGGACCACGTCGACATGACCAAGCTCAACGCCGCGCAGATGCTGTTCCAGGTGGGCGGGATCGCGGCCTGGGTGCAGAATGCCGTGCCGGGCTACCACATCAGCACGCTGGCCTACCCCTACGGCTTCAGCAACAACCTGCCGGGCACGGCATGGGCGGGGACCTACGACGGGCAGACCTACCACATCCGCGCGGCCCTGCTCGTGGCCGGGAACCCGGCGCCCTCGCCCTACAGCAGGGCCTGGGACCCGCTGGCGGTGCCGCGGATCCAGGTGGCCGACCCGTCGACGGTGCAGCGCGTCGTCGACCGGGCCCTGGTCTGGTCGGCCTGGGAGCCGCGGATGCTGGCGCACCACGGCGCCGCGCTCTACGTGTCGGACGGCAACCCCGCCACCGTGACGGTGCGGGCGGGCGAGCAGGGGCAGCTGGCCGCCAACGTGCCCATCGCCAGCGTGGTGGTGGCGGGGACGGCCGGGAAGTAAGCGCGCAAAGGCCGTCAGGGGGCTGAACGGGGGCGCGGCGTCCCTGCCCCCGGCTGGGGCGGTGGCGCGCCTGTGTGGGGGGACGCTCCCGCCGACGGCCCGCAGCGCCGCCCCAGTGGCCGGCGGGGGCCACCGCGCGGCGGGAGACGGGTGCGCCCAGAGCGGGGCTTGCCTGCCGGCTGCACCCGGCGCCGCGCCAGTGGCCGGCGGAAGCCACCGCGCGACCGGAGACAGGTGCGCGTGCGACCGAGGCTCGCCCGCCGGCTGCACCCGGCGCCGCGCCAGTGGCGGGCGGAGGCCACCGCGCGACGGGAGACGCGCGCGCCACGTCCGACGACCCGCGACATGGCTCTTGGGGTTCAGACGGCCAACGGGGCCAACGGGCGGTGGGAAATGCGCGTACCACGTGCAACGCCCCGCGACATGGCTGTTGCGGCTCAGACGGCCGACGGGGCTACTGTGTGGCGCGACACGTGCGCTGCGTGCGACTGCCCGCGATGTCGGTCACGCCGCTCACGCGGCCGGCAGGGCCACCGTGTGGCCGGAGATGGGCGCCGCGTGCGACTGCCCGCGACGTGGGTCCTGCCGCTCACACGGCCGGCAGGGCCAGGCTGCCGCGGGGCGGGAGACGGGCGCGCCCGGAGCGAGCGGCCGATTTCTCGGCGTGGCTCCCCCGGCTCAGGCAGCCGGCGGGGTCGTGCCGGTCCTGTCACCGGCGACTGCTGGCGCGGAC
>DAHVAF010000351.1 GCA_027314765.1 Clostridia bacterium | reverse complement strand
AGGGCCTGCCGAGACGCCGCCTGAACGTCCGCTTCCCGGGCCTGGATGAGCGGTTCGACCCGCGTGAACTCCGCCTGTCGGAGGTGGGTGGCTGCCCGCGCCTGCGGGCGGCACGCCGCGCCGGCGTCGTGCCTCCCGATGAAGTCGGCTCGTGGGACGCGGGATACTTCCTGCGCGGCCGGATGGCCGAGCTCGTGGTGCGAGCGGCATTCCTGCGTCGCTACGCCCGCCGGTTCCGTTCCGAGCGGGCCGTGGCCCATCCCTGGGGGTACGGCCACGCGGACCTCTGGCTGCCCGCCGAGCGGCTGCTGGTCGAGATCAAGTCTGCCAGCACCGATCCTGGCGACAGCGTGCCTGAGGGCCTGCCGCAGCCGGAGCACGTGGCCCAAGCCCAGGCCTACCTGCACTTTCTGCGCGACGGCCGGGGCCGGCGACGGGCCGACCTGGCGAAGCTGGTGTACGTAGCTCGGCCCTCACGCGGACCCGGCTGCCATCTCCGCCAGGCGCAGCACGGTCGCCCAGTTGCGCGTGGTCGCGGCCACCTTCAGCCGCCGCTCGAGGAACCCGTTGCCCAGCTTGGTCACGCCATAGCCGTTCGGGCAGAGCAGATAGACCTCCCGCCCCGCGAGGTGGAACTCATCGGGCGGGTGGCTCACCCCCGCCAGGTCGCCCGCCGGCTCCCCGGCCAGGAAGGTCACGTGCAGGTGGCGCGGGTTGTCGTCCCGCCCGACAAAAGGGTTGGCGCGCGCCACGGCGGCCAGCTCGCCGGCCGTGCGCAGCACCACGCCGACGGACATCCCGAACGCGCCCGCGATCGCGCGCTCGACCTCGCCCGCCTCCATCGGCCGGCCGCTCCGGAAGAGCACGTTGCCGCTCTGGATATACGTGCGCACGTCCTCCAGGCCGCCGAGCCCCGCGATGACCGGCCGCAGGGCCTCCATGCGCAGGGTCTTCCCTCCGACGTTCACGCCGCGCAGCAGGGCCACGTAGCTCGTCATGTCGGTCACGTCCGCGCCACCCCACGCAGCAGGGCCACGCAGCTCGTCATGTCGGTCACGTCCGCGCCACCCCGCGCAGCAGGGCCACGCAGCCCGTCACACCGGTCACGTCCGCGCCACCCTCCTCCGCCGCTCCGGCAGCGCCGCGCACGCCGCCGCGGCCAGGAACAGCACGATGGCCGGCAGGTCGGCGTGCGGCCCCGCCTCGGCCTGCAGGTAGGCGGCGGTGCCCGTCGCGACCAGGCCGACGGCCCAGGCGACCAGCCCGGCGTCCGTCTCCCGCCAGCCAGGCGCGCCGGCCGCAAGGATGTAGAGCGCGGCCCCGGCGACCGTCAGGGCGGCCATGGCCGGCAGGTAGCCGAACGGTTGCGGCGGCGCCGTGCAGCACCCGGCCGGCAGCGCCGCCAGCGCGGCCAGCATCGCCCGCGGCTGCGGCATGCCGAGCCCCGTGCGCGGGTTCCAGGTGCCGGCCGCCCCCACGGGCTGCACGAACGCCGCTGGGTCCTGGCGGGCCACCGCATACAGGGCCGCCGGCGCCGGCGCGGCCAGCGGCGGCAGCCCCTTCTGCCCCCGCAGCTGGTCCGCCAGCGCCCACAGAGCCGCCCACTCCGGCGTTGCCGCGCTGGTCCCCTCCAGGTCGATCCATCCCCGCACGTAGCTGACGAGCCCCGGCGCCCCCGCCAGCCAGGCGACGTCCGGTACCCCCCGCCACCGGCTGGCGTTGACCGCCTGCCACGCCGGCCGGTCGGCCACCCGGTCCGCGTAGCCGCCCCCGCTCTGCGTCCACGGCGCCCATCCCGTCGCGCTGCCGGCCGCCCGCGCGACGCCCCCCACGGCCGCCACGCCCGGCATCAGCGAGGGCAGCCCCAGCCCCTGCCCGCCGTCGCCCGTGCTGACGAAGGTCGGATAGGCCTGGATCGGCGCCCAGCCCATGCTGAAGCCGATGCGCGCCGACGCGACCGCCCACGGTCCCGCGGCCACGGCCGAGACGGAGACGACGGTCGGCCGGAACGCCCGCAGCGCGTCCGCCAGCCACGCCTCGCCCGTCTGCAGGCCCGGCACCACCCACACGATGACCCCGAGGGTTGCCGCCGGCGCCAGCGCGTGCGCCCACTCGACGTCGAGCATGGTCTCATCCGCCGCCTTGGCCTTGGGCAGCGGCGCCCCGCTGGCGTCGATCACCTGAACGTGGGCCGCCGGCAGCCCGAAGGCCGCGTCGAACTTGGCCAGCGCCGCGGGGTCGTAGCCGTTCTCCACCTCCACCAGGGCGATGCGCTGTCCCGCCCCGTCCGGCTGCGACGGCATGCCGAAGGCGGCGCGGAAGCGGGCCGGCGTCATCGCCTGGGGGAAGATGCGCAGCAGCGCCGCCAGGTTGGGCGGCCCCGGCACGGCCGTCCCCGGCGGCGATCCCGCGTGCACCGGCACGCGGTTACTGAAGTCGAACCCGGCCGGCGGCAGCAGCGCCACCACCGCCAGCAGCACCAGCAGCACCCGCCCCGCCCAGCGCCCCGGCTGCGCCCCGACCACCCCCACATGAACCCGGTGGACGCGCCCCACCGCCCATTCGCCGCCCGCCGCGGGAATCTCTGCCGCTCCGGCGAAACCCTCGCCATGGCCCTCGCCATGGCCCTCGACATCGTCTACGAGACCCACTCCACCACGGTGGACAACGAGCGCGGCATCGCGACCGGCTGGCTACCCGTGCAGCTTTCCGCCGCCGGCCGCGCCCAGGCCGCCGAGCTCGGCGCCCGCCGCCGCGGCTGGGCGGACGCCGTCTTCACCTCCGACCAGAGCCAGGCCATCCAGACCGCCCTGATCGCCTTCGCCGGCGCGCCAATCCCCATGGTGCACGATCCGCGCCTCCGCGAGTGCAACTACGGCGACCTGAACGGCTCACCCGCCGCCGCCCTGCCGCGCCTGAGCCACGTCGAGGCCCCATTCCCGCATGGCGAGAGCTATCGCCAGGTCGTGTCCCGCATGGACGCGTTCCTCGGCGAGCTGCGCCGCGACTGGAGCAGCCACCGCGTGCTGATCATCGGGCACTCCGCCACGCGCTGGGCGCTGGACTGCCTGCTGGGCGGCGCCGACCTGGCCACGGCCATCGCCGCCCCCTTCGACTGGCGCCCCGGCTGGTCGTATCCGTGCAGCAGCTAGACTTCCGCGCGCGCCCGCCCAGCGCCCTCCCCGTGCCGTTCTTCGCCCTTGGCCTGGCCGGCCTGCTGGCCGTCCCCATCGCCGCGGTCATCGACCCGGCCGTCGCCCTCCACGACCACCCCGCCGCCGCCGGCGTGCTGTTCCTGCACCTGATCACGCTGGGCTTTCTGGCGCCGGTGATGCTCGGCGCCTACTATCAGCTGATCCCGGTCGTGCTGCACGCGCCGATGCCGTGCCCGGCCCTGGGCCGCTGGATCCTGGCGGCCCTCGCGGCAGGCGTGCTGGTGTTCCTGGCGGGCTGGGGCGTGCGCTTCCCGGACGCCATCGCAGCCGGGGGCACCCTCGCGGGGCTGGCGCTCTACGCATTCATTGCGCAGGTCGGCGCAGCGCTTGCGCGCCTGCGCCGTCCAACCCTGCCCGCAGCCGGCTTTGCGGGTGCCCTGCTGGCGCTGGCCGCCGTCAGCCTCCTCGGCCCGCTCATGGCGCTGGGCTTCGTCACCCGCGCCCTGCTCGTGGCTCACGTCTCGGCCGCCCTGGCCGGCTGGCTGCTGCTCACGATCCTCGGCGCCACCTACCAGCTGGTGCCGTTCTTCGCCGCGACCCCGCCGGCGATCGGGCCGCGCTTCGGGTACGGTCCCATCGCGCTGGTGGCCGCGGGGACCCTGCTGCTGGCCTTCGGCGCCGGTCCGGTGGGCGGCGCCGCCGCCCTGCTCGGTGTGGTCCTCTGGGCGGCCGACATGGCCCGGCTGGCAGGGCACGGCCGCCAGGCCCGCCGCGAGCCGGTCGCCCGCTACACCGCCCTGGCCATCGCGCTGCTGGTCCTGGCCGCCGCGGGCGCGGAGGCCGACCTGCTGGGCGCCGCCATCCCCGTGCGCGTGCTGGCGCTGGCCGGCCTGCTCTCGGCCCCGGCCCTGCTGGTCATGGCGCAATTGCAGAAGATCCTGCCGTTTCTGGCGGCCCTGGAGGCGCGCGGCGTCAAGACGGAGCAGCTCTTCTCGCGGCAGACGGCCGACCGCGTCCTGCCGGTGGCCGCCCTCGGCTTTCTGGGCCTGGCCGCCGCCTCAACCCTGGCGTCGCAGATCGGCGTCCGCGCCGCGGCCATCGTGGCGGCCGCCGCCGTCGTCGCCTACCTCGCCATCCAGGGGCGGGCCCTCCGGCGCTTTCTGTCCAGCGCCAAGTGACCTGGCGCGCTGCGGTCTGCGCCTGCCTCGCCATCCAGGGCCAGGCCTTCCGGCGGTTTCTGGCCAGCACGAGGTGACCTTGCGCGACTTCCGGCGTGTTCGAGGGTGTGCCAGGCGAGCCTGCGCGCCGCGGTCGCAGCCCGCTTGGCTATCCAGGAGCGACCCTTCAGGCGCCTCCTGGCCAGCGCGAGGTGAGCTCGCGCGCCGCGGTCGGCGTCTGTCTGGCCTTCCAGAGAT
>DAHVAF010000346.1 GCA_027314765.1 Clostridia bacterium | reverse complement strand
CGAGTCCTCCAGCGCCGCCACCGGCGACCCCTCCCGAAGCACCACGGTTTTGGGGCCGCGCGCACGCGCGGCCCTACACGAAGACGCCGTCCGGCATGTGCATGGACACGATCCAGTTCGGCTGGTCCACGATCTCGCTGATGCGCAGGTCGCCGGCCAGGCTGCAGAGCACGTACGCGTCCTCGCGGCTGAGGCCGTGGCCCTGCTGCACGTGGGCGACCATGGCGCGCACGGCGTCGCGGGCGGCCGTGAAGAGGTCGGGGCCGACGCCCGTGGTGATGTAGGCCGGCCCGGACGGCGGCTGCGCCGGCGCCCAGATCTGCGGCGCCGGGAGGCCGGCGCCGCGGGTCAGCCCGAAGCGCAGGACCGCGTACATCGGGCACTCGATGCCGGTGACGCACACCTCGCCGTCGCCCTGGGCGGCGTGCGCGTCCCCGCAGGCGAAGAGGGCGCCCGCCACCTGCACGGGCAGGCGCAGGCGGCTGCCGCGGACCAGCTGCCGCGTGTCCATGTTGCCGCCGAAAACGCCCGGGGGCATGATGGCGAAGCTCCCGGCCTCGGCGGGCGCCACGCCCATCGTGCCGAGGAACGGGCGGATCGGGATGCGGACCTTCGGCGTCAGCGGCGTGGCCTCGCCGTCGGTGAGGTCGAAGATCCGCAGGTGGGGTCCGGGGATCTCCTCCGCCAGCAGGCCGAGCCCCGGGATGATGGCGGACCAGCCCCAGCCGCGCGTGTGGAGATCGAGGACCTCGACCTCGAGCGCGTCGCCCGGTGCGGCGCCCTCGACCCGCAGCGGGCCGGCGAGCGGGTAGACACGGTCCCAGTTCAGGCCCGCCAGCACATCCGCCGTGGAAGCGGGACCGATCTGGCCGTCGGAGACCTCGCGCAGCTCGTAGACCACCGTGTCGCCGGGCGCCACCGTCAGGACCGGGTCGGCGCGGTTATCCCACCGGTACTGGACGCGGTCGGCCGGGAAGTAGTGCGTGCGGGCCATGCGGCTTCACCCCCGCCGAGCAGTACCACACGGGGAACCGGCGGCCCTGCCCCGCCGTCGGTGCAGGCGAGGGGGAGCGGCGGTGGGCCGGTAAGCCGCGGTGGCGATCCTTTTGCTGGGCCTGGTCCTGGGGGCATGCGGCGACTCGCTGGGTGCGAGCCCCCCGCCTCCCCCGCCCTGTGCCCTGCCGTCGCGGCTTGAGGATCGGGCGCCGGCTCCACACCGGCGACCGGGCCCTGCTCACCGCCGTCGTGGGTGGAGAACCGCAGATCCACTCCACGCCAGCGCCCGGGTTAGGCGCGCCTAGGTCGTTTGGGCCGAGGCCAGGACGGGCGCCGCCCTCCGTGCGGCGCCGGCAGGCAGGGCGAAGCCGGCCGCGATCAGCCAGACAAAGGCCGGAAACCGCAGCAGCGGGATGAGGAACAGCGCCCCGGGCACGGCCATGGCCAGCCAGCTCAGCTCGCCGACCGCCGCCAGCCCCAGGCCCAGCCAGACCTGCCACCTCGGCAGCAGGCGCAGGAGGAGCGCCGGCACCGACAGGCCGGCCAGGAAAAGGCCGAGGGGCACGGCGTAGCCCGGTCCGCCGAACGTGAACTGCATGGCGTACAGGGCCTGGACCAGCGCTGGGTCGTGGGCCGCCGCCGGGTTGGCCAGGGCCGAGATCGCGGCCGCCGACGCGATGCTGTCAAAGGTGGCGAGCCATCCCCCGAACAGGGCGATCTCGATGCCCGCGACGCGGACCCCCAGAAACCGCATGCGGCTGACCGCCGTCGCCACGAAGATGCCGAGCGGGATGGCCGACGCGAACTGCAGGAGCGCGCACGCCAGCACGGCCCCCGTGTGCGCCGGGAAGTAGGCGGCCAGGGCGCCCGGCGCGCTGGTGGGCGCCGGAAAGGGTGTGCCCGCCAGCGCGCTGACCGGATAGAGGCTGGCCAGCTTCAGGACCGTGAACACGAGGGCGAGCGCGCCGAGGTGGGGGCTCCGGTGGCGGCTCACGGCCGCGCCACCACCCGGAAGAGGACGAGGCCATAGGCCAGCACCGCGACCGCGGTCGCGATGGCCATGCTCATGGAGGCCGCGTCCTGCCCGGACGCGACGAAGCCGGCGCCGCTGCCGGCGGCGGCGAGCATGGCCAGCAGGCCGACGACCCCCGCGACGACGGCGGTGGTCTGGCGGGCAAGGACGGCGCGCACCAAGAACACGGCCGCCGACAGCAGCAGGAGCAGCCCCAGGACGGCATGGGCGGCGAGGACCGCGGGGCCCTGGCCCACGGCGGCCCCGACGGCCGCCCCCACAGCCAGGCCGTGGTCGGCGACCGGAATCGTCACGAAGAGGTTCACGGCCATGCCGAGCGCGAGCTCCAGCACCAGCATGACCAGGGCGGGGAACGCGGCGGTCCGCAGTGCCGCCAGATTGTCCATCACACCATCACCCGCCCGCCGTTGATGTCGAGCGTCGCGCCCGTGATCCAGCCGGCCGCGTCGCTCAGCAGGAACGCGATGGCTCGGGCCACGTCGTCCGGCTCGCCGATGCGGCCGAGGGGATGGTAGCGGCCGATCTGGGCCAGCACCTCCGCAGGCGCGCGCGCCATGCGCTCGTTCAGGACAGCGCCAGGTGCCACGGCGTTGACACGCACGCCGGACGGGGCCGCCTCCGCCGCCGCCTGGCGCGTCAGGGCCAGCAGCCCGGCCTTGGCCGCCACATACGCGGGCGATGCCGACCCACCCTGCGGGTTCGCGGGCCGCACCGCCGCCACCATGGTCGCCGCCTGCCGCCCCGCGGTCGACGACACCGTCACCATGGCGCCGCGCCGCCGCTCGACCATCCCGGGCAGGAAGACCTGCATGGTCTCGAAGACCGAGGTCAGGTTCACCTCGATGGCGTCGCGCCACGCTTGCGGCGCCAGCTCCAGCAGGGCGACTGGCTCGCCGAGGCCGCCCGCCACGGCGGCCACCAGGTCCACAGGGCCAAGCTGGCGCTCCGCCTCCTCGCGCAGGCGCACCAGCGCCTGCCGGTCCGTGACGTCCGCGACGACGGCCAGCGCCTGCCCGCCCTCGTCGCCAATGGCCTTCGCCAGGCCGCCCAGCTCAGCGCCCCGCCGGGCGCTCACCGCCACAGCGGCACCCTGCCGAGCCAACATGCGTGCCGTCGCCTGCCCGATCGCGCCCGATGCCCCCGTCACCACCGCCACGCGTCCGGCAAGCCCCGGGAACCGGGCATCGACATCCCCCATGCGCGGCCACCCCTTTCTCGTGGCCATCATCTCAGATACAAACGATTTCCGTCAAGAACGATAAGGCGTGCTATGCTATCGCCGTGGAAGCGAACCAGGCGCGTGCAGCAGCCCCCTCCGCCATCCGCGGTGCCCTCTCCCCCGCCTTCCTGCTGGCGCAGATCGGCGACATGGCGGCGGCCCGCTTCGCCGACCGCCTCGCCCCCCTCGGCTTTCTGCCCCAGGACGCGGGCGTGCTGCGGCTCATCGCCGCCGCGCCCGGCATCAACCAGCGCACGCTCGGCGAGCGCCTCGGCATCTTTCCCAGCCGTCTCGTCGCATTGCTGGATGCCCTTGAGCAGAAGGGCCTGCTGGAGCGGCGGCGCGTGCCGGAGGACAGGCGCAACCACGCCCTCCACCTGACGGCGGCCGGCGGCCAGGCCCTCCAGGCGATCGGGAAGGCCGCGATGGAGCATCAGGAAGACATCTGTGGCACCCTCAGCGCTGCCGAGCGCGCGCAGCTCGGGGAGATGCTGCAGCGCATCGCCACGGCGCATGGCCTGAGCCCGGGCGTTCACCCGGGCTTCAAGCACCTCTGACCGATCGGAGCCTTTACGCGGGCGCGAACGCCACGCAGCCCATGCTGAAGTAGCTGGGCTGCTCGTACGAGAGGAACTCGCCGCGCATCGGCGCGACCTCGCGCGCCCCGGCCAGCGTCAGGATCTGCCAGATGCCGTCCGGCTTCGCGTTGCGGACCTGCGCCATGTCGATGTCGAGCAGCCGCAGCAGGTTGTCGGACTTGAAGCACTCCTGCAGGTAGGCGTCGACGGGCTTGGCGTCGGGGTGGTAGGTGTAAGCCCCGTCCGCGTGGGAGTGGGCCAGGTCGGTGCTGGCGATGTAGCCGACCCGCCGTCCCGTCTCCGCCGCCGCCGTCGCGACAGCCCGCCCGAACTCGACCTGCTGCTGCAGCGACAGCTGCCGGCTGGGGCTCGCCACCACGACCTTGGGCTTCGGTTCCCAGCTGGCCCCCATGAAGTGCAGCGGGATCGTGCAGCCCCAGTCCAGCGGCATCCGCGTGCCGTAGTTGGGGTCGCTGCTCATCCGGGTGGAGATGAGGACAGCCGGGACGCTGATCCGCCGGCACGTGGCCACGATGGCCCGCGCCAGCTCGCGGTCGACCTCGAAGTCCTGCTTGAACTTGCCGAGCTCGCCCTCCGCCCGCTCCGCGTTGCTGACGGCGAACGCCTCGT
This sequence comes from Clostridia bacterium, assembly GCA_027314765.1. Lineage (GTDB taxonomy): Bacteria > Bacillota > Sulfobacillia > RBS10-35 > JAJYVM01 > JAJYVM01. The sequence goes on along the minus strand of DAHVAF010000346.1, from coordinate 3,161 downwards.
CCACGCTGATCCCGTGCGGCGTAATGACGAAGATGGTCTCCGGGCGCGCCGCGGCGAAGCGCCGGCCCAGCTCCTCCATCCCCGCCCGCGTCATGGGGGCCACCTGCTCGGTGCGGTCGCGCGCCTCCGGCACCACAACCCCGCCATGGGGCGAGATGGCACCGCACACAATGCCCATCGGCCGAGCCTCCCTCTCACTCGTGCTCACTCGTGCTCACTCGTGCGGCCGCGGGGGAACCCGCGCCCCGCGCTCGCCCGTAGCCTTCGGCGGCGGGCAGCCGGCACCTGCGCCTCCCCCAACCGGCCGACCCCGGCTCCGGCGAGCGCCCGATGCCGGACCACATGCCGCCGCCCGTACGCTCGATGCGGGGGGCGAGCGGCTTGCGGTGGGCAGCGGCGAGCGTGCTGGGGCTGGTCGTGGTGACGGGGACCCTGGGGCTCTCGCACGCGGCGGCGACACCGCCGTCCGCCCCGCGGCCCGCCGCCGGCGGCCCGAACTACCCCGCCGCCGTGGCGGCCGTCACCGTGCCGGCGATCGCCGCTCCGGCACCGCAGGCGCCACGCCTTGCCAGCGACACGGGCGCGGCCGTCGGGACGCCGACCGTGGCCGCCGTCGCCACATCCGCCCGCCCGACCGTCGCCGCCTCTGCCCCCACCTTCACCGACCACGCCGACGGCTACGCGGTGACCCCGCCCGCGGGCTGGACCTTCGATCCGAGCCTGCTGCCCGATGTGGCGCGCTGGAACACGGCGGATGCCTCGCTCCGCATATACGCACAGCCCGTCGCCAACGCGGCGGCCGCCACGACCTACGTCGACTACAGCAACCGCTCGGTCGACGAGCAGTGGAACGGGATGCGGCTGCTGGCGCTCCGGCACAGCGGCACGTCGTGGTTCCAGAGCTGGGTGCGGCCCGCCATGCCGCTGATGCGCCCGGACATGCGCGAGTACGCGGAGTGGGACTGGCTGATGGGCGACGGCGAGGTGCTCACCGTCATGGTGAACGCAACGGAACCCGATTTTGCGGCGGCGTACGCCGCCGCGACGAACGCCGTCAGGTCCGTGCGGCCTGTTGCGCGGTATGGGAGAAGCGCCTACGCCCTCCCCCACACCCCCGCCCGCCCGGCGCCGCTGGTGCCCGCAGCGCCCGGCCTCGCCTGGGGCGTCTACGAGCCCGCCGTCAACCCCGAGGCGCCGAGCCTTGCGGCCGTCGACCAGCTCCAGAAGGAGCTCGGGGCCAACCTCCGCGTGGTCATGGTCTACCTGAGCATCGGCCAGCCGTTCCCGGCGGCACTGCTGCGGAAGGCGCAGGCCCAGGGCAAGGTCGTGGAGGTGACCCTGCAGTCGTGGGCGCCAGGGAATAACGCGGGGCGGGCGCTGCCCTACGCCAACGGCACCTCGAACCTCGCCGCCATCCTCCAGGGCCGCGACGACGCCTACCTGCGCACCTTCGCGCGGCAGGCGGCGGCGACGGGCATCCCGTTCCTGTTCCGCTGGGACAACGAGATGAACGGCGACTGGGACCCCTGGAGCGCGTTCCAGTGGGGCAAGGACGCGGACATCTACGTGGCGGCGTACCGGCATGTGCACGACATCTTCATGGCGGAGGGCGCGACGGACGCGGCCTTCGTCTGGAACCCCAACAACGCCAACCTGCCGCACTACCGCTGGAACGCGGCGGCCCTGTACTACCCGGGCAACGCGTACGTGGACTGGATCGGCCTCACGGGGTACAACCTCGGCACGGGCCAGCCCGGCAGCACGTGGCAGTCGTTCCGCCAGGCCTACGCGGCGACCTACGCGCGCGACCGCGCGCTCTACCCCGGCAAGCCGATGATCATCACCGAGTTCGCCAGCAACGACGCCGGGGGGAACAAGCCGGCCTGGATCGCCGATATGTTCCGGGCGCTGCCGAGCTTCCCCGCGATTCGCTACGCCGTGTGGTGGGACGCGAACCAGGGCGACCTGCAATACGCGCTGGACCAGCCGCCGGCGGCGCTGGCCGCCTTCGGCCGGCTGCTGCGGGCGGGCGGCGGGGGGTGAGGGCCGCCGCGGCGGGGGCGAGGTCCTCTCGCTGCGGGGGTTGCGCCGCGCCAAGACGGCAGGTCGCGGACGGCGGCCGCACTTGCCGGCGCGGGGCCGATTCACCTTGCCGGGGTGCGGCGGCATGCGAGCGGGCCGTCGCGCGGTGGCGGCAATTGGCGGTCCACTTCCGCCGCGCCGCGAGGACTGTGCCGACCCGGATGGAAGAAGGGTCTGTGGGGGGCGCATCGACCGTTTCGGGCTGGCCGCTGCGCAGGCGCCTCGCGGTGCTGCTGCTCGTCGCGGCGCTTGTGCCCATGCTGGCTGTGGGCGTGCTGGCGGACCTGGCGCTGCAGGGCGTCGTGCGGGCGGGGGCCGGCTCCGGGGCGGTGGCCCTGGAGGCGCGGTCGCGCGCCGATTTTGCGCGTTCGGCGGCGCACGCGGGGACGCTGGCGGCGCAGGACCTGCTGGCGGTGCAGGCCCGGGCGCAGGCCCTGGCCGCGTCGGCCCAGTACCTCTTCGCGCACCCGGCCCAGTTTCCCGGCACGCAGCAGGGCAACTCGCCGCTGATCCAGGCGCCGACGGGGGCCTGGATCAGCCAGGCGGGCGCGCCGGTGGGGGTGTTCGTGCCTGCTGGGACGCCCACACCGCCCCCCTTCTGGACGGAGGTCAACCTCGTCAGCCACCTGGACCCGTTCATGGAGACGCTGCGGCAGAGCGCCGGCAGCCCGGCCCTGGTGCGCCTGTGGCTGATCGCGGCCGACGGCATGGTGCGCGCGGCGCCCGACCCCGGCTACGGCCATGCCGGCTCGCCCGTGACGCCGCGGACGCGCCTGACCTCGGAGCCGTGGTACCAGGACGCCACGTCCGCGCGCGGGGCGGTCTGGACGGCGGCGCCGTTCCCCGACCCTGCGGGCGGGCCGGACAGCATCGTCTCCGTGTCCGTGCCCGTGCGCGACCCGGCGGGCCGGCTCGTCGCCGTGGTCGGCGCCGATGCGTCGGTGGCGGCCGTCGCCGCATCCGTCGGCCAGGGCCTGGACGCGACCGACGTGGCGCTGCTCACGCCGGCCGGGCGCTGGGTGGGCGGGGGTGCCGCCAGCCAGGCCTACTTCGCCCAGCCCGGCAAGGTGGCGGCCGTC
>DAHVAF010000340.1 GCA_027314765.1 Clostridia bacterium | reverse complement strand
CACGGCGCGACGCCATCGTCCGGTTGGCGACGGGGCGCGGCTCCCCCGCCGCAACGCCCCCCGGCTACCGGGACTCCGCAGGCTGCCCGGCCAACCGCTCCACCGCGACACGGCAGGCTTCGCCAATCGCGGCCTCGATGTCCCGCCCCCGCTCGAAGGGCACGTGGGCGCGCGTGAAGACCGCCACGATGTACCGCTCGCCGCCCGGGTACTCGACGACGCCGGCCTCATTGCGCGCGACCCCGAAGAGGCTGCCGCTCTTGCCCCACGCGCGGACGCCCTCGGGCATGGCCGACGCGATCCGGCTGCGCGGCTGATGCCCCATGAGCCAGCGCACCTGCGCGCATGCCTCGGCCGGCCCGGCGCGGTCCGACCAGATGGCGGTCACGAGCTGGGCGGCCTCGCGAGCTGTCCCACGCCACCCTCGGGCCGGGTCGAGGACCCGCGAACCCGCGATCCGACCCAGGTCGGAGGCGCGCACACGCGCTTCCTCCCCCATACCCCCGGCCTGGGCGTCCTGGACCTGGCGCCAGGTCGCAAAGCCGAGGTCGGCCGCGACACCGTCGAGCTCCTCCCGCATCGTGCCCGGCACCGCCATATTCCGCAGGCCCAGCGCGTCGAGCGTGGCCTTGACCCGCGCGAGGCCCACCCGCTCGGTGAGCGCGTCCGTCGCGGCATTGTCGCTCAGCGCCATCATGAAGTAGGCAAGGTCGCGCCAAGAGAGGACGGCATCGTCCGCGCAGACCGACAGGCCCGTCGGTCCGGGGGTGCGGTCCGCCGACGCAAGCATGACCCGCTCGGTCGGGTCGATCTCGCCGGCCACCGCAGCCCGGGCGAACGCCAGCGCCACGACGACCTTGAAGACCGATGCCAGCGCCACGGGCCGGTCGGGGTCGAGCGCAAGGTGAGCGCCGTCGCGCAGGCGCTCAGCGAACAAAGTCCCGTCGCAGCCGGCCTCGGTGAAGATGGTCCGCAGCGCTTGCACAGCATCGCCTCGTGACTCACGTTCGGCACCGGCGGCCGCAGCCCTGGCGGCCCGAAGGGGATCGCCGGCTCGTCAGGGCGCGGCGCCCTGTCGGCACCCGCGACCCCGCGACCGCCGGCCGGCGACGGTGCGATGCCCCTCCCGCGCACCGCGGCCCCTGCTTTGGCCCTCAGCCGGGTCCCCGGCACGCCGGACCGCGCGGCCCTCTCGCCATCACGCCGCCACCCACTCGCCCGGCGGGCGCAGATTCTCCCATCAGCCCAACAGGAAGGAGATGCCGTAGCACGAAATTATTTCCTACATGAGACTAGACCTTGCAGAGCTGAGACGGCGTTCGCTCGCCCTCCTTGGCGCCGGGCTCCACCGGTTCGCGGAGCGGGCCCTGCGGTCCTGGGCAGCTGCCGCCGATGCCCAGGAGGCCTGGCCCAGCATGGCCGAGGCGACGATGTGCGCGGTCCGCGTGGCCATGAGCGAGGACCGCCCCGCCGTCGCGCTGACGATTGGCGCCGCCGCCCTGCCGAAGCTGGCCGACGAGCGGCGCCTCGACCCGAACGTCATGGCCAGTCTCTACATCCTTCTGGCGAAGGCCGCCCGGGACATCGGCAACGACGCCGAGATGCGTGTCTTCACGGAGGCCGCGGGTGAAGCGATCGCGGCCGCGCCGGTCGAGCCGCTGGTGCGCGTCCACTATGGCGTGATCGAGTCGCTGGTCGCGCTCAACCGCGACGACCCGGAGGCCGCCGCGGCGTGGGCCATGCAGGCCCTGGACGTGGCCGACGCCATCGGCGACGACGACGCCGTCCTGTTCTGCCGCCAGAACCTCTCTTACCTCTGGCGGGAGCAGGGTCGCTTCGACCGCGCCTGGGCCACCGTCGCGGACGTCCTCAGCGCGCAGCCCGGCGCCCGTGACGACGTCGAGCTCGTCGACCTGCTCGTCAACGGCGTGCACATCGCCCTCGGCGAGGGCGAGATCGCCCAGGCCGGACGCCTCGCGCGGCGCGCCGTCCTCGCCTACTGCGAGGCCCCAAGCCTGCTCGGTCCCGTCCGCGTGGGCCATCTCTTCGAGGCGCTGGCCCATCACCAGGCCGCCTGTGGTGGCATCCGCGCCGCCGAGCTGCTCGCCGGCACGGCGCACGGCTGGTTTGCGCTCCGCAACCGCCGCCGCGACACCCGTCGCGTGGCCGCGTGGCTGGCAGAGCTGCCCCGCCGTCCGGGCTCGGCCGCCACCGAGGTCGACGCCGGCGTGGACCCCGACCTCCTTTACCTGGGCGACCTCTTCGCCGCCGCGAGCCACTCCCCGGAAGCGGACGGCGCCCGCTCCCTGGCCCGCTCCGTCAACCGCCTGCTCCGTGAGATCGACCGGTCGGCCGAGGTCGCGCCGTGCGAGCACGCGGCCCTGCTGTGGCGGCTCACAGCCGCCGAGCGCTGGTTCACCGGCCGCTCAGCGATCGGTCAGGCGGCGGAGCAAGTGATCGGGGGCGCCGACGCGGCGGGGTGGCGTGCTGTGGAGCTGCTGGCCGGCTACGAGCGCCTGGCCGCGAACGGCGCCTCCTGGACGCAGAGCCAGCGGATCCTGCGCCGGGGCGGTGCCGACGCGCGCGGACTCGCCAACCTGGACCGGCTCTACCGCCAGGCGGTGGGATAGGCGGCCGGCCCGTCCACCATACTCATAGTCACCTCCAGCTGGTCGCAACCCTCGGCGGCTGGCCGCGAAGACAGCCGCAACGCGGCGCCCCTTCGAGCCCACCGCCCCGCCAGGACCTCGGCTGAGACGCACCCGGCCGCGGACCCGTCCGCAGCGCCCGGACATGACGCCCCCTGCACCACCAGGACCTCACCGGGGGAGTGCGCCCCAACGGCGCACCCAACTGGGACCTCTCGTCATGCTGAGCACCCTGCGCCACCAGGATGTCGGCTGGCGACGGCGCCCCCGACCGCGGACCCCGCAGCAAGATCCCGTCATGCTTCGCCATGTGCACGGCCATGACGTCGCCCGGGAGCCGGCGCCCCCAACCGCGGACCCACCCGCAACGTCCCGTCATACTGAGCCAGCTGAAACGCCAGGACGTCACCTGGGGAGTGCGCCCCAACGGCGGACCCCGCGGCGATGTCTCGCCGTGTTGAGCCAGCTGCGCGGCGGTGACGGCGCTCGGGAGCCGGCGCCCCCGACCGCGGACCCGCCCGCAACGTCCCGTCATGCTGAGCCAACTGGACCGGCAGGACGTTCGATGGGGTCCGCGCCCCAGGGCCGGACCCTGCCACGATGTTTCGTCACGCTGAGCCGACCGCGCCGCGGACCCGTGGGCCAAGGCCCAGGCTGCGGACCCGGGCGCGGCGCCTCGCGAGCCCACCTACCGTGTCGCGGATGGTCTGGCGCGACGCTCTGCGGCCCTCACCCTACGGGGCGCGAAGGATCATCCCGCCCCGGCCACGACCGTCAACTCGAAGCTGCCCACCATCCCGTCGCCGTGCGCGGACACCGAGAAGCGGAACGTGCCCGCCTGAGTGGGCGTGCCGCTCACCACGCCCGACCCGCCATCGAATTGCAGCCCTGGCGGAAGGCTGCTCCCGTTGACGGGCATCCAGGCCAGCCCGTACGGCTGAGCCCGCCCGGCCAGGTGGACGGTGTCGGCGCGGTACGGCACGTTGACCTGGCCCTGGGGTAGCGGGACAAGCGCAAGGGGCGGGCTCGGCGGAGGGCCGGCGTCCCCGACCCCGGTGCTGCGCGAACCCGAGGCACCGAGGCTATAGGCGACGATGCTCGAGAGGATGGCTGCGGCCGCTGCGTCGAGGACCCCCTCGACCGCCAGGATCATCACGGCCAGGATGCCGAGCATGCCGATCGCCAGATGGAGCATGAACCAGGTGTAGTTGGTCTGCTGGCGGGCGAGCCAGTAGAGCGTCAGCCCGGCGACAATCAGGACCAGCACGCCAATGACGATGAGCCCAACCAGCGCGATCAGCCCGGAGTGGGTGGTGGCGGGACCGGTGCCAAGCGAGACCGCCGCGACCGACAGCGTTGTCGACCTCCCATGCGTACAACACGGCCCGGGCGATCCGTCCGCACCCGGTCCGCCCCAGCCAGCCCCGCGACCCCCACGCCCGCTCCTCGGCCCCGGCGGTATCCCGGGCCCAGCCCCTGGCACGATCCCTCCAGCCCAGGCCCATCCAACACGGACCTCTGGCACAACCACTCCAAGCCCTGGCCCGCCCCGGCCGGACCTCTGGCACGCCCGCCCCTCGGGTCCGGGGAGCCCCTACCCAGCCTCCGGCACGACCCCGGCGCGGCGCTGGCTCGCCCCAACCGGCCCCCTGTGCCCCTGGCGGCCCCACCTCCGCCCCGCCGCCTCCGCCCCGCCGCCTCCGCCCCGCCG
>DAHVAF010000334.1 GCA_027314765.1 Clostridia bacterium | reverse complement strand
TGGCGCGCATCGCGAGGGCGCGGGCACGATTGGCGAAGGCGATGGCGCCCACCGCTGGGGTGCGGGGAGGGTTGCCGGAGCTGCGGGCGCTCCCTGTGAGGGTACCGCCAGGCTCCGGCAGTGCTGGCGCGCATCGCGAGGGCGCAGGCACGATTGGCGAAGGCGATGGTCGTCGCGGCAGTCTCGGCGACAGCGATGTGGCTAGCGGCGTCACGGCGGCAGTTGGCGCGGCGGTCGCGGCGGCGGCGCGGCAGGGGCGTGGCGGTGGCAGCGGTGCGGTGGCGGGTGCGGCCACGAGCGCGGCGGTGCCGGCGGCGTTTGACCCGCTCGGCGATGCGCCGACACTGCCGAGGCGGCGGGGCGACGTGATCCCTTCGCCGGCACTGGGGTGGTCTGACGCTGCCCGCGCGCGCTGGCCGTCCCGACGATCGCTGACGACCGCTCGCGACGTCGAGTCCGCAGGCGACGCGGGGCCACGGCGGCGGTGGCGGTCGCGACGATCGCCGGCGATTGGGAGGCTGCGGGCAACATGGCGGCCACGGCGGCTCCGTCAGGTGGCGAGGTTGCCGGCCGACGCTCACACGGCCAGCGCGCGGTGGCGCGGACGCGGCTGGCCGTCGTGGTGCGTCTACCGCTCGGGAAGACGGATGACTTTCGCGGCGGCGGCGCGAGGCCTTCCAGGCAAGCGAGGGGCGGGGTCATCCGGGGGCGGCGCCACCGCAGGCGGACCCAGCCGCGCCGGGGCCTGCGGCGCCGTCAGCGCGGCCGTGACGGCATCGGCGAGGCTTGACCACAGCCACAGGCGGCGGCGGGCCACCACGCCCACGATCGCCCCGTCGGTGAGGGTGAACGTGAGGTCGGCGCGGCGCCAGTCCGGCAGGCGGGCGCCACCGACCGCGCGCGGCGACAGTCGGCGGAGGGATGACCAGCGGCAAACCTCTTCGCTCATGCGCGAGTCCTATGCCGGGCTGGCGGTAAGATGCAGCCGCCAGCCTGGCCTGGCGGGCAAGACTTGCCCGCAGATCAATGCTTTCAGCGAAAGGGCACCAGGATGTGCGCTTCCGCGAGGCGGCGGGCGTTCGGGCCGGGTGGACCCACTTTTGGCGCCACCGCCGGAAGCCACCCGCCGCCCGGGCGAGGTGTGAACGCCGAATCGCCGGACGGAGGCCACCCAGGAGCGGCGGGTGCCATGAGCCGGCCAGGCACGGGTCCCCGCACCGGCCATCCGTGAGCCTCCGTCGGGACCGGTCTGTTCACCGGGGAGGGGCGGGTCGCCGTCAACCACGCCGCGGTGCCGCTCTCCATCGCCCCCGTGCTCCCGGCGGAGTCCGCGGCGCGCGGCGGGTCCACCACCTGCGACTCCGTGGCCCCGGCGGGCTCGCTCGGCGCCAGCGGGGCGTTGGTCGTGGAAACCGCCACGCTGGGACCGGCGACACTTGCACCTGTCGCCGCCGCGCGATCCCACGGTGTCTGCCCGAAGGACCCGGTTCGGGCGCCAGCCGCGGCGGCCGCCGGCATCGCCGTCCGGCGGAAGGGATGGGCAGCGCCCGGCAAGGCTCCGGGAGGCAGGGGGGCGGGCATCAGGGTCACAGTCGGGCGCATGACCGTGGACTCCACGACCGGGTGCGGCGGCTGGCCCTCGACGGGTGTCGGAGAAGTAGCCAACGGCCTCGCGGCGGAGGCGTCGGCATCCGCCCGGGGCGTCTGGGACGGGCCGGACGCCGCCGAGGAAGATTTCTCATCCGCCTGGTCTGGCGCGGGGGCCGCCGCCAAGGTCCTGACCGAGGCACCTGCCGGGTGGTCCCTGCGGTCCGCCGCGTCCGCCACGATGTCCGACCTCGACGCATCGGGGCCCTGCGCGGCGGCGCCCCCAGGCTCCGAATCAGGGGATGGCCTGGCGGCGTCGTCCTCTCGCTGGCGGCCGATTCCGAACGGGCCAAATCCCGGAGGCAGGACGGAGGATCCCTGGGCCGACGCAACGCGCTCGACGCGACCCGGCCCGCGGGCCGCGCGATCCGGAAGGGTCGGGATGCTGACTGGCATGGCCGGCCGGCCCTGCCCATCCACCGTGTCACCGGCCGCATCGGACTCACACGAAGGCTCTTCGCCACGGCCAACGGACAGCCCGGCATCGCAGGCGGGGCGGGAGTCATCCTCTGGGGCTGCCTCCGCGTCGCCGTCCGGGTCGGCACACCGCGTGCCCCACGACGGCCCTTCCCCGTCCGCCAGGCGTCCCGTGCCGTCGCCGGCTTCTATTTCTTCGGCAGTGGGCTGATCGTTGCCGCCGGCCCCCTCCCCGGCCAGCACGTCGTCCTCCTCCCATGGCCACGACGCCGTCGGCGGCCCGCCGGCAGCCGGTCGCACGCGGGCCTCATCGGAGGGGGGCGCCACCGGCCAGGATGGCGTCGGGCCTGCCCACCGCTGGGACCGCTGCCAGCACTCGATGAGGGCCATCGCGAGCGAGAGCGGGCTCGCGGACAGTCCACCGCCCGCGGTGGACCCCACGTCGGTGGGTGTCCGAGCCGGACCCGCGGCGGGGTGCGCCGGACTGTACCAGCCGGCGCCAGGTCGGTCCGCGTCGGCGGCGGGCGTTCCCTCTCCGCCGGTCTCACCGGCGTCCTGCGTGGCGCCGCCCCCGAAGAGCGTCCCACCCCAGGGATCCTCACCGACGCCGGCCTCTTCGGCGGCGACATCCGCGGCAGAAGTGCCCCACTCGCCGTGCCGCTCATCCGAAGCCGGGGCCGTCGGCCCAACCTCCGCCTGGCTCCAGCGCATGTCGGTCACATCGAGAGCTGCGGCCTCGGCCTCGCCCTGTCCCTGTTCCGCTCCCGGCGGTTCCAGTGCGCCGCCAGACGCGGCACCGCCCCGCTCCGCCACCTCGCCGTCGGCGCTGAGGTCCAGGAACGTGGTCTCCTCGCCGGCCTCGCCTCCGGTCAGCTGGCCGTTCCCCTCGGCGCCCGCCGCCCCGGCCCACGGCCAGCCACTGGCGTCCGCTTCGGGACTGAGCCCATCGACGTCGGCCAGAACATGGCCTTCGGCGGTCACCCAGGCCCCCGGGTCACGTCGCTCTGCGCCTGCTTCCGGCTGTTCTGCGTCCCAGTCAGCGCCTTCCGCCGGCATATCGCCGCGGTCCCCGGCCGCCTCCTCATCGGGTTCGGCACCCTCCGCCTCCGCACGCGAACCCGTCCAGGCGCCCAGCGGAGGCTGGCCTTCGCGCCGCGCTCCGGCGTCTGCCCAAAGGCTCCGCAGACCCGCCTCGATACGGGCCACGACGTGATCGGGGCGCAATTGACGGGGCACCTCCATCCGAACGGCCGGCCCCTGGCTCGCGCCTGGCAGGTTCTTGCGCGAGCGGATGGCGGGCACGTACATGGGCAGCACGCGCCAGCCGCTCCCGTCGCCGAGCGCGCGGGCCACTTCGCGCACGCCCGGAGTGGCGCCCTCGTGGTACCGGATCCGCGGCGAGGTCGATGAAGTGAATAGGCCCAGGACCAGGTCCTCGCCGCCCTGCTCGCCATCGACCGACACCGCGGCGTCGCCCGCCGACAGTCTTGCCACGAGCCGGTCCGCCGCCTCCGGCAGATCGCCTCGATACACCGCGACCCTCCGCTTGGTCACACGATGGCCCCCGTTTCGGACGTCATCCTACGGACCCGCGCGCGCGAGGGTGCCTTGAACGGGCAGCACGGGCCGCCAAACGCTGGGACTACGGACCCGCGCGCGCGAGGGTGCCTTGATCGCGGAGCGCGTCCGAGCCGCAATCCGACCTACGGACCCACGCGCGCGAGGGTGCCTTGGCCGTACGCCCCGAGGAGGCGACGCGCCGCCTTACGGACCCACGCGCGCGAGGGTGCCTTCATGCCCACGGGCCGGCGGCGGCCTTCGCCCACGAAGAGGACGACCCTTGCGAGTCGCGAACGGAATGGGCATGGACACTGGCGTGCTGGACGGCGGGCGGTGAGGTGGCCGCTCAAAACGATGCGGGCCCCCCATCGCCGGGGCGCATGAGCGTAGCAACCCGTGCCGGCACCTTCGGCGGCGCCGCGGTGGCCTACGCGGTCCACCTCGATGAGATCGTGCTGCCAGACCGCCTGGGACATCCCGGTGCCCGATGCATCTGCTTCAGCTACTGCAGGTCGCCGGCCGATCCGCTCGGCCCCGTCATCTTCGCCTTCAACGGCGGCCCGGGGTCGGCCTCGCTGTGGCTTCACCTGGGCCTCGGCCCGCGGCGACCGGCCGCAGCCGACAGCCTCGCGCCTCCGTCCGCACCTCCGTTCACCCTCGTCGACAACGAGGACTGTCCCCTCGATGTGGCGGACCTGGTCTTCATCGACCCGCCCGGCACCGGCTACAGCCGCGTTCTGAGTGAGGAGCAGGAGGCGGACTTCTACGGGGTCGCCCAGGACGCCACGGCCATGGTGCGCCTGGTGGCCGAGTGGTCCCGCCGCCACGGCCGTGAGGGGGCGGCGAAATTCCTCATGGGCGAAAGCTACGGCGCGATCCGCGCCGCGGTGATGGCGCGCCTGAGCCATGGCGGTCCGACCCAGACCGGCGCCCTCGAGGGTTTGGCGATCAATGGGGTGGTGCTGCTTGGCGCCACCCTCTCGCTCGCCCTGACGGGCAAGGATGGCGGGGACATCGGCCATGCGACCGCGCTCCCGTCGCTGGCGGCCACGGCGTGGTACCATCGCAGGCTCCCCGCGGACCCTGCGGATCTGGCCAGCCACGTGGCCGCCGCGCAGGCATACGCCGCGGGGGATTACCTGTCCGCGCTCTTTGCCGGGGATGGCCTCGACGAGGTCTCGCGCCAGGCGGTGGCAGTCCGTCTGCATGCCTTGACGGGCATCACGCCTGACGTGCTCCGCGCCCACAACCTCCGCCTCACGCCGGCGGCCTTCGCCGATCTGGTTCTGGCCGACCGGGGCGAGCAGGTCGGCCTCTACGACAGCCGCTATGTGCTGCCGCTGGCAGGTCGTGGCCCCGATCCCGTGGCGGATGACCCGGCCATGGGCCAGTACACCCCGGCGTTCGCCGGCCTCATCGTCTCCTACCTGCGGGACGAGCTGGGAATCCAGCGCGACGACACCTACCGCGGCATTGAGTTCGCCGCGGTCAACAGCCGCTGGGATTACGGCTCGGGAGCGGGCGTCCCGCCGGCGGCCAACTACGCCGAGGATCTGGCGGTGGCGATGCGCCGCAACCGGGGCCTCGAGCTCATGGCGGCCTCGGGCCACTTCGATCTCGTCGCTCCCGCCGGCGCCCTGACCTACGCGCTCGCGCACGCCCGCCTCGACCGTGCGCGCGTCCAGCTTCACACCTACCAGTCGGGGCACATGCCCTACCTGGGTGCGGCCGCGCGCGCAGCCTTCGCCGCCGATCTGCGTGCATTCGTCCGGCGCGTGGTGGCTCCGCGCCGCTAGGCGCCGCAGCCGCAGCCGTGCAACGCCGCCCGCTGCCTACCGCCCCGTGTGGCCGAAGCCCCCCGCGCCCCGCACGCTGTCGGGCAGCACGCCCACGGGCCGCCACGCGGCCCGCGCCACCGGCGCCACCACCATCTGCGCGATGCGCTCACCGCGAGCGATGCGTACAGGCTCCTGCCCAAGGTTGATCAGCAGCACGTGCACCTCGCCCCGGTAGTCGCTGTCGATGGTGCCGGGGCTGTTCAGCGTCGTCAGGCCGTGCCGCAGGGCGAGCCCGCTCCGCGGCCGGATCTGGGCCTCGAAGCCGGGCGGCAGTGCGATGGCGAACCCCGTCGGCAGCAGCGCGCGCTGGCCGGACGCGAGCTCGACGGGCGCATCGACGGCTGCCGCCAAGTCGCAGCCGGCCGCCCCCACGCTCATATAGACTGGATAGTCCAGGCCCTCGCCGCTCGGCAGGCGGCAGATCGCCACGCCCACCTCGTTGGCGGCTCCAGGCCAAGATCCGTCCTGCGCCATCACGCCGCCCCCTCCGCCCCGCCGCCGAGTCCATCCAGCTCGCTGCCGGCCCCCTGCCCGCCCCCGGATCCGGGACCCGCGCCACCCGCTGCACCCGCGGTCCCCTGACCCCCGATGCGCTCGCCCGCGTCCGCCGCCACCGCGGCGCCGCCGTCGCCGGCCCCACCACCGCCGCCCGTCCCGGCCGACGTGTCCCCCGCAGGCGCCGCCGCCGGCGCTTTGGCCCCGGCCCCCCGCCCGACCCCGGGCCAGAGCGAGCGCAGGGCCGCGCCCGGTCCGACCGCCGCCACCGTCCAGTCGTCGGGGTCGCCCAGCGCCGCCGCGGCCCGGGTCAGGTCGGAAACCTCGAACCCCTCCAGGTGCCGCAGCACGGTCTCGGGATCCTCGACCGACTGGCCCAGGACGAGCGCCCGCCCCAGCCGGCTCATGCGGTGCGAGGTGCCCTCCAGCCCAAGCCAGAAGCCGCGCCGGAACTGCTGCTTCTGGCGCGCCAGCTCCTGCTCGCCCACCCCGTCGACGCGCAGCCGCGTCACCTCGGCCAGCGCCAGCCGCGTCGCCTCGCCCACGGCCTGGGGCCCCGCGGCCAGGTAGACCGCGAACGTCCCGCAGTCCGTGCATGCCGCGTGAAAGGCGCCCACGTCGTACACCAGGCCGCGGTCCTCGCGGATGCTCTGAAACAGGCGCGAGCTGGTCCCGCCGCCCAGCAGATTGGCCACGAGCAGGGTCGGCCAGTATTCGGCCTCGCCAAGCCCCGGCGCCGCGCAACCGATGCAGAGCTGGACCTGCTCGATGCGCTTGGGCCGCAGGCGGCGCACCGCCCGTGCCCGTGGCGGCCGCCTTCCCGCGACCACCAGCGGTCCATCCGCACCCGCGCCACTCCCCGCCACACCCGCGCCAGCCCCCGCCGCACCAGCGCCCGCCCCCGCGCGGGCCCGTCGCGCAGTCAGTGGCCCCTCCCCTGCACCGGCGCCGCCGTTCCCCAGCCCCGCCGCGTCCCCCGCCGGCAGCGGCCCCAGCCGCCGCGCGGCCTCGCGCAGCACCGCGTCGGGATCGATCCGCCCCGCCACGGCCAGCACCATGCGCCGCCCCACGTAGTGCTGCGCGTGAAAGCGCCGCAGGTCCGCCGGCGTCAGCTGGCAGATGCTGGCCACCCGCCCGGCCACGGGCCGCCCCAACGGATGCCCGCCCCATAGGCTCTCGAAGAAGAGGTCCTGCACGAGGTCCTCGGGCGTGTCCTCGACCAACCGCAGCTCATCGAGGATCACCTGCCGCTCCTTGGCGAAGTCGTCTTCCGCCAGCCGCGGCGAGCAGACCATGTCCGTCAGCACATCGAGCGCCTCAGGAAACTGCTCGTCCAGCACCTTGTCGTAGTAGCAGGTGTACTCGCGCGTCGTGTACGCGTTGAGGTTGCCGCCCGCCGCGTCGGCGAACTCCGCAATCTCGCGCGCCGACCGCCGCTCCGACCCCTTGAAGACCAGGTGTTCCAGGAAGTGGGCCGCCCCGGCCTCCCGGGCCGGCTCGTCCCGGCTGCCCACGCTCACCCACAGCCCAAGCGCCACCGACCGCACATCGGCGATCGGCTCGCAGATCACCCGCAGCCCGTTGGCCAGCTCGGCAGTCACGACAGGCACGTCCGACCCCCCCGCCGCTGCTTTGGAAGCGGCCGCCCTGCGGCGGCCGCGTCAACCTGGTTCCGCTGCCCGCGCCATGGTGCGCGCGGGTTTGCCCCGTGCGCATGCGAGCCTCAAAAGAAAGGGCGGCCCTCCCGCCAATCCGGGCAGGACCGCCACGACTGCCCCAAGCAGGGGCCTGACTCCTAATTCCCGCGCGGTATGTGGCTCTCCCGCCGACCCTGCTCGTGGCCGCCGTCGCCGCCGCCCGGATGGTCCCCGCCGCCCGGATGGTCCCCGCCGCCCG
>DAHVAF010000323.1 GCA_027314765.1 Clostridia bacterium | reverse complement strand
GCGGAGGCCGAATGGATCGCGCGGTCGAGCGCGCGTCAACCGCTGGATTGGGTCGCCCCGACGAGCCCGCGCCAGCGGGCGTTGGGGGCCAGCTCCAGCCAGTAGCCGTGCCCGCGCCGGCCGAGGAGGACCTGCGGGTGCTCGGGGTCGACCTCCACCTTCCCGCGCAGCTGGGCGATGTGCCCGCGCAGGGTGGCCGGCGCGCGGGCGTCCGCGTTGCCCCATACGGCGGCATGGATGCGCGGCGGCGGCAGGGGATTGCCGGGGTTGGCGTACGCCTCGTCCCGCAGGAGCTGGAGGATGTGGCACTCGGTAAGGGTCAGCGGGAGGTAGCGGTCGCCGCGGCGAACCCGCCGCCGCGGGAGCTCGACCACGTAGCCGTTGGCCAGCGTGATCTTGTCCTCCGCCGGCTCCGAGGACCAGCGGAAGTTCGCCAGCACAGAGCGGATCTCGTCCGACTCCTCGTGGCTGAACGCGTGCAGGGCGCCCGCCCCCAAAACGGCCCGGCGCACGTCCGCCTCCATGAGCGGGATCACCACGATGAAGCGGGCGTGCGCGCCGTGCAGCGCTGCCAGGATGCCGCGTGTCTCCTCACTCCAGCTGTCCGCGTAGACCAGCATCAGGTCGCCGGCGTGTGCCGACGCGATGGCCTCGGCCGGCGTCGCGGGCTGAGCGGCCAGCCCGCTGTGGGCGGCCAGGGTCAGCAGCCCGAGCCCGGCCAGGCGGTTCTCGGAGATCACAAGTGCCCTCATGCCGGCCCCCCCGGCACTTCGCCGCAGACGTACTCGGTCGGCGTCGGCAGCGTCCGCTCCGCGAGGTCGGTCTCCGCCGCGATCTCGCGGCCCCGCCGGACCAGCTCCGTGTGCAGCTCGCGGCGGGCGGCAAAGGGGATGACCTCCAGCACCTGGTAAAAGGCAAGCTCGCTCGAGAGCAGATAGCGCGTGATCTGCTCAAGGTCGGCAAACGCGGCGGTATTCTCCTGGACCGCCACGCGGACGTTGCGGAGGCCGGCGGCGGCCAGGCGGCGGGCCATCTCGCCGGCCTCCGGCGGCAGGCCGGCTGGCGGCAGCCTGTAACGGCGGGCGATCTCGATGACCGGGGCAAGCCAGCGCAGGACCCAGGTTGGGGTTGGCCCGGGGACGCGGTAGGCACCGGCGTGCGCCACCAGCCCGCCCGGCCGCGTCACGCGCACCATCTCGGCGATGGCGCGGTCGATGTCCGTCATCTGCAGGGCCGAGACATCCAGGGTGACATCGAAGGAGGCGTCGGCGAAGGGCAGCTGTTCGGCGACGCCCTGCACGAAGGTGGCTGCCGGATTGCCGGACGCCTTCGCCCGGGCCCGCTCCAGCATGCCCACGGCCGGGTCCAGGCCAGTCAGATGCCCCGATGGGCCCACCGCCGCGAGCGCACCGCCCTCGAAGGCCTGCGATGCGGGTCCGCAGCCCACATCCAGCACGCTCTGGCCGGCCCGCAGGCCCATGAAGTCATTGAAGCCCCGCCGCCACGAGCGCTCCAGCGGTACGGTGGAGAAGATCACCTCGTCGTAGTTCTCCAGGGCGCTGTAGCTGGAGGCGCGGAGCAGCTCAAGCCGCTCACGCACAAAGCCGGTCTCCTCCAAGATCCGGCGCGCCTCCTCATAGCTGCGGCGGCCGCGGGCGGTGTCCGTCACGAAGCGCCGGCCATTGCGGACGACGAGGCGCATCTCGCGCAGGGCGATGTCCCGCATCAGCTCGGGCTCGATCGACTCGCGCATCCAGGGCCGGTGCCGGACGCAGCGGATGAACTCGTCCTCGGGGATCTCCTTGTAATAACGCAGCGCGCCGTGGTTCTTGGCGGTGACCACGAGCAGGTACACGCGGATGAGGGCGCCAAAGCCCGCGGCCGTGATGAACGCCTCCATGCGGCGCACAGCTTCCTGGGCGATGGCCCGGTCCACGCGGATGCGCCCAAGGCGACCGCTGGCGATCGTGGCGGCGGTGGAGTCCAGGATCTCGCGGACGCCGCGCCGGCCCAGCGTCGTCGTCGCGGGCATGTCGCCGATGGTGGCGGTGATCAGGGGCTCCTGCCAATAGGCGGCGGCGAGCCCCTCGGCGGCCTCGGCCAACAGCTCCTGGCTGTCGAAGGAGAAGCGCTCCTGTTCCAGGCCGGCGAGCCATGGCCCCAGCATCAGCCCGCAGTCAAGAAAGGTGCGCACATCCGCGCGCAGCTCGGCCGAATCGGCGATCGTGGCTCCCCCCCGCACCGTCACGACGTCGCTCACCTTCGCCTTCTCTGTTGATAATTCGGGTTCCTCTGGATGGCTCTGACCGCCGTCGGTGCGACCGCACATTATCCGCCCCAGCGTTGGCAAAGCCAACCGCGCCCGCGGGGGGCGTTGGTCAAGAGCCACGCCCTGCGGGATAGGGTGGTAGGCGAGGCAACGCGTTCCGAAATGGAGGTGGCTCGACTGTCGGCAAGGGTCGAGACCGAGCCGGCGCTGCGGACCGAGGAGCTTGGACTTGACGCGGTGGCGGACATGATCGCCCGGATCGAGGAGCTGCGGCGCTTGCTGCGCGAGCAGCGCGAGGTGCTGCTCGACCTGCTCGCGGAATCCGCGGGCGCCGGCGATGCTGCCCCATAAGCTGGCCGTCGGCGCGGCGGTGGTGCTCAGCGGGCTCCTGCTGCCGCTGCGGCTGAGCGTGCCGGCCGCCCCGCCACCGAAGGCGTCGCCCTGCACGCAGGGGGAGAACGTGTACGCGCGGCTGCGGGCCGGCCAAACCCCCGGCGCCTTCGCGCGGGAGTACGAGATCCGCCTCGGGGCGACGGTGTATGGGCCCGTGACCGGGCTGAAGGTGCCGTGGGCGGCCGTGGACCGCTGGGCCGCGACGCACGGCGAGGCGGGGGTCGGCTTCTGCGATCCCTCGGGCGGGTACACGCTGGTCGGTCTGTCCGTGCGGAAGGGCTGGGCGTACGTCCTGGTTGGCCCGGCCGGCCAGGTGGAGAAGATCTACCTTTCCGACCATCCGCTGACGTGGGATTGAGGGGGGCCTCCGCATGGCTGAGTGGCTTGTGGGTGGGGGAGCGGCACTGCAAGGGAAGGTTCAGGTCGCGGGCTCCAAGTACTCGGCCCTGGCAGCCATCCCCGCCGCGCTGCTCGCGCAGGAGCCAACCCGCATCGGCAACGCGCCGGACATCCGCGACACCCGCGATTACTGCGCGCTGCTGCGCCAGATGGGCGC
>DAHVAF010000317.1 GCA_027314765.1 Clostridia bacterium | reverse complement strand
TCACCGGGAAGCGGAATGGCCCGGCGGAGAACCTTGCGGTCACGTCCGGGGGGTGGGGGCGGCGTGGGGGCGGCGGCGGGGGCCGGCCTGCTGGCGGCGTGGCTGGTGGGGCTTGGCCCCTTCGGGCCCGCGGGCGGCCGGGGCGGACGCCGGCGCGGCGCGCTGGGCCTTCTGCGGATCGCCGGCCCCATCGGGGGCGGGGGCCTGCTGGGCGGGGGCGTGACTGCCGAGCCGGTGCTGCGGGCCCTGGTGCGGGCGCGGCGGCAGCGCTGGGTGCGGGCGGTGGTGATGCGCATCGACAGCCCGGGCGGCGCCGTGGGCACCACCCAGGAGATCGCCGCCGAGATCGCCCGGGTGCGGGCTGCCGGCAAGCCGGTCGTCGCGTCGGTCGGCGATGTGTGCGCATCGGGCGGGTTCTGGCTGGCGTGCGCCTGCGACCGCATCGTCGCGCCGCCGGGGGCCATGCTGGGCAGCATCGGCGTGATCATCGCCAAGCCCGTGCTGCAGGAACTGCTCGACAGGGCGGGCGCGGCGCGGCAGAAGGTGGTGTCCGGCCCGCACAAGGACCAGATGGCGCTGGAACGGCCGTGGGACGCCGAGGAGCTGGCGCTGCTCGGCGAGATGAACGCGGCGATCTTCACGCAGTTCGTGGAGGCGGTGGCCGCGGGGCGGCACCTGGACGCCGCGGCGGTGCGGGCCGTGGCCGACGGGCGCGTGTTCGCCGCCAGCCAGGCCGTGGGCCTGGGGCTCTGCGACCGGCTGGGCAACTTCGAGGACGCGCTGGCCGTGGCGCGGGAGATGGCGGGCCTGCCGGAGCGCGCACCGGCCGTCGAGCTGGGCGGGGGCCGCGGGGGTTTGCTGAGCTGGGTGCTGGGGCGGTAGGGCAGCGCTGTTTGCCGCCCTGCCGCCATGCCGGAGTCCGGAGCCGCTGTATGCTCAGGTCCGCTTCCGACGCGGCCGGCCTCAAGGCGCCGTCCGGGTTCGCGGGCGCCACGGCCCGACCCGCCCTGCCCTCGGCCCAACGCCCGCCGCACGTCATCCGCCGTCGTCGTGGGCCCGGTCCACACCGCCCGCATTCTCAGTGCCCGCGCCGGCGTGACGTCCCGCTCGGGGTCGTCCCGCAGCCCGGGCGGCCTACCGCGCAACGCGCAGACCCAACGCCCGCCGCACGTCATCCGCCGTCGTCGTGGGCCCGGCCCACACCGCCCGCATTCCGAGGGCCCTTGCGGGCACGATGTCCCGCTCGTGGTCGTCCCCCACGTGGGCGGCGCGGGCTGCGGGCACCCCCGCCGCGGACAGCGCCCACCGGAAGATGGCCGGGTCGGGCTTGGTCACGCCCAGCACTCCGGAGCAGGCCAGGACATCAAATGGACCAAGTCCGTGGTGGTCAAGGAAGCCCGCCAGCGAGGGCGGCCAGTTGGAGATGATACCGAGACCCAGACCCGCCCCGCGCACATCGCCCAGCAGCTCGCGCATGCCGGGGCGGACGCGGAAGTTCCGCCGATATTCGCCCAGCGCCTCCGCCACGGCCGCGACGTCGGACTCGGCCGGCGACCGGTGCAGCACGCCCAGGCCAGCGGCCGCGCATCGCCGCCAGAAGGCGTCCTCGTCGGCCAGGGTCCGGCAGGCGTCAACACCTGTCTCGTACACGTCGCCCATCGCCCGCAGGGCCTCGAGGAGGGCCGGCTCCCGTGCGCCCGCCACCGCCCTCTCCAGCGCGGCCAGGGCCACCGCCTCTGGAGTGACCGCCGGCTCCACGAGCGTCGCGCCGACGTCGAAAAAGACAAACGTCAGGGGCTCGCGGACGGGCACGTCATCCCTCCTCGCCGCCGTACCCTGCGCGTGGGGGGATTACCGCATGGTCAGCCTCGTCCCCGTCCCCGTCGCGGGCGGCATCGCCACCGGCATCACCGTCGAGCTGCCCAGGACCCACCTCGTCATCGTCGCCGGCAGCCGCGGCTACATCATGTGCGGCGCGCTTGACGTCGCGCTGCTCGATGCGCCCCACATGCGCTCCCGTGAGATCGTCGCGGCTCGCGCGGTGGGCGTCAAGAGCATCGAGGACCTGCTCGCCGCGCCCCTGGAGTCGGCCACGTCCGCGGCGCAGGCCCTGGGCGTGCGGCCCGGCATGACCGGCCGCGAGGCGGTGGCCATGCTGCTCTAGGCCTGGGGCGCCGGGCGGCCCGCGCCCGGCGCCCCAACGGAGACCTCCGTTCGGTTCGACCCGCGGCACCGGCGGTGGCCGGCGTCCCCGGGGAGCGGCGGTAGGTGGCCGTGCGCGGCGACGATGGACCACAGGTGACCGGCGTGCGAGCGAGCCGCGGTGGACGGGCATGCTCGGCGACGACCGCGCCATGGGCTGCCGCTGCCTGTGACAGGGGCACCGGCGATCTGCCGCGGACGCTCATGCTCAGTGACGAGTTGGGCGACGCACTGCCGCTGCCCGTGACGGGCGCGCAACGAGCCGCCGTGGTCAGCCGTGCCCGGGGACGACCTGCCCCCTGCCCGTGACCGTCAGGCGGCAGCCAGCACGGGCAAACGGCCATGCTCGGTGACGACCCGCGGCATGGACAGCAAGTGCTCATGACGGCCGCGCCGTCCTCGGTGACGACCTCCGTCGGCGCCGACCCGGGCCGCCCATGCCCCCGCCGGGAGCGGCGGGCAGGGCCCGGCGCCCGTCCACGCCCACACCGCGACATCCGCCTCGGCCATCCTCACCCCGCCTCCCCCTCCACCCCATCGCGCCTGGCACCGCGGGCCCGGACCCATCACCCGTACCAGCCGCCTGTGACCTCCAGGGCGGCGCCATTGATGAACGAGGATGCGGGCCGCGCCAGAAAGCGGACGGCGTCGGCGATGTCCTCGCTCGTGCCGGGCCGTCCGACCGGCGAGGCCGGGTCCCGCATCCCCTGGGCCTCCTGCCGCGTCAGGCGGCGGTCGTTGATGATACCCGGGCAGACCACGTTGAAGGTGATCCCCCGCCGGCCCTCCTCCAGGGCCAGGCTGCGCGTGAGGGAGACGACGGCCGACTTTCCGGCCAGGTGCGGTCCCTCGTTGCGGCTGCCCAGGGCGTGCTCCGCCCCCGAGGCGCCGATGCTGATCACCCGACCCCAGCGGCGCTTGCGCATCCCGGGCAGCACGGCCATCGTGGCGTAGAACATGGCGCCGACGGTGCCGCCGATGATCCGCTCGAAGTCGGCGTCCGTGTGGCGCGCTGTCGGCTTGAAGGCGAACTCGCCGACGTTGTTGACCAGGATGTCGATCCGCCCAAGCCGCTCCTCGACGGCGGCGACCATGGCCCGCACGTCGTCCGCCTTACCCCCGTCACCGCCGAAGGCCGCGGCCCGCACCCCCAGGGCCTGCGCCTCCGCGGCCACGGCATGCCCCGCATCGGGGTGGGTGTGATGGTTGACGGCCACATCCGCACCCGCCCGCGCCAGCGTCAGCGCGATCACCCGCCCGATGCCGCCGCTGCTGCCCGTCACCAGGGCCACACGGCCCGCCAATTCGCGATCCGCCGCCTCCACAACGCGACCCTCCCGCCCCGCATAAGGTCCCCGCCTGGCGGAGATCCTGCCAGGCCGGAGGGATTCGCCATACCCGTCTGCGAGGTTTCCATCGTCCCGGTCGGAACCGACGAGACCTCATACGCCGACGCCGTCGAGCGCGCCTGCCAGCCCTGCCGCGAGCGCGGAGTCAAGCATACCGTCACCCCGATGGCGACGATCCTCGAGGGTCCCCTGCCGGAGCTCATGGCCTGCGCGCAGGCCATGCACGAAGCCGTGCTCCGGGGCGGCTGCCAGCGGGTCGTGACCCACATCGCCATCGATCACCGCACCGATCGCGGGGACGGCCGCCGGGAGGTCACCGAGGGCGGCCTGCGGCGCCTGGGCCAGGTTCGGGGCTAGCGGCCCTCTCCCGCCGATCCGCGGCGTTCTCCGCCGGCGGCGCCCGCTCCTTGCGGCGGAAATCGCCACTCCCGCGCCTTGACTCCTGCGGCCGCAGCGCTACGCTTAAGTCGGAACGGGGAACTGTCGAGGAAGGTGGGATTGCAGCATGCGGGGCACGCTGGCCACTCACGACACGGACAATCCACCGTACACGCCAGGCCGCCGGGCGGCCATCCCCGGCGGCCGGAGCTAGGTCGCGGATCGAGGTCAAATCTCCGCTCCCGTTGCGCCGAGAGCCATCGGCTGCGCTCGCAGCCGAGATCGCGCGGATGCGCGAGAACACCACGGCCCGAGTCTTGGACTCGGGCCGTTTCCATCGCGGTCCGTGTGCCCGCCCCGCCCGGCCCCGCCCCATATCCTGCGTCCCGCGCGCGGAGGGAGCACCATCGCCACACCGCCGGACCCGCCGGACCTGAAGGAGACGCTGGCGCGCCTGTCCCGCGTCCCGTCGCGGCTGGCGACCGCCGTCACCACGGCGGACGACGACGCGGCGTTCGACCGCAGGCCCCCCGCGGGCGGCCTCACGGCCCGGGAGGCGCTGGCCATGATGGCCGACCTCGAGCTCAACGTGCGCTGGACGGCGCAGGCCGCCCGGCTCCTGCGCGAGCGCGACCCCGTCCTGGCGCCCGTCGAGCGCGAGATCCGCGTGGTGGAGCACGCCTACCGCAACCAGGACGCACGCGTGAGCGTCGGCGCCTACACGCTGGCGCGCAAGCACCTGCTGACGCAGCTCGCCCGTCTCGCCCCCGAAGACTGGGCGCGGACCGCCGGCACGCCGGACGGCGGGCGCCTCACCCTCGCCGAGTGGGCGGCGCGCCTGCTGCGGGAGGACGAGGGGTTGCTCGCCGCCATCGAGCGCTGCCTGGCGCCCCACGCCGCGCACGAAGGGAGCCCTCCCCATGAGCTCAGCCCTCGTCCTGATTGACGCCCAGCGCAACATGTTCGACCCGGCAGCCCCCGCGGAAGGCGCCGACCTGCTCCTGGCGCGCCTGTGCGACCTGCTCCAACGCGCCAGGTCCGCGGGCGTGCCCGTCGCCCTGGTCCGGAACTGCGGCGGGCCGGGGGATCCGGACGAGCCGGGCACGCCCGGCTTCGACCTCCACCCGGACCTGCGGGTGGCTGACGGCGATCTCGTGCTGGACAAGACCACCGACGACGCCTTCGCCAGCACCCCGCTCCATCCCAAGCTCGCCGCGTGTGGCGTGGACCACGTGGTGATCGCGGGCCTTCAGTCCGAATACTGCGTCCGCGACTCGGTCCTCGGCGCCCTCCGCCACGGCCTGAGGGTCACGCTGGTGTCCGACGGCCACAGCACCTATCCCTCCGGTGGCCGCACGGGAGACGCCATCCGCGCCGATGTGAACTCCGAGCTCGCCTGGCAGGTCGCCCTTGCGCCGGCCCAGGGGATCCGCTTCGCCTGACCCTCCCCCGCAGCGCGGGCTCATCAGGCCCCATTCCTTCGCCGACGCGTGACCGGTGGCGATCCAGGCGCCCGCCCCACGGGCTCATCGGGCGCAATTCCATGCTCGATACGTGACCCGTAGCCATTTCGCGCCGCGCGCCCCTGGCGTGCGGCCGGCAGACCCAAAGTGCCCTGGCTCGCGAATGGGCTTGCCTGGAACGGCTACAATGGAGAGCGTATCCGGAAACGCATGTCGGGAAGGCCAACGGCCTATCGGGAAGGCACAAACGGCCTCGCCGGGAGCGTCGCGCAAGCAGGGGACGGCGAGGTGGAGGCCCGCACGGCCAAGGGGGTTACCCGCACACCATGGCGACCAGGGAAGCCGCGCGCCGCACGGACCCGCAGTTGGAGACCCGCTGCATCAACACCATCCGCACGCTGGCCATGGATGCCGTCCAGAAGGCCAACTCCGGCCACCCCGGCCTGCCGATGGGCGCCGCCGCCATGGCCTTCGTCCTCTGGACGCACTTTCTGCGCCACAACCCGAAGGATCCGGCCTGGCCGGACCGCGACCGCTTCGTGCTCTCGGCCGGCCACGGCTCGATGCTGCTCTACGCCCTGCTCCACCTGACCGGCTACGACCTGTCCCTTGACGACATCGAGCACTTCCGCCAGTGGGGCAGCCGCACGCCCGGCCATCCCGAGTACGGCCACACCCCCGGCGTGGAGACGACGACCGGCCCCCTCGGCCAGGGCTTCGCCAACGCCGTCGGCATGGCCGTGGCCGAGCGCTGGCTGGCGGCCCGCTTCAACCGCCCCGGCCACACGCTCGTCGACCACCGCACCTACGCCCTGGCCGGCGACGGCGACCTCATGGAGGGCATCTCGGCCGAGGCGGCCTCCCTGGCCGGCCACCTGAAGCTCGGCAAGCTGATCGTCCTCTACGACGACAACCACATCTCGCTGGACGGCCCGACGAGCTGGGCCTTCACCGAGGACCGCTGCGCCCGCTTCGCCGCCTACGGCTGGCACGTGCAGCAGGTGGAGGACGGCAACGACACGGCCGCGATCGCCAAGGCCCTGACCGACGCCCGGGCCGACACCTCGCGCCCTCACTTCATCGCCGTCCGCACGCACATCGGCTTCGGCAGCCCCCACAAGCAGGACAGCAGCGCGGCGCACGGCGCGGCCCTGGGCGTGGAGGAGGTCAGGCTCACCAAGGAGGCCCTCGGCTGGCCCGCGGACGCGCAGTTCCTGGTGCCGGACGATGTCCGCGCGTTCTTCCGCGAGGCGATCGACCGCGGGCAAGCGGCCCAGGAAGCCTGGAATTCGGCGCGCGCGCAATACGCGCGCGCTCCCCGAGACCTCGCGGCGGCCTTCGCGGCGGAGCAGCGGGGCGACCGTCCGGACCGCTGGGCCGACGCCCTCCCGCGGTATGAGGCCGGGGGTTCCGCCGTCGCCACCCGCGCCGCCTCCAAGGATGCCCTCAACGCCGTGGCGCCCGTGCTCGGGGCGCTGCTCGGCGGCTCCGCCGACCTGTCCGAGTCGACCTACACCATGCTGGAGAAGTACCCCGCCATCACGGGCGACGACTTCAGCGGCAAGAACCTGAACTTCGGCGTCCGCGAGCACGCCATGGCGGCCATGTGCAACGGCATGGCCCTGCATGGCGGGCTCATCCCGTACTGCGGCACCTTCCTCGTCTTCTCCGACTACATGCGCCCGTCGATCCGGCTGGCGGCGCTCATGCAGGCGCCCGTGACGTTCGTCTTCACCCACGATAGCGTGGCCCTCGGCGAGGACGGGCCCACGCACCAGCCGGTCGAGCAGGTGGCCGCCCTGCGCGCCATCCCCGGCCTCACCGTGCTGCGGCCGGCCGACGCCAACGAGACCTCGGCCGCCTGGGAGCACGCGCTGACGCCAGGGCACGGGCCGACGGCCCTGGTCCTGACGCGCCAGAAGGTGCCCCTGCTGGCCGGGGTGCGGCGGGACGGCGTGCTGCGGGGAGGCTACGTGGTGAGCGAGGGCGGCGATGCGCCGCGGATCGCGCTCATCGGCACCGGCAGCGAGCTGCAGCTGGCGGCGGCGGCGGCGGCCATGCTGGCCAAGGACGGCGTGGCGGCGCGCGTGGTGAGCCTGCCGTCCTGGGAGCTCTTCTCCGCCCAGGATGAGGCCTACCGCGCGGCGGTGCTGCCGCCCGGGCTGCCGCGCCTGGCGGTGGAGGCCGGAACCACTTTCGGATGGTGCCGGTTCGCCGATGATGTGGTGGGGATCGATCGCTTCGGCGCCTCGGCGCCCGGCGAGGTCAACCTCGAGAAGTTCGGGTTCACGGCGGAGCACGTGGCCGAAAGGGCCAGAGCCCTTTTGGCACGGAGGTGAGCGCATGGCAGGCAATCCTCTGCAGCGGCTGCACGCGCTGGGCCAGAGCATCTGGCTCGATTACGTGCGCCGGGGCCTGATCGCCTCGGGCGACCTGGCCCGCCTGATGACGGAGGACGCGGTGACGGGGGTCACCAGCAACCCGTCGATCTTCGAGAAGGCCATCGACGAGAGCGCCGAGTATGACGAGGCCATTGCCGGCGCGAGCGGAACACCGGCGGCAATCTTCGAGGACCTGACCGTCGCGGACATCGGGGCCGCAGCCGACGTTCTGCGCCCGGCGTACGACGCCGCGGACGGCGGCGACGGCTTCGTCAGCATCGAGGTCTCGCCGACGCTGGCGGAAGACACGGAGGGCACCATCGCCGAGGCGACCCGGCTGTGGCGGCGCCTCCACCGGCCCAACGTCATGATCAAGGTCCCGGCGACGGAAGCGGGCTGCGCGGCCGTGCGCAGGCTGATCGCGGACGGCATCAACGTGAACATCACGCTGATGTTCTCGCTGCAGCATTACGACGCGGTTGCGGAGGCCTACATATCGGGACTGGAGGTCCGGGCGGGGCAGGGGAAGCCACTGACGCCCCTGGCGTCCGTGGCTTCCTTCTTCGTCAGCCGCGTCGACACGAAGGCGGACCCGCTCGTGCCGCCCGAGCTGGGTGGCAAGGTGGCCGTGGCCAACGCCCGCGCCACTTACGCCCGCTTCCGCGCGACCTTCGCCGGCCCGCGCTGGGAGGCCCTGGCCCGCCGCGGGGCGCGGCTGCAGCGGCCCCTCTGGGCCAGCACCAGCACCAAGAACCCAGCGTACAGCGACGTCCTCTACGTGGACGAGCTGGCGGGGCCCGACACCGTGAACACGATGCCGCCGCAGACGATGGAGGCCTACCGCGACCACGGGCGGCCGGCGGACCGGCTGAGCCAGGACCCGGGCGCGGTGCTGGCGGCCCTGCCGGGGCACGGCGTCGACCTGCTGCGGGTGGGGAGCGAGCTCCAGCGCGAGGGCGTGCAGGCCTTCGCCGAGTCGTACGACAAGGTGCTGGCCTCGATCGAGCGCAAGCGGCGGGCCCTGGTCGGTGGACGCCATGACGCCTGAGGCCCTCGTCCGCCAGCGGCGGCTGCTGGAGCGGCTGATGGACCGCGACCCGTCGGCATGGAAGGGCGAGCCGGAGCACCAGAAGGTGATCCGGAACGCCCTCGGGTGGCTGGACCTGCCGTCGCGCATGCGCGATGGCAGGTCCGCGCTCCCAGCCTTCGCTGAAGAGGTCGCTTCGGCTGGCTTCACGGATGCGGTCCTGGTCGGCATGGGCGGGAGCTCGCTGGCGCCGGATGTGCTCCGGCGGATGTATCCCGCCAAGCGCCTGCGCCTGCACGTCCTGGATACGACCTGCCCGGACATGATCCTCGGGTTGAGGCGGAGCCTCGACCTCGATAAGACCCTGGTGATCGTCAGCAGCAAGTCCGGCACGACCACCGAGGCCGTGTCCCTATACCGCTACTTCTGGCAGGAGAGCGGCGGGCAGGGCGACCACTTCGTCGCCATCACCGACCCGGGCACCTGGCTGGACAAGGAGGCTCGGGCCAAGGGCTTTCGGCGCGTGTTCCCGGGTGAGGTGGACGTCGGCGGCCGCTTCTCGGCGCTCTCCAACTTCGGCCTGGTGCCCGGCGCGCTGATGGGGGTCGATGTCGGCGCGCTGCTGGACGGCGGCCAAGCCGCGCTGGACCACGCGGAGCCCGCGGCCGACCTCGGCGCCGTGATGGCCGACGCCGCACGGTCGGGACGGGACAAGATCACCTTTGTGATGCCGCCGGAGCTGGAGCCCTTCGGCGACTGGCTCGAGCAGCTGCTGGCCGAGAGCACGGGCAAGGAGACCAAGGGCCTGATCCCGATTGTGGGCGAGCCCCTGGGCCGGCCGGCGGTCTATGGCCGAGACCGCTTCTTCATCCGGTATGGCACGGGTGAGCCTTCGCCGGGGCGAAGCCTCACCTGGACCGACCTCGGCAACCAGTTCCTCCACTGGGAGATTGCCGTGGCGATCGCGGGTGCCTGCCTCGGCATCGACGCCTTCGACCAGCCCAATGTGCAGGAGAGCAAGGACAACACCGTCGCCGTGCTCAAGTCGGGGAGCGTGCCCGAAGAGCCCTCCGACAAGCTGGACGCGCTGCTGGAGCAGATCAGGCCCGGCGACTACCTCGCGATCATGGCGTACGTCCCGCCCACCGCTGAGAACGGGCGGGCACTGGCGCAGCTGCGGGAGCGCCTGCGCGACCGACTGAAGGTCGCCACCACGCTTGGCTTCGGGCCGCGCTTTCTGCACTCGACCGGGCAGATCCACAAGGGCGGGCCGAACAGCTGCGTCGCCCTCCAGCTCACCTGTGCCCCAGCCGCGGACATGCCGGTTCCGGAGGCATCCTACAGCTTCGGGACCCTCTGGCGGGCCCAGGCTGTCGGCGACCTGCAGGCGCTGCGCCGTCACGGGCGCCGCGCCGCGCACGTCGACCTGGGCACCGACCCGGTGGGCGGCATCGAGAGGCTGGTGTAGGGGCGATGGATCTCGGTCTCGTCGGCTTCGGGCGCATGGGCGGCAACATGGCGCGCCGCCTGATTCAGCACGGCCACAGCGTGACGGTGTACCTGAAGGATCCGGACCAGCGGGCGGCGGTCGATGAGGCTGGGGCGCGGGCGGTCCTGTCGCGCGAGGAGCTGGTGGGGGCCCTGGCGGCGCCGCGCGCCGTGTGGCTCATGGTCCCGGCCGGGCAGGCCACGGAGGAGAACGTGAGCGCCTTCGGCGACCTGCTGGCGGGCGGCGATGTCCTGGTGGACGGCGGCAACAGCAACTTTCGCGACACCGTGCGCCGGGCGGAGGCCCTCGGCGCCAAGGGCATCCACCTGCTGGACGCCGGGACGAGCGGCGGGGTCTGGGGCCTGACGGAGGGCTACTGCCTGATGGTCGGCGGGCCCGAGGACGCCTGCCGGCGCCTGGAGGCCGTCTTCACCGACCTGGCCCCCGCCGGCGGCTACCTGCGCGTCGGCCCGTCGGGGGCCGGCCACTTCGTCAAGATGGTGCACAACGGGATCGAGTACGGCATGCTGCAGGCGTACGGCGAGGGGTTCGAGATCCTGCGCGCCGGCCGCTTCGACCTCGACCTGGCGGCAATCGCCGAACTCTGGCGCCACGGCAGCGTCGTGCGCTCCTGGCTGCTGGACCTCGCGCGGGACGCGCTGCATAAAAACCCCACGCTGGAAGGCGTGGCGGGGTATGTGGACGACAGCGGCGAGGGGCGCTGGACGGTGCTGGAGGCCCTGACGGAGAATGTTCCCGCGCCCGTAATCACGCTCTCGCTGCTGGAGCGGATCCGCTCGCGCCAGCCGGAGTCGTTCGCGGCCCAGGTGGTGGCCGCCCTGCGCAACGAGTTCGGCGGGCATGCGGTCCATCACGCGCTGGCAGGTGCGGGCAAGAGCAAGGAGTAGGCCGATGCCAGAGCTCCCCCCCAACCCCCTGCGGGAGGGCCTTCTCGCCGCGCGGCGCCCGGAGCCGCTGACCTTCGTCCTCTTCGGGGGCGGCGGCGACCTCAGCCACCGCAAGATCGCCCCCGCCCTCTATAACCTCGCCGTGGACCGCCTGCTGCCCGACCAGTTCGCCGTCGTCGGCGTGGCCCGGCAGAAGTGGGACGACGCCGCGTTCGCCAAGGAGATGGCCGAGGGGGTCGCCGCGAACTCGCGGCGCCAGCCGGTCGACCAGAGCATCTGGTCCGCCCTGGCCGAGGACATGCACTTTGTGACCGGCGACTTCGCGGACGCGGCCACGTACAGGAGGCTGGGCAAGGCCCTGGCCGACCTGCCCGTGGGCAGAAACCGCCTCTACTACCTGGCCACGCCGCCGCAGTTCTACGAGGACATCGTGCGCGGCATCGGCACGATCCGGCGCGGGGAGGGCTTCTCGCGCGTGGTCGTGGAAAAGCCGTTCGGGCGCGACCTGGAGTCGGCGAAAAAGCTGAACGCGTGCATCCACGAGGTATTTGCCGAGGAAGAGGTCTACCGCATCGACCACTACCTCGGCAAGGAGACCGTGCAGAACGTGCTGGTCTTCCGCTTCGCCAACAGCATCTTCGAGCCCGTCTGGAACCGGAACTACATCGATCAGGTGCAGATCACGGCCGCCGAGAGCATCGGCATCGAGAACCGCGCCTCCTACTACGAGAGGGCGGGCGCCATGCGCGACATGCTGCAGAACCACATCCTGCAGCTGCTCTGCCTCACGGCCATGGAGCCGCCGGGCGACTTCTCCCCAGATGCCGTGCGCGACGAGAAGGTCAAGGTGCTGCGCGCCATCCGGCCGGTCGAGCGGGCGGACCTGGTGCGCGGCCAGTACACCGCGGGCTGGGCGGCCGGAGAGCGTGTGCCGGGCTACCGCCAGGAGGAGGGTGTCGCGGCCGACTCCGAGACCGAGACCATGGTGGCGGCGCGCCTTCAGATCGACAACTGGCGGTGGCAGGGCGTGCCCTTTTACGTGCGCGCGGGCAAGCGCTTCCCGAAGCGCGTGACGGAGATCGCCGTCGAGTTCCGCCCGGCGCCGCACCTCCCCTGGCAGGGGGCCACGGACGAGCTGCGGGCGAACGCCATCCTCATCCGGGTGCAGCCCGACGAGGGCATCACGCTGTCCTTCGGCGCCAAGGTGCCCGGCCAGGCGGTGCGCATCCGCTCCGTCGACATGGACTTCGTGCAGGGCACCTCCTTCACGGCCGACGCCCCGGAGGCGTACGAGCGGCTGCTGCTGGACGCCATGACGGGCGTGCCGACCCTGTTCACGCGCCACGACGAGGTGGAGACGGCCTGGAGCCTGCTGGCGGGCGTGCTGGATGACGCCGGCGGCGCCGTGCAGCCCTACGAGGCGGGCGGCTGGGGCCCGCCGACGGCCGAGGCGCTGACCGCACGCGACGGGCGCTACTGGAGGCGACCCTGATGGCACGCCGCGGATTGGTCTGGCAGGCCGAGGACGCCTCGCTCGGCGCCGTCGAGGCGGCCCTGCGCCGCGCCGCCCGGCAGCCGGCGGAGGCCGGCACCCCTGCCCCGCCCCCGCGCTCCCGGGCCCTGACCCTGGTCATGGTCGCCGACGGCGAGGATGAGCGGCGGGCGGACGCCGTGGCGCGCTTGGCCCTGCGCCACCCCCTGCGGGCCATCCTGGTCGCCCGCCTCCCCGACCAGGGCGGCCCGGCCCTGTCGGCGCGGATCCGCCGCCACGACCACCCCGGCCAGGGCAGCGCCATCATCGCCGAGGAGGTCGACCTGCGCGTGCGCGGCGAGCTGGCCGATCACCTTGGCCAGCTGCTGGCCCCGCTGCTGCTGAGCGAGCTGCCGGCCATCTTCTGGTGGGTGGGCGACCCGCCGCTGCGCCAGCCGGTCTTCGCCGAGCTCTGCCGGCTCTGCGACCGGGGCGTCATCGAGGTGCGCGACCCAGCCGACCTGGCCGCGGTTCCGGACGCCCACCGCATCGACGAGGTGACGTGGCGCCGGCTTGCGCCGTGGCGGGACAAGGTCGCGGCCCTCTTCGACCCGCCCGACCACAGGGCCGCCGCCCACGACGTGCGGAGCGTGGACATCGCGCACGGCGAGGGAGGAGCGGTGGCGGCCCACCTGCTGGGCGGGTGGATCGCGTCCCGCCTCCAGCTGCGCCCGCGGGCCGTCCACCTGCGGCCGCTCGGCGGCGACGGCCCGCGCGGGCTGGCGGAGGCCACGCTGACGACTGGCGCGGGCCATGACTACCGCGTGCGCGCCACCGCGAACGGGGAGCACGCCACCTGCCACCGGCCGGACGGCCACCTGCCTCGGGTGCGGCTGGGCGCCCTGTCCGTTGGCGAGGCGGTCGATCAGGTGCTGTCCGGTCCGCCCGACCCCCTCTGGCCCCCGGCCCTCGAAGCGGCGCAGGCCATCGCATCTGGCGGCCACAGCGTGCGGTGATGAGGCGGTGGCCTCGGCCCGCGGGAACGCGCGCGCTTTCGCGGCCGGTGGCGCCGGGCGGCGGTATTGCGCCGCTGGCCTGGTCCGTGGGGCGGCCGGGCCCGGCGCGGGCGGGGAGCGCGGTGCACGTTCGTGAGCCCGAGGCCTTCCTCGGGGCGGCATCCACCGTCATGTCCGGCGGCGCTGGGACGTGGGCCTGGGGCGCCCGGCTCGGCCTCGGGGGAGCAGGCGCCATCACGGCAGGCGGCCACCGTGCGCTGGCCGCGGCGCTGGAGGTGGCCCGGACCGTCGCGGACGGCGGCGCCCAGACGCTGGCATGAGCCAAACGAGGAGCGGGAGCGATGAAGCCTGAGGTTCTTGTGTGCGCGGACCTCGCCATGGCGCAGGCGGAGGCGGCTCAGCGCTTCGTGGCGACGGCCACGGCGGCGGTCGCGGCGCGGGCCCGCTTCGTCGTCGCGCTGGCCGGAGGCTCGACGCCCCGCGGTACCTACGAGCGGCTGCGCTCCGCACAGGTGCCGTGGCACGCCGTGCACGTCTTCTTCGGGGACGAGCGCGGGGTGCCGCCCGACCATCCCGACAGCAACTGCCGCATGGCGGAGGACGCCCTGCTCAAGCACGTTCCCATTCCCGCCGCGCAGATCCACCGCATGCCGGCCGACGCGGCCGACGGCGATGCCGCCGCGGAGTCCTACGCCGCGGAGATGCGTGCCGTGCTGGGCGCCGCGCCGCACTTCGATCTTGTGATGCTGGGCCTTGGGCCCGAGGCGCACACGGCCTCGCTGTTCCCGGGGGCGGCCGCCCTTGCCGAGCGCACGCGCTGGGTGGTCGCGTACACGGTCGACTCGGCCCATGGCCGCCGGATGACCCTGACGCCGCCGGCGCTGTCGGCGGCGCGCCTGGTCCTGTTCCTGGTGGCCGGGGCCGACAAGGCAGCGGCCGTGGACCACGTGCTGCGCGGGCCATACGATCCCCAGCGCTTCCCCGCCCAGGCCGTCACGGCGCCGGCTCTCTGGATCCTCGACCGGGCCGCGGCTGGGCTGGATTCGGCACCCCCGCTCGCCGATAAAACTTAGGGAGCGGCAGCCGCCCCGCGCCAGGACGGCGCGCGCGGCTGTGGCCGGACACGCCCCCGCAAAGGTCCAGGGAGGGGTCCTTCCGCGTGCGCTGGCGCCATCTCGTCCCCGTCATCCTCGCGGCCATGCTCCTGCCGATGCTGCTGCCCGCCGCCGCGTGGGCGGCGAACTACCTGTCGGTGACGATCAGCGGCACGGTGGCGAGCGATACCGTGACCATCGCCGACACCGTGACGGGGTTCACCTATAGCGGCGCCACCTACGCCGGGGGTAGCTGGGCGACCACGGTCATGCCCCTCAACGACACCTACGTGGCCGAGGTCAAGACCACGAGCGGCGATGTGGGACTGACCACGCCGTTGGCCACCAACGGCAGCACGTCGAGCGGCGGCGACAACTACTTCGACTACACGGCCAGCGTGCCCATGCCGACCGGCGTCGCCAGCGCCGCAACCTGGTCGGGCACCAATATCACGCGGGTGTCGGCGACGGTCACCGCCTCGGTGCTCAGCGTGGGTGGCCCTCTGGCCAACGTCGCCGTCGAGATCGCGACCACCCTGCCCGGGGTCACGTTCACACCGCCCGCGACGGCGGCGCTGGTGGCAGGCGCGATCTGGGCGCGCACGGACGCCAACGGCGCCGTGCAGTTCCAGCTGACCTCGACCACGCCCGGGGCCCTTGTGCCGATCACCCTGACGTCTGGCGGCCAGCCGGTCGGCAGCACCAGCGTGCAGCTCCTGGGCTCCGGCGGGGCGATCCAGTGGCCCGCGTGCAGCCCCAGCGTGCCGACCGACTGCTACACCAACCTGCTCGTGGACGGGGGCCCGGCGCCCGTCGGGCTGCAGGCCGCCGTGGATCAGACGAGCTCCGGCGGCGCCACGGATGTCAGCGTCCAGTTCACCAACGGGCAGGCCCCGGTCGGGGACGGCGCCAACGCGGATGAGCTGTTCGGCAGCGGCTCGGGGCAGGTCTCGCCGGGCTCGACCATCTCCCTGACGCTCAACACGGGCAGCATCCTGCCGACGGCCCTGACGGGCACGGCGGACCTCTCGGCCTGGGGAGTCGCGGGGACGCCATCCGGGTACCAGGTGACGGTCACGGCCACGCCGATCGCCCTTTCCTGGCGCGACGCCGGCTGTGGCATCGGTGACCCGTCGTGCGTCGACGCCACCACCGACTTCAACGGCTATCTCGCCTACACCCTCGTGGCGATGGGCGGCACCAGCCCGCCGGCCGGCTACTCCGGCAGCGTGCCCTGGTCGAGCCTGGTGGGTGCCATGGACGGGCTGTCGATGACCGGCAACGCCCAGAGCCAGGCGCAGCCGACGCTGGATGCCTCGACCAACGCGCTGGAGCTGCAGGTCGCGGCGCCCCCGGTGACGGCCGCCGGCACGACCAACACCGCGAGCTTCGCCGCGTTTGTGCCCGATCCGCTCGTGCAGGGCTACTGGGGCCTGACGCCATCCCAGGTCACCACGGGCGCGTGGACCGGCACGACGGCGGTGGGAGGCTCGGCAAGGCCCCTGCCGGCGATCAGCGTCGCGCGGGCGACCGAGGACATGGCGAGCGGCACGGTCAGCGGCTTTCTCGTCACGGACTCGGGGCTCCGCTACGGCACGGACGCCATCGAGCTGTGGCCGCTGCCGGCGCCGACCCTGACCACGACCACGGTCAAGGGTGGCTCGGAGATCGACCTCGGCTGGAACGCCGACCCCGGCACCACGGGCTACCAGGTCTATGAGGCGACCAGCCCCGGCGGCCCCTTCAGCCGCATCACCACGACGCCCGTGAGCGGGACGACCTACGCCGTGACGGGGCTTGCCCCCACGACCACCTATTCGTTCCGCGTCACCGGGGTCACGATCTCGGGGGAGACGGCGCCGAGCAACGTGCTGACGGCGACCACCACCCCGGCCAGCCCGCCGGCGGCGCCGACCGGCCTGAGCGCGGCCGCGGCCGGGCCGACCCAGATCAACCTGACCTGGTACACCGATCCGACCGCGTCCAGCTACAACGTCTACGCCGCCACCTCAGCCACGTCGCCGTTCGCGAAGATGAACACGAGCCCCGTGCAGTCGACGACCTTCATGGCCACGGGCCTGACCTCGTCGACGACGTACGTGTTTTACGTCACGGGCGTCAACTCGAGCGGCGAGGGCCCGGCCAGCGCCACCGTCACGGCCACCACGCCGATCCTGACGTCCATGACGCCGCCGACGGGCCTGACGGCCACGGCCACCGATCCCACCGACATCGCGCTGGCCTGGTCGACCGACCCGGGCGCCACCGGCTACAACGTCTACAGCTCGACCGTGCAGGGCGGGCCCTTCACGGAGCTGACCTCCGCTCCCGTGACGGCCACCAGCTACACCGCCTCGAACCTGCTGACCGGCATCACGTATTTCTTCTACGTGACGGCCGTGGCGGCCCCCGGCGAGAGCGGGCCGAGCGCCGTGGTTTCCGCGACCACCGCCGCCGCGGGCGGCAACGGCCCCGCCGGCCTCACGGCCACCGCGGTCAGCTCGACCGAGATCGACCTGGCCTGGACGGCCACCCCCGGGGCCAGCGGGTACTACGTCTACCGGGCGTCCGCCGCCGCGGGCCCCTTCACGGCGATCACGCCCACACCGGTGACGACGGCCTCGTATGCGGACGCCAATCTCATGGCGGGGCTCACCTACTACTACCAGGTGCGCGCGGTCGCCAACGGGTCGGTGGGCGCCGCGAGCCAGACCGCCTCCGCGAGCACGCCCAATTCCGGCACCACGCCCTCCACCACGGCCACGCTGGACGGGCCGACCGTGAACGCGATCCTGGCCTCGCCGCCGATGGGGCCGAACATCTCAGAGACGGTGCCGACCCTGGACGGGGTGGGGTCGCTGGCAATCACCGGCGATGCCGCCACAGCCCTGGTCGCCGCCGGCAAGGGGGTCACGGCGAACTTCGGCGGCACCACACTCTCGATCCCGCCGGCCGACCTCGACCCCACCCAGCTGCAGCAGGTCAACCCGTCCCTGTCGTCGGTCAATCTGGTTGGCGCCCAGATCGTGTTCTCGATGTCGCCCACAGTGACTCCTACAGTAGCGACTGATGCGAGCGGGCTGCCTCTCGCCGTGGCCGGCGAGGCCTATAATGTAAGTGCGTCGCTGGTTACGCCAGGTGGCGCCACGGCGCCGCTCACCGCCCTGCCCCAGCCCCTGCAGATGCAGCTCGCCTACAACTCCGCCCAGGCGGCCAACCCCGGCCTGGTGGGCGTGTACCTGGTCTCGGGCGGGAGCACGCCGGTCTACGCCTCCAGCGGGCTCGCCAACAGCAGCACGGTCCCGGCCACGATCGCCAGCCTCGGCCAGTACGCGCCCCTGGCGGCCGCGCCCACCTTCGTGGACACGCAGGGGTTCTGGGCCGAGAACGACATCCAGATCGCCGCCGCACACCACCTGATCGACGGTGTCGACGCCACCCACTTCGCACCCAACGCGCTCGTCACGCGGGCGCAGTTCACCGTCATGCTCGCGCGGGCCCTGGGCCTGAGCCCGGCCAGCTCCACGGCCGTCGCCAGCCTGCCGTTCACCGACGTGAGCCCGACCGCCTGGTATGCGGGCACCATCGCCGCCGCTGTGCAGGACGGTCTGGTGAGCGGCATCGACGCCACCCACTTCGCACCCGACGCGCCGATCACCCGCGAGCAGATGGCCGTTCTGATCGACCGCATGCTGGCCCTGCAGAACAACGCGCCGGCCGTGCCTTCGGCGACCCAGCAGGCCAGCCTGCTGGCCCCGTTCACGGACGCCTCCGCCATCGACAGCTGGGCGGCATCTTCCGTGGCGGCCATGATCCAGGAGGGCATCATGAACGGGCGGACACGCAACACGTTCGCGCCCCTGGCGCCGGCCACGCGCGCCGAGGCGGCCGTGATGCTCGTCCGGGCGCTCGGCGTCGGGTGAGGGGTGCTCGGGCGCGTCAGCGCCACAGCATGCTGACCAGGGCCGCCGCCACCACGGCCAGGGCCCCGACCAGGGCCACCGCCCAACTCCGGGTCGCCGCCTCCCGGGCGCGCGCGTCGGCAAGGCGCTGGGCCATCTCCGGCGGCACCCGGCTGGAAAAGGCCTCCACGGCGGCGTCCATCCGCGCCGCCAGGCGGCCGAGCGCCACCGTCTGAGCATCCAGGCCCCGCCGCATCTCCTGCCGGAGCTCGCCATGGCGGCGCTCCGCCACCTCTTCCCAGTCGCGAAGCTCGCTCTCCAGCCGGTCGATCCGCTGCCGCAGGGCATCGATCTCGCCCTGCTGGCGGGCCAGGGCCACGGCGTCCGATTCTCCGTTGCTGTTGGGCATGGCTCTGCTCCCCCGCTCCTGCCTTGGAGTGGGCGGCGGGTGGGTGCGGCGTGGCTCTCCCGCGTCAGCACATGGTATGGCATCTGGGACGAGCCGGTGCCCGGCGGGGCAGGAGGGCCTTCCCGCGTGCCCGAAGTAGCCACGCCGGAAGGAGGCGATGGCCGTGTGGCCCTCGGTCGTTGGCACCATTTCCCTCGTCGGCTTCGATCCGCGCACCGGCGATGTGGGCGTGGCCGTCCAGTCCCGCTTCTTCGCGGTGGGCGCGGTGGTGCCATGGGCCCGCGCCGGCGTGGGCGCCGTGGCCACCCAGGCCGGGACCAACACCAGCTTTGGCCCGCGCGGACTCGACATGATGGCGGCCGGTGGCGATGCCCCGGCGACGCTGCAGGCGCTCCTGGCCGACGACGCGGCCGTCGCCGTGCGCCAGGTCGGCCTGGTCGAGGTCCGTGGCGGCGCCACCGCGCACACGGGGCCGGATTGCATGAGCTGGGCCGGCCACCGGACCGGCACCGGCTTCACGGCCCAGGGCAACATCCTGGCGGGCCCGCAGGTCGTGGAGGCCATGGGCGAGGCCTTCGCCGCCGGCGGCGGCGACCTCGCCGACCGTCTCATGGCGGCCCTGCGTGCGGGGCAGGCGGCCGGCGGCGACCGCCGGGGCATGCAGTCCGCGGCCATCCTCGTGGCGCGCGCCCATGCCGGCTACAACGGCTGGACCGACCGTTTCGTCGACCTGCGTGTGGACGACCGCCCGTCGCCGATCGACGAGCTCGGGCGGCTGCTTGCCCTGCAGCGGGAGTTCCATGCGCGCCAGAGCCCGGCCGGCCCGGTGCGCCTGGATGCCCAGTCGCTGCCGCTGGTGCGGCGGGCCCTGCGCCGCACGGGCCATCTGGCCGCCGCGGCGAGCCCGGAGACGGAAGACCTGGATCCGGCCACCGTCGACGCCCTCCGGGCCTTTGCGGCCGAGCGGGGCCTGGTCGCCGAGCCGGAGGCCGACGTGCTCGCGCCCGCCGTCTTCCAGGCACTGCTGGCCATCACCAGCGGCCGCCGGCCCGCATCCTGACCACCGGGAGGAGAAAGCCCCGATGCAGCTCCGAATCAGCGAGAACGAATACGCCCGCCGCCGCCGCGACCTGCTGGCCAAGCTGGCGGCGCAGGGGCAGGATGGCCTGGTCCTGTTTGGCGCCAACAACATGTTCTATCTGTCCGCATTCGCCATGATCCCCACGGAGCGGCCCATGGCTTACGTGCTGAACGGCTCTGGCCGCTCCGCCCTGCTGGTGCCTCGGCTGGAGGCCGAGCACGCCGAGGAGAACGCCCTCGCCGACACCGTGCGCAGCTATCCCGAGTATCCGGGCGATCGCCACCCCATGCAGTTCCTCGGCGACCTGGTCAAGGAGCTGGGGCTGGGCAGCGCCCACATCGGCGTGGACGCGGACGGCTACGGCGGCATCTACGGCTACCGCGGCCCGCGGCTCTCCGAGGTGCTGCCGGAGGCCAAGGTGACCTCCGTGCGCGACACCATCGAGGACATGCAGATGATCAACTCGGCCGAGGAGGTCGCCCTGGTGCGCGAGAGCACCCGCTGGGCCAACCTCGCGCACCGGCTGCTCCAGGACCACTGCCGCGACGGCGCCACCGAGAACGAGGTGTCCGCCCGGGCCTCGTACGAGGCCACCCAGACCATGATCAAGACGCTCGGCAAGGACTACCGCCCGCTATCCTCCGGCCGCGCCGGCGCCTCCGCGGGCTTCCGCGGCCAGGTCGGCAAGGGCTCCGCCCTGCCGCACGCCATCACCACGAACGCCGTGATGCGCAGGGGCGACGTGCTGGTCACGGGCGCCGGCGCCTCCGTGTGGGGATACTCCTGCGAGCTGGAGCGCA
Organism: Clostridia bacterium; assembly: GCA_027314765.1. GTDB lineage: Bacteria > Bacillota > Sulfobacillia > RBS10-35 > JAJYVM01 > JAJYVM01. The sequence goes on along the minus strand of DAHVAF010000317.1, from coordinate 3,301 downwards.
CGATGATCCTCGGCGAGCCGAGCCGCGAGCAGGCCGAGTACTTCCAGCACATGCTCAACGTGCAGGACATCGCCCTGGATGCGATCAAGCCCGGCATCCCCTGCTCGGACGTCGACAAGGCCGTCTGGCGGTACTTCGAGGACCACAACCTGCAGGCGACTTGGCGCCACCACAGTGGTCACGCCAAGTCGACGCAGGTGCACGAGGCGCCCTTCCTGGATCGCGGCGACCACCGCCTGATTCAGGCGGGCATGATCTTCACGGTCGAGCCGGGCATCTACGTCAACGGCTTCGCGGGCTTCCGCCACAGCGACACTGTGGTGGTTACGGACACCGGGATCGAGATGCTGACCTTCTACCCGCGCGACCTGGAGAGCCTCACCATCCCCGCCTGACGCGCCGCCGGGCCGCGGCCGTCCCGGCCGCGGCCCGAACCCGGATGTCGCATCGCCAAGCCCGCCGCAGGGCAGCCTTCCCTCGGGAGGCTGATCCCCCACATGGCTGGACACCGCATCGCCAGCGTCGGGACGGCGGCCCTGGCCGCCGCGATGATCCTCTCCGGCTGTTCGTTCGGCGGCGCCGTGCGCCAATCTCCGAACCCCGCGACCGGCAGGCCCCCGGTGGAGCTCACGCGCGTGGACGCCAACGCCGTCGCCATCTTCAACGCCGCCGTGCCCTACAACGCCGGGACGGCCGGCGCCAGCGCCCAGGACCAGATCGGGCGCAGCAACCGGGCCGGCAATGGCGTCCAGACGGCGCCCGGCGGTACAGGCCCCGGCACGGGCACGGGCATGGGTGGCACAGGGAGCACGGGCACGCCCGCCGCGCCGGGCGCGGGCAGCAGCGGCCAGACCCAGGGGGCGGGCACCGGCCCCACAGGCGCCGGCAACGGTGCGGCGGGAACGGGTACCGGCAGCGGCGCCGGCACCGCGGGCACGACAGGCACCGGCACGACGGGGACCGGAACCGGCCAGACCGGCGCGGGCACCACGCCCGGCACGTCCAGCCCGACCACGCCCACGACGGGCGTCAACCCCGGTGTGACGACAGCCCCCGGCACGGCCCCAGGCACCGGGACGGCAACGGGGACCGGTACCGCCACGGGTTCGGCCACCGGCACCACCGCCTCGCCCGGCGTCACATCGCGGGTCACCCCCTCGACGGGCGCCAGCGTGGACTGGACGCGCATCCAGGGCGACTACCGCACCCTGACGGCCACCTGGGGCTCGGCGCGCCGGATCGTGCAGGGCCAGGGCGCCAACGCAAGCCTGCTGACCGCCGTCGATGACGCCGTCAGCGCCCTCGGCACGGCCATCGCGAGCCGGAACGCGATGGGCACGGCCATGGCGGCCAACGACCTCACCGCGTATACCACCGCGCTCCTCGGCCTCTACCGGCCGGGCACCCCGGTGCAGATCTACGAGATGGAGTACCTGGCCCGCGAGGTGGAGCTGGACACGGAGAACGGCAACGCCGAGGGGGCCCTGGACGCGGCCCGCGGCGTGGGCGGAATCTGGGCCAGCCTGCGCGCGGTCGCCATGACCCGCAACCGGGCCCACGCCAGCGCCATCGACAGCGATGTCGGCCGCCTGGCCAGCGATGTCGCGAGCGGAGCCAACCTCAACCTCAGAAGCGACGCCGCGACCCTGCTGCGCGACCTCCAGGTCCTCACGCGGGACTTCCTGACGGCCCGCTGAGCGCCCCGGCGGCGTCACTTGTGGCGGGTGGGACGGGCCCGGGCCGTATGGCCCGGGCCCACCGAATGAGCGGCTTTTCGCCTACCCGCGCAGCGTGGTGAGGAAGCGGACGAGAAAGAGGCCGAGGGCAAGGACCGTCCACGTCCAGAGGCCCCAGATGAAGAAGCGGCGCATCAGGCCGACGGCCCCGACCACAGCAGCGCCAGCGAGGCCAGGGTGAATACTGCCGCGGCGATGGCGCCGGCCACGTTCGCCAGCCGGCTGTTGCGGCCCCGCTGCGCCAGCGAGCGCTCGTTGCACAGGACCAGCAGGAGGCCGACGACGGGCGGCATCAGGATTCCGGATGCGGCCTGCGCGCCGACGGCGACCAGGTCGAGGGGCAGGTGCGGCACCAGCACGGCCGCGGCGGCCGTCGCCAGGCCCGCCGCGTACACCCCGCGCACCCAGCCGCCGGCCTGCTCGGGGCGGGCCGTGCACGTCTCCGCGACGGCCCAGGCCGAGGACAGCCCAACGGTGATGGCCGCGACGAAGCCGGCGTCGAAGAGGCCGACGGCGAGAAGGTCGCCGAGCCAGGGCGCCCCGAGGCGGCCGAGCCAGGTGGCGGCATGAAACCCCTGCGTCATCGGCGCGGCCGCCGCGATGAGCAGGACCGCCACGGCGACGGCGCCCTGCAGCACGGAGCCGGCGGCAAGGTCCCAGCGGCCGGCGGGCACTTCGGCCACGGTCATGCCCTTGGCCTGCACCGCCTTGGCCTGAAAGAACACCATCCAGGGCGCCATCGCGTTGCCGACGGTGGCGAGGATGTAGAAGCCGAGGTCGGGCCCGGCGTGGCGCGGGAGCAGGGCGACGTCGGCGAGCGGCGGGTGGACCCGGAAGGCGATGGGCAAAAAGAGCACGCTTGTGACGGCCACGCCGACGGCGAGGCGCTCGACGCTGCGGTACGGGAAGCAGGTCGCAAGGACAAGGACCACGGCCAGGGCCGCGGGGACGCCCACGACCAGGGGCACGCCGAAATGCGCCAGGGCGATCCCCATGCCCGCGAATTCCGTGACGAGGCTGAACCAGTTCGTCAGGGCCAGGTCGACGGCCGCCAGCACGGCCCAGCGCCGGTCCACGCGCTCGCGGAGCAGGGCCGCGAAGCTGCGGCCGGTCGCGGCGGCCAGGCGCATGGCCATCTCCTGCACCGCGAAGCTGAGGGCGACGAGCGGAATCATCAGCGGCACGAAGAGCGACGGGCCAAAGCGCATCCCGGTGGCGGCATAGCTCAGCAGCCCACCGGCGTCGTTGTCGCCGGCCATCGACAGCAGACCCGGCCCCAGCACGACCAGCGCGGCGCCGGCGCGCCGGAGCCAGGCCCTGGACCCGGGGACCGCCCGCACAGTGCCCAGCAAGGACCAACCTCCTCCGAACGCCGGGGGGGCGAGCCTCGGCGCCCGCATCCGAGGTATGGCCGAGCGGGGGTGGTGGTGCATGGACGCACCACGCCTGGTGAGGCGGCGGACCGGCGGGGGGGCCGTGGGTGGGGCTCCGCGGATTGCGGCAAGCGCAGCGGGGCGGCGACCGCTCGCCCCGCGTCGACGGCAGGCGGGTCCGGTCGGGTTGGG
>DAHVAF010000315.1 GCA_027314765.1 Clostridia bacterium | reverse complement strand
CCCAACCGCGTTCACCGCATAGACCTCGAAGCTGTATTGGGTCCCGTTCTGCAGCCCCGTCCAGGTCACAGAGTTCACGGGCGTGGTCACATCGAGCTGCTGGCCGGACTTCGCGACCACCACGTAGCCCGTGATCGCGCTGCCACCGTCATAGGGCGGCACTGGCCAGCTGATCGTGACCTGGCCGTTGCCCGCCGTGGCGGTGGCCGCTGCCGGCGGATCGGGCAGCTTCGACCCGTTGCCGTATGGCTCGGGCGTGACCGCGTTGGAGGCCGCCCCAGCCCCCTGGCCCACCGGGTTCACGGCCACCACGCTAAACGTGTACTGCGTGCCGTTGCTGAGGCCGCTGAAGGTGACCGACGTCGCGCCCGGCATCGTCGCCGTCTCCGTGAAGTTGCCCGGACTCGAGGTCACGATGTAGCTCGCGATCCCCTGCCCGCCGTCGGATTGCGGCGCCGACCAGGTCACCGTGGCCCCGTCGTTGCTGGGCGTGGCGTTCACGCCGGTGGGCGCTCCCGGAGCGCTGCTGCCGGGGTAGGCGGTTGGCGTCACCGCGTTGGAGGCGCCCGAGGCGGGACCCGCCCCGACCGGGTTGCTCGCCGTGACTGTGAAGGTGTACTGGGTCCCGTTGGCCAGGCCCGTCACCGTGGCCGACGTGCCGGACACGGACGTCGTCACGCTGCTCGGGCTCGACGCGATGGTGTACGAGGTGATCGCCAGCCCCCCGTCATTGGCCGGCGCGGTCCACGTCAGCGCGACGGAGCCGTTGGCGGGCGCCGCCACCACGTTCGTCGGCGCGCCGGGGACGCTGGAGCCCGGATCGGTGGTGGGCGTGACGGCCGCCGTGGCCGCGGACGCGGCACCGCCGCCGACCGCGTTGATCGCGGTCACCGTGAAGGTGTAGGGCACACCGTTGGTCAGACCGGCGAGGGTCGCGGCCGTCGAGTTGCCACTCGGGGTCGTGTACGTGTACCCGCCCGGATTGGAGACGATTTCGTAGCCGAGGATCGGCGTTCCGCCCGTGCCGGACGGAGGCGTCCAGAACACGGTGGCCTGCTCGTTGCCCGGCGTCGCGCTCACCGCGCTCGGGGCACCCGGCACCGTGAGGCCGGTGCTGGGCGTCACCGCGTTGGAAGTTGCGGAGGCGGGACCGGACCCGGCGGCGTTTGTGGCCAGCACCGTGAAGGTGTAGCTCGTCCCGTTGCTGAGGCCGGTGACCGTCGCGCTGGTTCCCGTCGCTTGCGTCTGCTGGCCACCCGGATAGGACGTCAGGGTGTAGCCCGTGACCGGCGACCCGCCGTCATCGGTGGGAGCCTGCCACGTGACCGTCGCCTGCCCGTCGCCCGCGGCCGCCTGGATGTCGGTCGGCGCCCCGGGCGCGGTCAGGCCCGTGGTGGGCGTCACCTGGTTAGACGCGGCCGAGGCCGGCCCCTGGCCGACCGCGTTCACGGCGGTGACCGTGAAGGTGTAGATGGTGCCGTCGCTCAGTCCGGTCACGGCTGCGCTGGTCCCGGACGCCTGGGTTTGCGCGCCGCCTGGGTACGAGGTCAGCACATAGCCGGTGATGGCCGTGTTGCCGGTGTCACCCGGGGCCGACCACGTGACGGTCGCCTGGCCGTCGCCGGCGGTGGCCCGCACGTTCGTGGGCGCGCCGGGAGCCGTCTGGCCCGTCGTCGGTGTCACGCTGTTCGAAGAGGCCGACGGCATGCCGCTGCCCACGGCGTTGGCCGCCGTCACGGAGAATGTGTAGGGGGTCCCGTTCTGCAGTCCCGACACCGTCGCGGTGCCGTAGACGGCCCCGTAGACCGAGCCCGCCACGGTGCTCCCGAACCCGCTGGGCGATGAAGTCACCGTGAAGCTTGCAAGGGGCAGCCCGCCCGTGTCGGCCGGGACCGTCCAGGTGACGGTGGCCTGGCCGTTGCCGGCCGCGGCCACCACCCCGGTCGGGGAGCCGGGCACGCTGTCACCAGGGTAGGCCGCCGGCGTCACGGGCGCCGATGGCACGGATCCCGGACCGTCCCCCACCGCATTGGTCGCAACCACGCTGAAGACATAGGACGTGCCGTCGCTGAGACCCGTGACCACGGCCGCGGTGGAGCCGCCGCCGACCTTGGCCGTGAAGCCGCCTGGGGAGGATGTCACGGTGTAGCCGGTGATCGCGCTGTTGCCGTTGTCGGTCGGGGCCGTCCAGGTGACCGTCGCCTGGCCGCTGCCCGCCTGGGCGGAGACGGCCGTCGGCGCGCCGGGAACCGTCTGGCCGGTGGAGGGCGTGACGGCATTCGAGGCCGCCGAGGCAGGGCCCTGGCCCACGGCGTTGATGGCCATCACCGTGAACGAGTACTCGGTGCCGTTGGTGAGGCCGCCGATGGTCGCGCTCGTGCCCGGCGCGGTCGTCAGGGCGCCGCCCGGATACGACGTGATGACGTATCCCGTGATGCTCGCGTTGCCGTCACTGCTCGGCGCCGTCCACGCCAGGCTTGCTTGGCCGTCGCCGGCCGTCGCCTGCACGCTCGTCGGGGCGCCGGGCACGGACTCGCCGGTATTGGGCGTCACCGTGTCAGAGGCCGCCGAGGCCGCACCGGTCCCCACGGCGTTGATGGCGGCGACCGTGAAGTCGTAGCTCGTGCCACTGGCCAGGCCGGTCACCGTCACGCTCGACCCCGTGGCCGGCGTCTGCTGCCCGCCGGGGTAGGACGTGACGAGGTAGCCGGTGATGGCCGCGTTGCCGGTATCCGCGGGAGCTGTCCAGGTCACGGTGGCCTGGCCGTTCCCACCCGTCGCCTGCACGTTGGTCGGCGCCCCCGGTACCGTCTGACCGGTGCTCGGCGTCACCGCGTTGGACGGCGCCGAGGCGGGACCGGCGCCGACCCCGTTGGTAGCTGTGACCGTGAACGTGTAGGCCGTGCCGTTGCCCAGACCGGTCACCGTCGCGCCTGTGCCGGAGGCCGAGGTCTGCTGGCCGCCGGGGTAGGAGGTCACCGTGTAGTCCGTGATCGAGGATCCGCCGTTGCTCGCCGGGGCCGTCCAGGTGACGGTGGCGCTCGCGTTGCCCGCGGTCCCCTGCACGTTGGTCGGTGCCCCCGGCGCCGTCTGGCCAGTCGTGGGCGTGACGCCGTTGGACTGGGCCGATGCCGCGCTCGGGCCGACGGCGTTGGTCGCCGTGACCGTGAACGTGTACGCGGTGCCGTTGGTGAGCCCGCCCACCGTGGCGCTCGTGCCTGTCGCCGACGTCTGCGCGCCACCGGGATAGGACGTCACCGTATAGCTGGTGATCGCCGACCCGCCGTCATTGGGCGCGGTCCAGGTCACCGTCGCCGACGCGTTGCCCCCGTATGCCTGCACGTTGGTCGGTGTCCCGGGCACGCTCTGGCCGTTGGTCGGCGTCACGCTGTTGGAGGCCACGGATGCAGGGCTCGTCCCGTTGGCGTTGGTCGCCGTCACCGTGAAGTTGTAGGCCGTGCCGTTGCTGAGGCCCGTGACCGTGGCGGAGGTGCCGGCGGATGTCGCCGTGACTCCACCCGGAGCGGAGGTCACGGTGTAGCTCGTCACACTGGCGCCACCTGTGGCCGGCGCCGACCAAGTCACCGCAGCCTGGCCGTTGCCGGCCGCGGCCTGGACATTCGTGGGCGCGGAGAGCCCCTGGTAGCCGGTGCTGCCGGTGCTGGCCAGGAAGTTGCCGTCGCCGCTGTAGTAGGCGGTGATGGTGTGGCTCGCGACGCTGAGGTCAGGCGTCGTGATCGACGCCGTGGTCTGGCCGGCCTCGGTGCCGACGGTCGCCGTGCCCAGCGTGGTGGAGTCCTCGCTGTCGCGGAATGTCACGGTGCCGCTGGGCGGGGCGATGGCGGTCGAGCCGGGCGCGTTCACCGTTTCGGTCGCCGTGATGGTGACCGAGCTGCCATAGATCTGCGGCGTCGCGACGGACGTCGTGGTCGAGGCCTGGTTGACCACCTGCGTCAGCGCGCCGGTGCCGCCGGTGAAGTTCGGATCGCCGCTGTAGGTCGCCGTGAGCGCGTGGCTACCCACCGCGAACACGCTGGTCGTGTAGCTCGCCGTGTGGGTCGTCGGGCTGATGGTCGCCGTGCCGAGCGTCGTCGAGCCGTCCATGAAGGTGACCGTGCCGGTCGGGACGGCCAGATCGAACGTACCGGGCGCGTTGACCGCGACGGCGGCCGTGATGGTCACGGTCTGCCCCGTGACCGAGGCGTTGGCGCTCGACGTCAGCGTCGTCGCGGTGCCCGCCTGGTTGACCACCTGGCTCACGCCCGCGCTGATCTTGGGCAGAAAGTTGCCATCGCCGCCGTACTGGGCGGTCAAGGCATGGCTGCCCACCGACCCGTTGAAGGTCTGCGTCGCCTGGCCGCCGCTCAGGCTCTGCGTGCCAAGCGATGAGGACCCGTCGTAGAACGTCACGCTGCCGGTCGGCACCCCGGACCCGAATGGCTCGGCCGACGCCAGCGCCGTGAGGGTGACCGGCTGACCGAACACGGACGGGTTGGCGCTTGGGCTGAGCAGGACGGCTGTCGCGTCCCTGTTGACGACCTGCGTGATGGTGGACGACGTGGAGGCCACGTAGTTGGTATCCCCGCCGTACTGGGCGTAAACGGAGTGCGAGCCGACGGTGAGCGCCGGATCGCCCAACGGTAGCGTCAGCTGGGCCTGGCCGCCGCTGGGGCTCACGGTTCCGATCGAGCTGCCGTCGAGATAGAAGGTCACGGTGCCGCCATCCGGCGCCGGCGACACATTCGCCGTCAGGGTCGTGCCCTCGCCATATACCGTCGGATTGGAGCTGCTGCTCACACTGGTCGCCGTCGCCGCCGCGCTCACCTGGATCTGGGTCGTGCCCGACGCGGAGGCCGTGTGGTTGCTGTCCCCCGCGTACTTGGCGTAGACTTGGTGCGTCCCGGCCGTGCTGAAGGTGCCCGCGCAGCTCGCCGCGCCCGATCCCGCGCCGACGGTGCAGAGCGTGGCGCCCGTCGTGGAGTCGATGAAGCTGACGGAGCCGCTCAGGCTGGCGGGCGAACCGTTGTTGATCACGCCGCTGACGCCGCCCGTCTGGCCGCCGTTCTCCACTCCCGCCCCCGCGGCGTTGCCGATCGTGTTGGCGTCGCAGTAGGGGTTGCTCACGCTGACGCCGCTCACGTTCACGGTGCCGCCGTACGCGAAGATGTCCGGGCAGGCGCCGGAGCCGTAGTTGCTCGGCCCGATGCCGCCGCCGGAGGCGCCGCCGCCGGCCGACGTATTGCCGACCAGGGCGGACGTGCTGACCGTGGTCGAGAAGGTGTCCGACTGCCCGACGGTCGGCGTTCCCGTCGCCGCCCCGACCGACGACGTCGTGGTCGGCGCGTAGGACTCATTCAGGTCCAGGGTCCCGGAGTAGTTGAAGATGGCGCCGCCGACGCCGGCACCGCCGCCGCCGCCCGACCCGCCGCTCTCGTAGGAGCCGCCGGCGCTGCCCGCCGCGAAGCCGCCGGTGCCGGGCGTTTGGCCGTTACTCCCGCCCTGCGTCGCACCGCCGGTGCCGCCGCCGCCACCGCCGAAGCCGCCGTTGGCGCCGCTGCCGCCGCCGCCGCCGTTCGACGGGTAGCTGCCGAAATTGGCGCCGCCACCGCCGCCGCCGCTGCCGAAGCCGCCGGCGCTGCCGTTGTCGCCCTGCCCACCCTCGGTGCAGTTGCCGTACGAGCCGCCTGCGCCCCCGTTCGGTCCGCCGCCGTTGCCGCCGTCGCCACAGAACTGGCCGGACTCGGGATAGCCCGACCCGCCGCCGGCACCGCCCGTTGCCGTGTCGTTGCTGAACGCGACGGTCTGGAGATTCGTCGTCCCTGAGGTCGCGGTGAAGATGGCGCCACCCAAACCCGCTCCGCCGCCGCCGCCACCGCCGGCGCAGTCCGCCGTGTTGTCCCCACCCACGCACGGCGAGCGCTGGCCGGCGCCGCCCGCCGCCACATCGTTGGCGAAGGTGGAGCTATAGGCCGAGAACCCGCCGGCGACGTACACGCCGCCGCCCTGCTGGGCCACCCCGTTGGCGACCTCGATCCCTTCCAGGACCAGAATCCCGCCTGAATTGACGACGAAGACCTGGGTCGCGTGGTTGCCGTCGATGGCGGTGTCCGTGCCCAGTGTGGCCGTGTCCCCGACCAGCTCGACGACCCCGCCGACGCCACCGACGCCATGCACGACCTGCAGCGGCGACCCGAGGACATAGTCGCCCGGCGGCACCTGGATCGCGATGACCGAGGAATCGTAATTGCACCCGTACTCGGCCGTGCCCGCCTCCAGCGTGGCGATGGCCGCCCGGATGGAGCAGTTGCTGCTGCTGAGCACATCCGCCGTCGTGTTGACGCTGATGTACCCTTGGGCGCTGACCGCGCCCGGGGTGCCGACGATCGATGCGGCGACCGTCATCGCCATCATCGTGAGTACCCCCACGACCCGCCGCATCCGCAACCAGGCACTCCGACCCACTGCAACCACTCCTTCGCCGGCACCCCTGTGTGGCATAGACCACACGGGCATCGGGGGGAAAGCCGATTCCCCTGCCAGCGGGAGCGGACCTTCCTCTCCTCGGGGCTGGCCGCGCCAGCCAACACATGTCGAGACAGGGGAAGGGCCGGCGGCTATTGACTTGTCGGTGACAGAGGGAAATTGTCGACAAGTTACGCAGACATGCAACACCTACCACGCACTAGAGATTCTGTTGCGCGCTGCGCACGGCGAAGGTCCGGTGAGCCATCGGGCGGGGACGGAGCCCCTCAGGCGGCGGCTGCCACCCGAGGGCGGCCAGGCGGTCTCGCCCAGCTACCCGCGTTGGCCGGCGGCCCACACGTCCTCGGTGCCGTCCACCGGGAGCGTCCCGTGCCGCGCCCCCGCGCCAGGCTGGTGCGAACCGCTGCGCGGCGGGCAGGGCGCCGCCTCGTCATGACGGCCCGGCATGCGCCGGGCCGGCCTCATCGTTCCGCCGGTCGCAGTCGGAGTGCGGCCAGGCGTACCGCGCCGCCGGTTCTTGACGCGCGGGTCGGGTGGGCACCCGGCACCCGCAACCGCGGTCCGCCGCCGCACCCCTGGGCACCGCCCCTGCGGGTCTGCCCCGGCGCCGTGGCCGATTGGGGGGCGGGCCGCCGCAGGCGGCTGGTGCTGCCACCGTGGCCGACCCCATCGCTGATCGGGTCGAAGGGCGCTGCCGCCCCGACACCCCCCGACGCCGCCCCGACGACGCCGCGGCTTCAAGCCGAGCGGAAACGGCCCGGCGTACGCCGGGCCGTCACGAAGGGGCTGCCGGATTCGGTCCGGGTGGCTCAGTCCGCGATGGCGCTCCGCAGAAACCGCGGCGCCCGCCAGGCCCGCGTGGCCTGCTCGAAGGCGTACGCCAGCCGGATCAGCGTCGGCTCGCTCCAGGCGGTGCCGATGAAGCTCACGTTGACGGGCAGGTCGTGGTCGAATCCAGCCGGCACGGTCACGATGGGGTAGCCGGCCCGTGCCGCCGGACTCGTGCTACCGCCATGGCCCACCTCGCCGTTGACCTGGTCGATGGGCACGGCCGGCGCGAACGTCGGGCAGAAGAGCGCGTCGAGGTGGTGCTCCGCCAGCGCCGCGTCGATCCCGCCCGTGCCGCCGAGCCAGCGGCTCTTCTCCAGGGCCTGCAGGTAGGCCGGGTCCGTCAGCGGCCCGCGCGCCTCCGCCGTCAGGAAGTGCTCCTGGCCGAAGTGCCGCAACTCCTCCGCCGCGTGCGCCTCGTTGAAGCGGATCAGCTCCGCCAGCGTGCGCACCGGCACGCCCGTCCGCGTGGCCAGGTAGGCGTTCAAGTCGTGCTTGAACTCGTAGTAGAGCACGTCTGTCTCCGAGGTGTCGCCGGGCCCCTCGGACCACCGACCCTGCGACAGCGCCCACGCCTGGTCCGCCGTGGGCAGGTCGGCTGGGTCGACGATGATCGCGCCGGCCTCGCGCAGGGCGCGGATGGCCTCCTCCCCCACGCGGTCGGCCTTGGCGCTGTATCCCCAGAAGGGCTTGCGCGCGATGCCGATGCGGGCGCCGCGCAGCCCGTCGCGGTCAAGGAAGGGCCGGTAGTCGGCGTGGTACCGGCCCTCGCTGGTCGCCGTGGCCCCGTCCCGGGGGTCGAGCCCCACCAGCGCCCCCAACGCGGTCGCGGCATCGGCCACGGACCGCGCGTGCGGCCCCACGGTGTCCTGGGAGTGCGCCACGGGGATGACCCCCGCCCGGCTGGTGAGGCCGACGGTCGGCTTGATGCCCACGACACCGCTGGCGGCGGACGGCCCGATGATCGACCCATCGGTCTCCGTGCCGAGGGTGACGGCAGCAAACGCCGCGGCGGCCGCCGCCCCCGACCCCGCGCTGCTGCCGGAGGGCGAGCGGTCGAGCACGTGCGGGTTGCGGCACTGCCCGCCCCGCGCGCTCCACCCGCTGGCGCTGTGGGTGGAGCGGAAGTTGGCCCACTCGCTGAGGTTGGC
>DAHVAF010000311.1 GCA_027314765.1 Clostridia bacterium | reverse complement strand
CGGATCCCCGGGCTCGCCGAAGGTATCGTCGTTGCTGCCGTGCGTGCCTGGCCGCCCCTGCCGCCGTTCCAAGATGCCCCCGTCGTAGAAGTTGAGGTGGTTCAGGGTCTGCCAGATGGTATTGCCGCCCCCGGGCGGCTGCCAGGCGGCCTGCCGGGCGTCGACCCCGTCGAGCGCGATGGTGAGGCCGGCGAACCAGTGGTCGGAGCCCCAACTCAGCTTGTGCAAGCGTGCGAGCATCCCGACTCGACCTGCGCGAGTCAGATGCTGATGGCGAAGTAGGTGATCGCGGTGCCGAGCGCCGACAAAGACTGGCTGGCCCAGATCAGCGTGAGTGTGCGGAAGCCGGAGGACCGCGGCGGGCTCACTCGCCCCGAATGGCCCTGGCCTCGATGCCGAACGCGCGCCCGACCCCGCTGAGGCCCGACTCGGTGACCACCAGCGCCCGGCCGACCGCCACGCGCCGCACCCAGCCCAGCTCCAGAAAACGGTCCAGCAACTGCGTCCCAAGCCCGCCGGCCAGGTGGTGGCGCTGCTCCGTCCAGTCGACGCAGTAGCGCACGGTGGGCCGCAGCCCGAGGTCAAGGCCGAAGTCGGTGAAGAAGCGCTCGCCCGCCTCGGTCACCGCGTACGTGAAGTCGCGGCCGGCGCCGCTGTACTTGTCAAGTCGCGCCCGCGCCTGGTCGTGGCGACCGTCGCCGCCGGCCAGATGCCCCCGCGCCAGCAGCGCCGCCATGACCTCGACGCCCAGCCGGCCCGCCATGTGGTCATAGCAGGCGCGCGCCCGCCGCAGGGCCGCCGCCTGGGTGGCAGCCCGCAGCGAGCGGACGGGCTCGGGCGGCGCCAGGCTCGCCAGCGCCTCCAACGCCTGGGCGACGGCCGGGCCTGCAAGCCGGTAGTACCGGTGGCGGCCGCTGGCCTCGGCCACGATCAGTCCCGCCTGCACCAGCCGCCCGAGGTGGGCGCTGGCCGTCGAGGGCGCCACGCCGGCCTCGCGCGCCAGCACGCTCGCCGCCAGCGCCCGGCCGTCCCCCAGCGCGTTCAGGATGCGGGCGCGCCCCGCCTCGCCGATGGCCGCCGCGACCCACGCAAGGTCGGGCTCGCCGCGCGTCGCCGTCTCGTGCACCATGGCCCCAGGATAACGCCGGCACGCTTCGACGGCTGGCGAAGTGTCCTGGCCAAGGTACGGCGGTCAAGATAGCGGACGGCTCGGCGTTCGTCGATGATGCGCACGGGCTCCCCCGCGCGCATGCGGGGACATGCGGGGAGATGATGGTCACGGGCGCAGCCGGCAGGCGGCGCGTGGCGACCAGGTCGGCCGGCGCCCGCGGACGAACATCGAGGTGGGACACCGCATCCAGGCGCCGCCAGACGGGTGTGGATCTGCCGGTGTCCGAGGTGGCGGGCGCCGCCATCTCCTCGCCGCCGCCGGTGTCAGACGTGCCCGCGAGGCGCGATGCGCGGAAGTAGCGCTGCGTGGCGCCGCTGAACGTCACGACAGCCCGCAGCCCTTCCAGACGGACCCGCCGGCCCAGCTCCTCCTACGCCTCGCGGACGGCGCCTTCCTCGGCAGCCTCGCCCGCCTCGATGCCGCCGCCCGGAAACAGGGTCGCAGGGAGCCGCGCCGGCCCGTTCGCGGCGGATCAGCGCGACCTGGCCATGCTCGATCAGTGGGATGGCGGCTCGCGCCAGGGAGATCCCCCATAGGGTTCGTCGGCGGGGGGATGGGGAGCCTACGGGATGCCGAAGCAGTTGGCCGTCTTCGTCGGGGTCGCAGTGGTCCTGGTCTTCGCCTGCTTCCGCCAGACCCGGCTCGCCCAGCAGTTCGATTACCCATGCGGGGCCTGCGGCGCGACCTTTGAGCTCCCCGCGCTGGCCGTCGTGATGGTGCCGCACACGATGCAGAAGAAGCGCGTCCGCTGCCCGCGGTGCGGGGCGGTCACCTGGGCGACGCCGGTGCCGAAGGGCTGAGCCGCCGCCGCGCTACTTGCCCGCCGCCGCCCGCACCGCCTCCAGCGCCGCCGGGTTCTCCAGCGCCGACAGGTCGCCGGCCGGCAGGCCGAGGTAGGCCGCTCGCACCGCGCGCCGGATGATCTTGGCGTTGCGCGTGCGCGGCAGGTCGCTCACGAACCGCACGTCCTTGGGCGCCAGCGGCCGGCCCAGCCGCTCCCCCACCCAGCCCCGCAGCTCCGCCGACAGCGCCGCGCTCGGCTCCGCGCCCGGCCGCAGGATGCAGAAGCAGACGATCGCCTCGCCCTTGACCTCGTCCGGTACGCCGATCGCCGCCGCCTCGACCACGGCCGGGTGGGCCACCAGCTCCGACTCGACCTCCGCCGGCCCCACGCGCTTGCCCGCCACCTTCAGCGTGTCGTCCGAGCGGCCCTCGATGTACCAGAAACCGTCGGCGTCCACGCGTGCCCAGTCGCCGTGCACCCAGACGCCCGGCCAGCGCGACCAGTAGGTCTCCAGGTAGCGCTCCCGATCCTGCCAGAAGCCGCGCGTCATGCCGGGCCACGGCCCCGTGATGGCCAGCTCGCCCACGGCCCCGCGCACGGGCTTGCCGTCCTCGCCCAGCACCTCGGCCGGCACGCCGGGGATCGGCCCCGCGAACGCGCAGGGCACCATCGGCGAGTCCGGGAAGCAGCCGAGGATCCCGCCGGAGATCTCCGTCCCGCCCGAGTAGTTGACGATGGGGCAGCGCCCGCCGCCGACCTCCTCGAAGTACCAGCGCCAGGGGTCGGGGTTCCACGGCTCGCCCGTGCTGCCGAGCACATCGAGCCGGCTGAGGTCGTGCCGCCGCACCCAATCGGTGCCCTGCGTCATCAGCGCGCGGATGGCGGTGGGCGACACGCCGAGGTGGCTGACGCCGTGCCGTTCGCAGAGCGCCCAGACGCGGTCGGGCTGCGGGTGGTCGGGCGTGCCCTCGTAGAACAGCATGGTCGAGCCGAGCCAGAGGGCGCCGAAGACCTCCCAGGGTCCCATCATCCAGCCCATGTCGGTGAACCAGAAGAGCAGGTCGCCCCCCTGGAGGTCGAAGCAGTGGGCCAAGTCCTGCGCGGCCTTCAACGGAAACCCCGCGTGCACGTGGACGGCGCCCTTCGGACGGCCCGTGGTGCCCGAGGTGTAGATGAGCATCACCGGGGTCTCGGCGTCGAGCTGCTTGGTTTCATATGTGGCGCGCAGGCGCGCCACAACCTCGTCGTAAGCCACGTCGCGGGGCTCGGTGAAGGGCCCGTCGGCACCGAGCCGGCGCACCATCAGGATGTGCTCCAGGTCGGGGCAGGCGGCCGCCGCCGCGTCGGCCAGGGGCTTTTGCAGCACGGGGCGCCCGCGCCGGTAGAAGCCGTCGGCCGTGACCAGCAGGCGCGCCCCGCCCTCGCGCAGGCGCGTGGCCACCGCATCGGCACCGTAACCGGAGAAGATGGGGATGAAGATGGCGCCCACCTTGCAGCAGGCCAGCAGGACGGCCGCCGTCTCGGGCAGCATGGGCAGGAAGATCCCGACGCGGTCGCCCTGGCCGATGCCGAGCGCCTCCAGCGCGTTGGCGACGCGGTTGGTCTCCTGCCAGAGGTCGAAGTAAGAGTAGCGGCGGACGGCGCCATCCTCGCCCTCCCAGACCAGGGCCAGCTGGCGGCGGCGCTGGGTCGCCACGTGCTTGTCGAGCGCGTCGTTGGCGGCGTTCATCCTGCCGCCCGTGAACCAGCGCGCCCACGGCACGCCGTCGGTCAGGTCGAGCGCCTGAGTGTACGGCTGATACCACGCCACCCCCAGGTCCTGCTCCACCTCGCGCCAGAACCACCCGGGGTCGGCGGCCGCGCGGGCGCGCAGGTCATCGAGGTCGCGGGCGCCCGTGCGCGTGAGAAACCGCTGCAGGTGGCTGCGCGCCATGCGCGCAGGATCGGGCCGCCAGACCGCGTCGGCCATGGGGATCGGGCCTCCTCGCGCTCAGCGTTTCCGTGGGCCGCGGCGGCAGTCCTGCCCGCCCTGCCGGCCGTGAGGCGCGCGGTCTCCCCGCGCGCGGGCGACGTC
>DAHVAF010000306.1 GCA_027314765.1 Clostridia bacterium | reverse complement strand
GGGGGATAACCCTATCCTCGGCGGCACCTGCGGTGGCTTCTGCGCCGCAAGGCCCGCCCTGCGATGGTCTGGCTGCGGTCCCGGGGTGCGATCCCCCGGCGCAAATGGTCGGGAAGGCTGTTCGCCCGGCGTCGTAATCTGAAGGTGAGCCTATGCCCACCCAAGGTTACGTTCTGAGGAACGGTCGCGACGGCCATGCTCCTTTTCACCGGGGGTCGATGCCCGGCGCGGGCGTCCTGGGGACGTCGCACGCGCCTATGCGGGCCGGCGGCCGAAAGCCACGGGAACCGCGGCGCGGACGCGCCGCGGCACGACATCGCCTCGGGCGCCGGAAGGTCCGGCCGGTGAGCGGGGCGTACTGCCACCTCACGGAGCGCACGGGTCTCCCCCGCGCGCGAGCGAGGTCAATGGAGCGCACGGGTCTCCCCCGCGCGCGAGCGAGGTCAACGGAGGTGGGCTCACATGGCCGAAGGCACACCGGACGTCGCGGCCCTGAAGCGGGCCGTCTGCAGCGCGGTCGACCAGATGGCGCCGCGGCTCATCGCGCTCAGCCACCGCATCCATGAGAACCCCGAGTTCCAGTACGAGGAGCACAAGGCATCGGCGTGGCTGTGCGAGTTCCTCGACGAGGAGGGGCTCGGGTCCGAGCTCGGGACCTGCGGCATGCCGACCGCCTTCGCGGGCGGGCGGGACGGGAAGGCGCCCGGGCCGACGGTGGCCTTCATCGCGGAGTACGACGCGCTGCGCGGGCTCGGGCACGCCTGCGGCCACAACATCCTCGGCACCAGCAACGTGGGCGCGGCGGCGGCGCTGGCGCGGGTCATGCCACAGCTGGCGGGGCGCATGCGGATCTTCGGCACGCCGGCCGAGGAGGGCGGCGGCGGCAAGATCCCCTTCGTGCGGGAGGGCATGTTCCGCGACGTGGACGCGGCCATCAGCATGCACCCGGGCGGGGGCGCGCGGCCGAACTCGCTGGGCGGGCGGTGCCTGGCGTCGCAGAAGGTGACGTTGAAGTACCACGGCAGGCCGGCGCACGCGGCCAGCAACCCGCACGACGGGATCAACGCGCTGGATGCCTGCATCCAGACGTTCAACGGGATCAACGCGCTGCGGCAGCACCTGCGCCAGGAGGTGCGCATCCACGGCATCATCCGGCATGGCGGGACGGCGGCCAACGTGACCCCCGACTTCGCGCAGGCGGAGTTTGCGGTGCGGGCGCCGACGACGGCGGAGTGCCGCGAGGTGTATCAGAAGGTGCTGCGGTGCGCGGAGGGCGGGGCGGCGGCGGCCGGGGCGCGGCTGGAGGTCGTCGAGGGGCCGTTCTATGAGGAGACCAACCCCAACACGGCGCTGGGCGGGGCGGCCATGGCCAACATGGAGGCGCTGGGGCTGCCGGTGGTGGCGCCGAGCGGCGGCGTCGCGTCGCACTCGACGGACCTCGGCAACGTGAGCCGGGTCGTGCCGACCGTGTCCGTGAATATCAACATCGCGGGCAGGGGCATCCAGCCGCACCAGCACGAGTTCGCGGTGGCGGCGGCGTCGCCGGACGGGGACCGGGCGGTCGTGTCGGCGGCGCAGGTCATGGCCATGACGGCCATCGACGTGCTGACGGACCCGGCGCTGCGGGAGCGGGCGGCGGAGGAGTTCCGCGCCAGCATGGCGGCGGAGCAGGCGGTTGCGGCCGGGTAGGGGATCCGGCTGGGGCGACGGGTCGGGGCGAGGGAACGGGGCGACAGGCCGGGACAGGGCCTGAGGCACCGGGCTGGGACGATGGGACGGGACACGGCCCAAGTCGCCGGGTCGGGGCGACGGGCCAGGGCGAGGGAACGGGGCGACGGGCCGGGGCGACGGGTCCGGAGGTGGCCTGAGCTGTCAGGCTGGGGCGAGGGAACGGGGCGACAGGCCGGGACAGGGCCTGAGGCGCCGGGCTGGGACGATGGGACGGGACACGGCCCAAGTCGCCGGGCCGGGGCGATGGGACGGACCACGGGCCGGGACGCGACCCATGGCGCCGGGCTGGGGTGATGGGACAGAGCACGGGCCATGGTCACGGGCTCCGCGCGCCCTGGCGTTACGGTCGCGTTCGAGGGTGCGAGGGTGCGCGGGTGGGCGGGCGCGAGGGCGCGAGAGCCGGTGGGCCGGTGGGCCGGTGGGCTGGCAGCTCGATGGGACGACGACGCATGCTGCGCGCGGCGGTCAGGGGGCGGGACATTCCCGCCCCCTGCCGTTTCAGCTTGCCACCCGGCCCTGGGGACGATATGTGGATACTTGTCTACATATCGCCGCCGCGTGGGCCAGGGCCCGGCGGCACGGGACGGTGAGAACCCATGGTGGTGACCACCACGGAGAGCGTGGCCGGCCGGCAGGTCGCGCGCGCCATCGGCCAGGTCTTCGGCGTGGTCGTGCGCAGCAGGGGGCTCGGCGGCAACCTGGCGGCCTTCTTCAAGTCGCTCGGCGGGGGCGAGATCCACCAGTACACCCGCATGCTGGAGGACGCGCGCCGCCAGGCCGTCGACCGCATGGTCGAGAACGCCCACGCGATGGGGGCCGACGCGGTGGTGATGATGCGGTTCGATTCCTCCGAGCTCGGCCAGACGATGGCCGAGGTCGTCGCGTACGGCACGGCTGTGGTGCTTGCGCCGGAGTCGAGCTGAGGCGGTGCTTGCCATCGCGATCCTGGAGATCGGGGCCGTGGTCGTGGTGGCGGCGGTCGGTTACTGGCTTTGGGACCGGCACCGCTACCGCGGGTCGGCGCGTGACGCTGACGCCCGAGGGCTGCAGCGCACGGACGAAGTCTTTGTAGACCCTGTGACGGGCAGGCGCGTGCGGGTGTTCTTCGACCCGCGGACCGGCCAGCGCGCGTACCGGGACGAGGACGAGGGCCACGGCCCGGATGGCGGCCGGCCCAGCGGGTGAGGCGGCGCGCCCGAGGGCGTGAGGTGGGGCGCCGCTGACGCGCTGTGGCATCCTCCCCTCCCCGTACGTGCGGAGGGCAGGCGCCGCCGCCGGCGCCGCGGCCGCCGGCAGCAGGGCGCCCACCCCCCGGAGCCGGGAAGACGGCCGGCCCCTCGGCCACGGCACCAAGGACGTGGGCGGTGAACACCCGCACCTGACGCTTCCCGTACGCGACGAAGGAGGCGACGGCCAGCGGCGCGAGCGCAAGGTCCAGGCGGCTCGGCCGGTCCGGCAGGGCGAGAAACCACCTCCTCCGGCCCGCGCGGCGGTAGAATGTCCGCGATGGACGAGCTCCGCCGCTACGTGCTCCGCAACGTCAGCCTGGTCATGCCCGGTCTCTTCGTCAACCAGGCGGCCATCACGATCGGGGGCGCGCTCCTGGCGCGCTGGGTCGCCGATCCACGCACGTTCGGCGAGCTTTCGCTCGCCCTTCAATTCCTCAGCCTCGCGGGCCTGCTGATCGGGATCGGCCTGCCCTCGGCGCTGGTGTATGACCTGGCCACAGAGCGGCGCGACGCGGCGATTGCGTATGGCGTCGCGCAACGTGGGGCGCTCCTCGGCGCGCTGGCGCTGGTCGTGTGCCTCTGGATGGTCGCGCCCGTGCTGGGCCGGCTGTATGGGGCCCCGGACCTGCCGCTGGCCATCGACATCGGCGCCGTTGGCCTTCTGGCGTCGGCCCCGCTCAACGTGACGAGCGGCGCGCTCACCGGCATGCGCCGCTTCGGGCTGCAGGTGGGGCTCATGATCCTGGCCACAGCCCTGACCTGGGGCCTGCGGCTCGTACCGCTCCCCTTCGTGCATGGCTCGGCGGCCGTGGCCTGGGCCCTCGGAGGCGGATCCGCCGGCACCATCGCCGGGGCGCTGGTCAGCCTCTGGTGGGTGCGCCGGCTGGGACTGCGGGAGGCACCCAGGCGCCGGGGAGCCGACGGCGCCGAGGCCGCCATCATGCTCCGGTACGGGGTGCCGATCTGGCTCGCCAACGTGTTGAAGAGCTTCCAGGGCGCCTACCTCACCATGGTCGTCGGCACGCTGAGCGTCGCGGCGGCCGGGGGCATGAGCAACGCCGTGGTGCTCTCCGGGGTGATCACCCTTGTCACGTGGGCCTTTCGCGCCATTGCCGTGCCCTTCATCGCCTCCGGGCGCGAGCGGTCCGCCCGGCGCCAGCGCGGGATGCTCTGCTTCCGGCTCAACCACTTCGCCCTCTATCCCGTGACGGCGGCGTTCGTGCTGTACCCCGGCACTCTGATGACGGCGGTCTTCGGGCCGGCGTACGCCCCGGCGGCGGCCTATCTGCCCCTGTTGGCCCTTGGCGTGTACGTCTCCGGCGTCGCGCGGCTGGGCTCGGACATGCTGGCGGCGGACGGCTACAGCCGCGGCAGCCTGGCGGTGATGGTCCTCGCCGCGGTGACCGTGGGGATCGGCGCCCCGCTGGCCGCCCACGGCGGCGGCGTGGCGGAGAGCGCCGTCTTCCTGGGCGGTTGGGTCCTGTCCGCCCTCCACACGCTGTGGCTGCTGCGGCGGCGCGAGCTCGGCCTGCAGGCCTGGTTCGTCTTCCTGGAGCCGCTGCTGCCGACCCTGGCGGCCATCCCCTTCGCCGTGGCCGCGCAGCGCCTGGGTGGAGCCGCCGGCTGGGCCGCGGGCACGGCGGCGGTCGCCGTCCTGGCTGTCCTCACGTGGCGGCTTGGTCTGGCAAGCGGCCGCCGCGGCCAGCCCGAGCCGGCCGAGCTGGCAGGAGCCTCGGCCGGCTCCTGAGGCCCTTGACCCTCCAGCGACGGGAGGGTTTACGGTGGGCCCATGGCCAACATGGGCATCGGCGAGCTGGCCCGGCAGACCGGCCTCTCCGTCAAGACGGTGCGTTACTACGCAGACCTTGGCCTGGTGCCGCTGGCCGGCCGCACCACGGCCGGCTATCGCCTGTTCGACGCGGAGTCGGCCGTGCGGCTCGAGCTCATCCGCACGCTGCGCGAACTCGGCCTCGACCTGGGCACCATCCGGCGTGTCCTGGCACAGGAGGTGGGCGTGGCGGAGGTGGCGGCCCTGCATGCTGACGCGCTCGATACCCAGATCCGGACGCTGCGGCTGCGGCGCGCCGTGCTGCGCGCCGTGGCCAGGCGGGGCGGAACCGCGCTGGAGGTGGAGCGGATGCACCGGATGGCCCATCAGTCGGCGGAGGAGCGGCGGCGGATCATCCATGAGTTCCTGGATGGCGTGTTTGGTGGCCTGGACGGCGACCCGGAGATCGAGCGCATGATGCGGTCCAGCACGCCCGAGTTGCCGCAGGACCCGGCACCCGCCCAGGTCGAGGCCTGGCTGGAACTGGCGGAGCTTGTGCGCGACCCGGACTTCCGGCGGCGGATCCGTGAGATGGCGGAGCATTCGGCCAGCGAGCGGGCCGCCGGGCGCCCGCCCCTGGACGGCGACGCCGGCAGGGCCATCGGGGCGAAGGCGCGCGCGGCGATTGAGGCTGGCATCGCCCCCGATTCGGCCGCGGCGGAGCCCGTGCTGCGGGAGATCGTGGCCCTGGCGGGGCTGGAGCGGTCACGCCTGCTGGCCGCCCTGAGGTCCGGCACCGATGCCCGCGCCGAACGCTACTGGCGCCTGCTGGCGACCATCAACGGCTGGCCGGCGTGGCCCGACCAGGTGCCTGCGTTCGAGTGGGTGATCGCTGGGTTGGAGGCAGAGGAGCGGAGGGGAGCCTAACGCTCCCCTCCGCGTCGGTTCGGGCTCAGCTACCCGATTGGAAGGCGTAGCTGTCCGTGCTCGCAACCCCCGTGCCACCCGGCCCCGTTGACACCGTGATGGTGTCGGTGCCCGTCGAGGGCAGCGTGGTCGGTGTGGTGTAGGTCACGGTGACCTGGCCGGCCGCATTGGTGGTGAACGCCTGTGTCGTGGTCGACAGCGGCGTGGTCCCCACCTCGGCCGTGCCTCCGCCCGTGGCCGCCTGGAAGCTGAGGTAAAGAGTCGCATTCGGCACCGTGGCGCCCGACGCGTTCTTGGCGGTCACCGTGAGGTTGACCGCCTGGTCGGCGGCGAGGCTGCCGGCGGCGGCGATCGGGTTCGGACTCGTGATGATGCTCGACACGCCCGACGCAGTCGCCGCGCCCGGAGCCCCATTGGTGATGATGAGGCTGAGGACCTTGGTCGACTGGTCGCGGGTGGTCGTGGCAAGCGGCTCGAAGGTACCGCCCGGGAACCCGCTCAGGTAGCCCGCGGCCACGGCCGCCTGCACGCCCGAGAGGGCCCAGGTGTCGATCTGGGACGCGTCGCTGAAGGTCAGGCCTGTGGTCCCGCTCAGCTTCAGCGCCCGGGCCAGCAGCACCGCCATCTGCTCGCGGGTGACGCCGGCGTTCGGGTCAAAGCTGGTCGGGGAGACGCCCTGCACCAGACCGGCGCTGTAGGCGGCAGCCACGTACGGGGCGAACCAGTCGCCCGGCGCGACGTCCGTGAACGGCGTCGTGCCCGCGGGATTCGGCGCGATCTGGTCGACGATCACCAGCATCTTGACGAACTGGGCGCGCGTCAGCAGGCCCCCGGGCTGGAAGGTGCCGTCCGGGAAGCCGTCGATGGCGGCCGCGCCGAGCATGGTGTCGATGTAGGACCGCGCCCAGTATGTGCTTGAGACATCCGGGAAGGTCTGGGAGTTGCCCAGCACCACCAGGCTCTCGTTGCCCGTCACCTTGACCTGCGCCGTGTCAGACGAGGCGTTGACCGTCGTGGGCGCGAACGTCCACTGGCCGCCCGGATCGGTGAAGACCTCGATGCGGTTGGTCGACATCCCGTTCAGCGCGGACGGGTCCAACTTCAGAGTCGCCGTGATGGTCTGGTTCAGAGTCGGTCCCGTCAGGGACACGTAGTTGCTCAGCGCAACCATGTACTGGGGCAGGGACGGCGCGCCCGACGGCGGGGTCGCCTGGTCGGCGCACGCCTCGGTATCGCCGGCTGCCACCGCCCCGGCTGGGACGCTGGCGCTGAAGGAGCCGTCGCTACACGCCAGGGTGCCTCCGGTCGGCCCGACCGAGGTGCCCGTCGTCGCCGAGGACGCGCTTGAGGATGAGGAGGTGACGACGGCGCCCGATGCGGCGCAGGTGACCGGGATGGTCGCCAGGGTCTGGCCCGTGCCGGGATAGGCGGCCGTGATATCGTAGGTGCCCGCCACCGGCGCGGTGGCCGTGAACTTGATCTGGCCGCCGTACACGGCGCCGTAGACGCTGCCGGCGACGGTGGCCCCGTATCCGCTCATCGCGCTCAGGGTCAGTCCGGATCCGCCCGTGAATGTCACCAGCGTGCCGTCGGTCGGCGGCGTATACGCGGCGCCGTAGACGGTCGCGGTGACGGTCGTCACCCCGCCGATCGCGGTGGGGTTCGGGTCAACGTTGC
Organism: Clostridia bacterium; assembly: GCA_027314765.1. Lineage (GTDB taxonomy): Bacteria > Bacillota > Sulfobacillia > RBS10-35 > JAJYVM01 > JAJYVM01. The sequence goes on along the minus strand of DAHVAF010000306.1, from coordinate 5,526 downwards.
TGGTCAGCATGGTCGGGATCACGGTGGGTTGGTTCAGCGTAACGGTCGACGTCGAGCCGATGGCGCCGCCAGCGTACACAGCGTCATACACGGCGCCGCTCACGCTGGTCTGCGAGCCCACGACGGCATAGCTGTCGCCGGTTACGCCCTGCACCGCGCAGGTGCCCGACCCTGCGAGCTCATCGCAGTTTTGATACACCGCACCGCTCACGGTGTCGATGTTGGAAGCCGTGCTGCTGGTGGTTCCGACGGAACTGAAATTCACCGTGATTGTGAACGTCGCTGCCAGGACCGCGGGAGCCATGGCCAGCACGAGGGTCATCACCCCGGCAACCCATGGCAGCAGGCGTTTCGGCATGATCTCACCTCCTGGACGTGCGGATTCGCGTGTTGCCCAACGGCGCCCACGGGCGGACATGCGGCGTCGAGCATAGCGCCATGGTAACCCCTGGGGCGTGGGAACCACCCAACAGGCGCTCGGCCGAATGTGGGAATTCCCTACCCTGCCGGCAGCCGAAAGTTCTCGGTGGCTACCTGTTTAAGCAAGTACGTTGGTTGGACGGCGAATGTGGGGGTCGCGCGGCGGTAAAGGATGGGGGCCGCCACAGGCGGCCCCCGTTCTCTCAGACCAGGGGTTCCTCGTCCCGCTGCATCCAGGGCCACACGACAGGGGTGGAGCGGTCGGCCCCATCGAACTGAAGGGCCATCTGGCGCTCGGCGGCCCAGAGCTCGGCGATGGCGCTGTCGACGGCGCGCACAGCGGCCCCCGGGCTCGGGCCGTTTGGGGTGATCGTGCCGATCGTCTCATTGAAGAGAGACTGCGCGTGGCGCCAGCGGGCCGCGGCAACCGCGGGCACGTTCGTTGGCCCGCGCTGGCCACGGTGGCTCAGCGTCGCCAACAGGTGCGACCACCTCATGCATGCATCGCCTCCGGGGCCAGGCTATCCCATGTCCCCCAACGAACCTTGGCGAAACAGGGATAGGCTGGGGGCGCCGGATCGACAGAGAGCGACATCTTTGCGGTGGGGGGCGGCGCGCGCGCAAAGGCTGACGGCTTGGCTCCGCTCCCGTTACGAAGACGCCGCGGAGGTCCAGCGCCTGCCGGCGGGCCTGACCTCGGTGGCGTTCGCCTTTCGTCATGCCGGGGCGGAATTTGTCATTCGGATTAGTGCGTCGGAAGCCGGGTTCCGCAAGGACGCCGTCGCGGCCCGGGCATTCGGCGGTCCGGCCCTGCCCGTGCCTGCCGTCCTGGAGGTTGGCCGCCTGGACGACGGGCGGGCCTTCTGCGTCTCCCGGCGCGCCACGGGCCGGCGCCTGCGGGAGCTCACCTTGGGCGAGGCGGACGCGGCTGCGGGGGCCGTCGCCGCCACCATCGCGGCCATCGCGGCGGCGCCACTGGCCGGCACGGCCGGGTTTGGGCCCTTCGACGCCGCAGGGGTCGGCCAGCACCCAACGTGGCGGGCGTTTCTCCGCGCGGTGCCTGACGGCGAGTGGGGCCGCGCGGACATGCCGCTGATCGCCCGCATGCGCGAGGCGGTCGAGGCCGGCATCGACGGCTGCCCCGAGGCGCGGGCGCTGGTCCACGGCGACTTCGGGTCGGCCAATGTCCTCTGCGCGGGTGACCGCGTCACGGCGGTCATCGACTGGGCGCTGGCCCTCTATGGGGATCCCGTCTACGAGTGGGCCGGGGTGGCCTTCTGGGACGAGCCGAGGCTGCGCCCGGTCCTCGCGCGGCTGGCCGCCGGACCCGGCGTGGCGGATCGGCTGCGCTGCTACCAACTCCGGATCGGCCTGCAGGAGATCCACGCTGCGGCCGTTTACGGCAACCCGGTCGACCTGGACTGGCTGCAGGGGCGGTGCCGGCAGCTGCTTGAAGCGTAGCCCTGGGACCACGGGGTCGGCCCCGCGGGTCGGCCGCGCGGGTGACGGTGGTGTGGAGGGTGGTCGCGTGGGCGTCGACTGGCTCCAGGTGGTCCGGCGGCTGCAGACCATCTCGCAGGCCGGCCTGACGTATGCACGGGATCCGTATGACGTGGAGCGGTACCAGGCGCTCCGAGAGCTGGCGGGGGAGATTACGGCCGGCTCCACTGGGGTCGACGCGGGCGCCGCCAACGCCATCCTTGCGCTGGAGACCGGCTACGCCACACCGAAGGTGGATGTGCGGGCCGTGGTCTTCTTGGACGGGAAGGTTCTGCTGGTGCGCGAGCGGGCGGACGGCGGGTGGGCGTTGCCGGGCGGATGGGCCGACCTTGGTGAGACCCCGGGCGAGAACGCAGCGCGAGAGGTGCGTGAGGAGGCGGGACTCAACGTTCGGGCGGTCAAGGTGCTGGCCGTGTGGGACCGGGACCGGCACGGCCATCCGCCCCTTCTGTGGCACGCGTACAAGATCTTCATCCGCTGCGAGCTCGTCGGCGGGGCCGCGGCCACCGGCGGGTCCGGGATCGATACGGACGGTGCGGAGTTCTTCGCGCCAGACGCGCTGCCGCCGCTCTCCACGGATCGCGTCACACCGGCGCAGGTGGCGCGAATGTTCGAGCATCTGAGGCAACCGGACCTGCCCACCGACTTCGACGCGTGATAACCGGTCAAGCGGTCCGCGGACCTACGGAAGCTCCACCACGAACGCGTAGTGCTCGTCCGGCGGGCGCCATGCCTCGGCAATGCGGAAGCCCGCCGTCTCAAACCAGCCGCGGATCACCTCGGGCCGCACGCGGTCGGCCGTCTGCGCCCCCACGCGGCGCGGCGCGGCCGGATCATAGTCCGATACCGCGCCGCGGGCACCGGTCGGCAGGACCTGACCAAGACGGCGGACGAGCGCCTCCGCGCCCGGCGTGCGGTGCAGGGCGTCCGCGATGACGAAGCGGTTGATCCCGGGGTCTGGGAGCGCGAAGGCCGAGAGGTCGTCCGCCAGCACCGTGTGGATGCCGGTCAGACCGCGCTCCGCGGCCTGGACCCGCAGGAACTCGAGGACGTCCGCGCGGTTGTCGAGCGCCCAGACGCCGCCGGATGCGCCCACGCGGGCCGCGGCAAGCGTGCTGACAAGTCCGGGACCGCAGCGGACGTCGAGGACCCTGTCGCCAGGCCCGACGGCCAGGTGGTCCAGGAGCTCGACAAGCACGTGCTCCTTGGCCCGCTGGTTGCCGAGGAACCGCTCCAGACCGGATTGGGCGGCACCGGGCTGCATGAACGGAGTCCCTCCCCGCATGTCGTTGGGGCCACGGGTCCCGGCCCTTAATCTCAGGGGACGGCGCCCGCCACCTGGGGCGGCCACCAGATGAGGAACGCCTGCCCGCGGATGTTGCGAATCGGCACGAAGCCGAAGTACCGGCTGTCCTTGCTGACGGCCCGGTGATCGCCGAGGACGAAGACATCGCCCTGCGGCACCACCTCCGGCGGCATATTGTAGGTGTCCTGGTAGGCGGGGGGCAGGTACGGCTCCTGCTGCAGCCGGCCGTCCACGTACACCTGGCCGTCCTGCATCGCGACCGTATCCCCACCGACCGCGATGATCCGCTTGATGTAGTCGGTCGTGGCGTCCGCGGCCGGCGGCGGCATGAACACGATGACCTGCCCGATCTGCGGCGACTGGAAGTCGTAGATGAACTTGTTCACCAGCAGGTGGTCGCCGTTGAGCAGGTTGGGCATCATCGAGGGGCCGTCCACCACGAACGACTCGACGACGAACTGGCGGACCAGCAGAGCCAGCACCAGCGCGACGACGACCGTCACCAGCGTCTCGCGCAGGGCACGGCCCGTTGCGGGCCGCGAGCGCTCGCCCGAAGGGGCCTGACCGGCCTCCTGGGACTCCTGGACCTCCGGTTCCCGGTCAGACAATCATGATGACCTTCCTTCACGCGGCCCCGGGCCCTTCCCCGGTTGCGGCGCCGCGATCAACCTGTCCATGAGGGTAGCACCATCGACCTGCGCCCGCCCATCGCGGGGGGTCGGGGCGGCCACTTCCACCGGCCAAGCGTAGAGCATTGGCGTCGCCCGCGTCACCGCCCGCACCACGTCGGACCCGGCTCGGCGAGCCATGTCCGCGCTGGCCTCGGTCCGATGCCCGACAGGCGGACTATCGCAGCTCCACAGCGACGCGCACCGGCGGCCCAGGGGAGCGGCCTGACCCAGCACGGCCGCGCAGAGTGGGTGGCAGTCCGCGCGCCGCGTCGATGCCGACGTCCGTTGGCGCGCGCCGGGGCATCCTGGGCAAGGGTGGAGCGGCGCGGCCCGTGCCAGCCGCCGCGCCGGGCCCGCCGGAGGCCTGCGGGGAGCCATGAAGTGCCGGTTCTGCTGGTGGTGCAGGTGGCGCTCACCAACCTCCCGCTCAGCAGCGACAGCGTCCTGCTCATCGCCCTGATGAGCCGGGGCATGCGCCGGGGCGGGCGGGGGGCGCCCCTCCTGGCGGTCATGGGCTATCTTTTCCGCTTCGCGGCCATCCGGCTGGCCTTCGGCATTCCCGTCTGCGCTGTGGCCTTCCACCTTTTGCAGGCACACGAGATCGAGGCCAGGCCAGGCAGCGGCCACGGCATGCCGGAGGCTGTCGCCCGCATCACGGTGGGGAATCTCCTGATGAGCTTCGAGAACGAGGCCGCCCTCATCACCCTCGCAGCCGGGAACGCGCTGGTGGCTTGGGTGGGCGTCGTGCTGACCTCGCCGGTGGTCTTCTTCGGCAGCCACCCGGTGGCATGAGTGCTGCGACGGTACGTCATCATCGTCTGTGCGGGGGCGGTGTACCTCTTCAGCGTGGGGATCGGGATGCTCGTGGCGCTGCCTATCCTCCGCTTGGGGGACGGGGCGATCGCCACCTGGGGCCTGACCGCGATCTTCGCGGCCTACGCCGCAATCGCGTTTGTGCGGCATCTCCGCTCAGCGCGTCGTCCGGACCCGGCGACCTGAGGCGACACCCACCAGCCGCAAACTCGCCTACCCGGTCCCCGCAACGGCCCCCACCTGCCGCAGGCTCACATCCCACAGCCTCCGGGCGGCCTCGCCGTCGCACGCGGCCGTGCTTGGCGTGCGCTGCCTTCGGTCGACGAAGTAGCCGCCGGTCAGGTCCGCGAGCTCCTGCGCATCCGCCAGCCAGACCATGGTGTCTGCGCCGCGGTCCGGGGTGCGCTGCAGCGGGCGCAGCGCAGCCATGGCGCCCCGCATGAAGGCGCCGTTGTTGAGGTTGAAGCCGGAGGCGACGAAGCCGGGGTGGAAGCAGTTGGCCGTCACGCCGGTCCCCTGCAGGCGCCGTGCCAGCTCAACCGTCATCAGGATGTTGGCCAGCTTGGACTCCCCGTACCGGCGGAAGCCGCGGTAGCCGCGTTCGGCGTTGAGGTCCGCGAAGGGGATCCCTGCCCCCCGGTGGGCGGCCGAGGAGGTGGTGATGATGCGCGCCGGCGCGCTCGCCCGGAGCAGGTCAAGCAGCTCGTACGTCAGGAGGAAGGGCGCCAGGTGGTTGAGGGCCCAGGTCATCTCGATTCCGTCCGGGGACAGCCGGCGGCGCGCGAATGCGGCGCCCGCGTTGTTGCAGAGCACGTC
>DAHVAF010000304.1 GCA_027314765.1 Clostridia bacterium | reverse complement strand
ATCGCCACCCCGGCGAGGCCGATCACGGCCGCGCCATTGCTCACCCGGCATGCGACCCCCACGGTGGCGTAGTCGTCCTGGCTGCGGGGTGTGAACTTGAGATAGGTCGATGGGCCGCGCGGGCGCGGCACATCGACCCGAACGATGAGCTCGCCGGGTTGCAGAGCGGTCTCCATATAGCCTGTGAAGAACTCGGCGAGGGGCAGAGATCGCCGGGCGCCGAGCCCGGCGATCTCCAGCTGCGCATCCAGGGCCAGCAGCATTGGGGGTAGGTCCTGAGCCGGATCGGCGTGGGCCAGCGCCCCGCCGACGGTAGCGACGTTGCGGATGCGGACGTTGCCGATCCCGTCCGCGCAGGCGGCGAGGGCAGGGTACGCGGAGCGGACCTCCTCCGCAAGCTCGCTGAGCGTGGTGGCGGCACCGATCGCGAGACCGCCGTCGGGCGTGCTTCGTACGCCGCGCAGGTCCTGGATCTGCCGCAGCGTGACAAGGCGCGTGGGGGCCAATAACCCCTGCTTCATGAGCAGTGCCGTGGACGTCCCGCCGCCCAGTGCGACGGCGCCGTCCGCGGACAGGGCGGAGAGGGCTTCGTCCAAGTGCGTGGGCCGAATCCACTCAAGCATTGGCGGCCGCCTCGATGCTCCTGCGGATGGAGGCGTAGCCGGTGCAGCGACACAGGTTGCCCGCCATGTAGGTGCGGATCTCCGCGTCCGTCGGGTGCGGATTCTTCTGAAGCAGGGCATACGCCGACACGACCTGTCCAGGCGTGCAGATCCCGCACTGAAGGCCCTCATTGTCCGCGAAGGCGGCGGCGATGTGGGGCGCTGCGCGCGCCAGACCCTCGGCCGTCCACACGTCCGCGCCATCCGCCTGTCCCGCCAGCAACAGGCAGGAGCTGACCGGGTCCCCGTTCACGAGGACGGTGCAGGCGCCGCAGACGCCGACGGCGCAACCCTCCTTGGCACCCGTGAGGCCATGCTCGCGCAGGACCTCCAGCAGGAAGGCGTCCGGCTGAGTGTCGATCGTGACCACGTCACCATTCAACTTCAGGCGCATGTTCATGCGCTCGCCCCCTCGTGCAACAGGCCGTACACCGCTTCGGCCGTGATGGGGAGCGCGCGGACGCGCGCTCCGATGGCGTCGCGCACGGCGTTGGCCACCGCGGCCGGGACGGCCACGTTGCCCATCTCGCCGATGCCCTTGACGTTGGCGGCGCCAACGCCCAGGCCCCCCGGCACCAGCACGACCTCGATGGGGGGCGCATCCCGCTGCGAGGCCAGCTTGAAGTCGCCGAGGTTGGCGGCCGTCACGCGGCCGTCGACCACGGCGAGGTCCTCGAGCAGGGCGGCGCTCAGGGCCATCACCACGCCGCCCTCGATCTGCACCTGATGCGCGAGGGGGTTCACGACCTCGGCCACATCGTGGGCCGTCAGCATGTGCAGCAGATGGACGGCGCCCGTCTCCGGGTCGACGGCGACCTGCGCGATCTGGACGGCGAAGGCCGTGACCCGCCGCGTCCCGCCCGGTGTGATCGTGGCCTGCACGCTCTGGCCGGGGGCCGGGCGCTCGGCCTGGAAGGCGGCCACGGCACGGGCGCAGAGCTCGCCGACCGAGGCCGTGACGCGGCTGCCCCCGACGCCGTCGTCAGGGGGCAGCTCATCGGTGGTGAGGGGCTCGACGGCGACCTGGGCCGGCGCCAGGCCGAGGCCGCGCGCCACCAGGGTCTGCACTGCCGTGTGCGCGCCCGCGCCGTTCTCGGGGAACGACACGAACGCGGTGACGCCGCCGCCGGGCTCGGCGCGCAGGGCCATGCTGCTGCGGCCGATGCCCGTGCCGCGGTCGTAGATGGCGATGCCCATGCCATGAAGCATCCCCGCGGGCGCGGGGACCGGACGCTGGGCGGCCATGGCGGCGTCCAGGGTCTGCACGCCGCGCACCTCCGCGTAGGTGTCGCCAAGCGGCGCGGCATCGCCGTCGCGGAGCAGGTTGGCGCGGCGGAAGGCCACGGGGTCCCGCCCCGCCACGCGGGCCAGCTCGTCCAGGGCCGACTCGACCGCGAACACCGTCTGCGGCGCGCCCGGGGCGCGGCGATGGCCGCCGGGGACGGTATGGGTGTAGGCGACAAGGCTCTGGATGCGGATGGCCGGGATGCGGTAGGAGCTGCCGGCGCCATGGGCGCCGTGGAGGTTGACGGTGGGGACGGGCTTGAAGCCGGCGTAGGCGCCGCCGTTGAAGACCAGGTGCACGTCAAGCGCCGTGATGCGGCCGTCGGCGTCGCAGCCGGCCCGGACGCGCGTCCGCGAGGCGTGGGCGGGGTTGGCCGCCATCAGGTCCTCGGTGTAACGGCGGGCGAGCTGCACGGGGCGGCCGGTGGACCTCGCCAGCTCGGCGCAGAGGGGCACGTCCATCGGGGCACCCTTGCCGCCGAAGTCGCCGCCGACGGGGACCAGGTGCACCTCGTAGCGCTCCGGGGAGAGCCCGAGGGGCGTGGCCAGCTGCTCGCGCAGGCGATAGGGGGACTTGTTGGCGGCCCACACGCGCACGCGGCCGTCGCGGCCGACCTCGCAGACGCACGCCTGGGGCTCGATGTAGCCCTGGTGCTGGGCGGGCGTGGTGAACTCCAGGTCGACGGTGTGGGCGCTGGCGGCAAGCGCCGCCTCGATGTCGCCGCCGGCCTGCCACGCCACCTTCGACTGCAGGTTGGCCGGCTGATCGCCCTCCTTGACCACGGCGCCGTCATAGGCCCAGGCGGCCTCGTGGACGAGCGGGGCGCCGGGGGCGAAGGCCTCCTCGGGGGTGAGCACGGCCGGCAGCGGGGCGTACTCGACGCGCACGGCGGCCGCCGCCCGCTGCGCCGTGGCGCGGTCCTCGGCGGCGATGGCGGCGACGGCCTCGCCGGCAAACCGGACGACGGACTGGGCGAGGATGGGGACGTCGCGGACGCGACGGCCAAATAGCGCGGATCCCACGTCCTGGCCGGTGAGCACGGCATGCACCCCCGGCATGGCGCGGGCCTCGGAGGCGTCGATGCTGACGATGCGGGCTGAGGGGAACGGGCTGCGCACGACCGCGGCGAAGAGCATTCCGGGCCGGCGGACGTCCGCCGCGTAGATGGCGGCGCCGGTCGCCTTGGCGATTCCGTCGACACGGGCCATCGGCTCTCACCCCTTATGCGCCGGGCATGGCCGCGGGGCCAGCCCCGGCAACGCAGGGGAGTTCGGCGGCGGGCGCGCGACACTCCTGCCAGGGACAAGGGGGTGGCATGCGCCGGGCCACGCCGGGAGGGGCGGCGGCAGGGGGAGGGGCTGGCATATGCGGTGGTGGGCGCCGTGCGGGCGCCGTGCGGGCGACGGAGGGGGAGTCCGCGGGGGGCGGGTAGCTCGCCGAGGCGGGCCAAGGCTTGGCGGTCGTGCGGTGGGACCGGGGGCGGTGAGCAGAGGCGGGCGCGACGGTGGGGCGGGGGGACCTGGACCCGCGGGGCGGAGGGCCGGGCGGAGCGGGCACGCGGGCACGGATCCCTGGGCGGAGGGACGCGGACCTTTGGGCGGAGAGATGGGTGGCGCGGGGTGGGGGACGCGGACCGCCTGGCCGGTGCGCGTTGAGCGCGTCGGCAGCGCACAACCCGGCGGAAGTCCGCGGCCCGGGGCACGAGGCGGTCGCCGGGGCGCGTGAAGGCGGGGCGACGGCGCTGCCTTCACGCGCTGGAGCGCCGCACCCGCCGCAGCAGGCGCCGGGCCACGAACGGGAGCAGGCGGGTGGCGGCCACCTCCGCGGCGAGGGCGCGCCGCCCCGGCTGCCAGGCGGCATCGTAGCAGCGGCGGGCGGACTCGCGCTCGCCGATGCGGTCGAACGCCCAGCCGAAGCGAAGGTCGTGCCACACGAGGTGGCGCAGGCCGGCCGCCGCCACGATGCGGGGATCGCCCTCGCCGCGCAGGTACCGCTCCAGCATCAGGCGCCCGTTGCGGTAGACGCGCATCAGGTCCTTGCTGACACCGGCCGGGTTGTCGAGGTAGCGGACAAGCGGCTCGCCCACGTGCACCCAGAGACCCTGGGCCGCCGTCCGCAGCCACATGTCCCAGTCCTCGGCGCCGTCGAGCTCGGGGTTGAAGCCGCCGGCGGCGGTGAACGCCTCGCGGCGCACGAGGGCGGTGGATGTCTGAAAGGCGTTGCGCCAGAGGATCTGGCGGTAGCCGGCGCGGTGGCGCGTCACGCCGCCGGGCCCGCCAGCCCGCGCTTCCGGCCCCGGGGCCGCCTCCGCGGGCCGCAGCCAGTTGCAGCTGACGATGGCCAACTCCGCCGGCGCGGACGCCACGACCTGCCACTGGCGCACGAGCTTGTCCGGCTCCCAGGTATCATCGGCGTCGAGGAAGGCGATCCACGGCGCGGAGGTCTCGGCCACGCCAGTGTTGCGGGCGCGGCTGGGTCCGCCGTGCGGGGCGCGAATCAGCCGGGCGCCCACGCGCGAGGCCTGCACGATGGGCGCGACATCGCCGGTGGGGGAGCCGTCGTCGACGACGACGACCTCGGTGGGGCGCAGGCGCTGATCGGCCAGGCTGCGGAGGGCGGCGCCCAGCACCCGGTCCGAGTTCCAGGCCGGGATGACGACCGCCACGGGCGCGACCGGGTCCTTCAGCGCGCCGTTGGTGCTGATCCGCGTGTCCCCCTCGCTGGCGCGGGTGCTGCCGCCAGGTAGGATTCCGCTCCAGCCCCAAGCCTACCGCACCTAAAGGCCGAGCGCGGCGGCCGCCACCCCAGTCAGCAGCCCGGCCAGGGCGACGGCGACGGCCACGAACACCAGGACCCGCGCCGGCAGCGCCCGCCCGACCATCACCAGGGATGGCAGGCTGACGGCCGGCAGGGTGATGAGCAGGGTCCCCGCGCCGACCGCGCCGAGCCCGTAGCGCATCAGGGTCTGCACCACCGGGATCTCGCCGGCGGTGGGGATGACGAACAGCGTGCCGGCCACCGCCAGGGCCAGCGCCAGCCACAGCGCGCCTCCGATCGCCGGCGTCATCGCGGGAAACAGCCACGCCCGCACGGCGCCCAGGATCAGCACGATGGCCAGGTATTCGGGCAGCAGGCCCACGGCCAGCCGGCCCAGGGAGGCGCCCCACCGCACCAGCAGGGGCCGGTCATCCTCGGGCGGCACCTGCAAGGCGCCGGCCGGCAGGTCGTTCCGCCCGAGCCACCGCTCGGCGAGCTGCGACACCCCGAACACAAGCAGCGCGCCGAACACGATGCGCAGCGCAACCCACCGCCACCCCAGCACGAAGCCCATGAAGACGATCGTCGCGGGGTTGAGGAGGGGGTTGCCGAGCCAGAACGCCAGCGTGGCGCCGACGGAGGCGCGGCTCTTCGCCAGTCCGACCGCCACCGGCGCCGAGCAGCAGGTGCACATCATGGCCGGCACCGCCGCCACTCCGGCGACCGCCGTGCTGCCAAAGCGGCGGCTGCCCAGCACCCGCATCAGCCAGCCGCGCGGCAGGGCGGCCTCGACCCCGGAGCCGACCAGCAGGCCCACGACCAGGGCGATCCAGATGGCCTTGACGTAGGCCACGCCATACTGCCAGGCCGCGGCCCAGCCCGCCGCCGGAGCCGCCGCCGCGCCCCCGCTGATCACCGAGCCGCCGATGCTGTGCTTCGCCGCGGCCACAAAAGCCTTGGCGTAGTAGGGGCTCCACTTGGCGATGTATACCCCGGCCACCGCGACCACGAGAAACAGGACGATCCCCCAGCGCTCCGCCGCCCTGCGCGACGGACCCACACCGACGCCGAACGTCGGTTGCGACATCGCCATCGTCACCCCGCCAAGGCGACGATACCAGAGGCCCCCTGGCGCCCGGCAACGGCCTATGCGCAAAGTGCATAGGGGTGGCGGCATGGACCTCGAAGACCTGCGAGCGTTCACCGAGACCGTCCGCCGTGGCAGCCTGAGCGAGGCCGCCGCAGCCCTGGCCATGAGCCAGCCGACCGTCAGCCGCCGCATCCGGCGGCTGGAGGCCGAGCTGGGCCAGCCCCTGCTGGAGCGCACGCGACCGGCCGTGGCGCCCACGCGTTCCGGCCTGCGCCTGATGGCCGTGGCGGACCGCCTCCTGCGGGAGTGGGAGGCCCTGCGCGACGGGGCCGCGCTCCCCGGCGAACGCTCCGCCACCCTGCACGTGGCCGCCAGCACGACCCCCGGCGAGTCCCTGGCCCCCGAGCTGCTGACCCGGTTCGCGCGCCATAACCCGGCCGTGCGGCCCCACCTGCACGTGATGAACTCCGCAAGCGTGGAGGAGTGCGTCGGCGCCCGCCACTGCGACGTGGGGTTTCTGGGCTGGCCGCCAAGGAGCCGGCGCCTGCGCGCGATCCCGGTGGCCGAAGACGAGGTCGTGCTCGCCTGCCCGGTCGGGCATCCCTTCGCGGCGCGCGGCACGATCGCCCTTGGGGACCTGGCGGGTGAGCGCCTGCTCCTGCGCGAGCCGGGCTCCGGCACGCGCCGTGCCGTCGAGGCCGCCCTCGCCGCGGCGGGCCGCACCCTGCCGCCCCACACGCCGGCCGGGGAGATGGGCGGCAGCCGGGCCCTGCTCGCGGCGGTGGCGGCGGGCCAGGGGGTGGGGTTTGTGTCCGCAAGTCTTGCCGGACCCAGCGCTGTGCGGCTCGCGGACCTGCCTGTCCACCGCCCGTTGCTGCTGGTCCATCACGCCCGCAACGTGCCGGCGGCGGCCCGGGCCTTCGTCGACTTCGTGGTGGCGGCCGCCCTCGCCGCGCGGTGAGGGCCGCGACCCCAACCGCCGTAGCGGTGGCGCCGACTGCCCCCTGCCACGCCAGGGCTGCCGCGACCTCAAACCGGCCATGGTGGCGACGGCCCCTGCCGCGTGGCGACGGCCCCTGCCGCACGGCGACGGCCGCGATCCCCGACCGCCTGCCGGGCGTGGCCGCTCGCGCCAGCCCCCCATCACGCGCGGCCGGCGCCAGCCCCCAATCCCCTGCCGGGGCCGGCGGTGGCAACGCCCCCCTCGGGCGGGCCCGCGTGGCGGCCCCGCCCCCCACTCGCGCGCGCCCGTGGCGGCGACCGGCCCCATCGCCCTATGATACGGAGCGGGGGTGAGCCCATGGCCGCACACGACTACAGCCGCCTGACCAGCATGGCCTCCTGCGCCGGCTGAGCGGCCAAGAAGGCGCCAGGGTCGCTGGCGCAGATGCTCGAGGGCTTTGCCGCCCTGTTCCCGGAGGACCTCCGCCGGCCGCTGCTGGTCGGCCTGGAAGCCCCCGACGACGCCGCGGTCTACCGCCTGGACGCCGAGCGCGCGCTGGTCTTCACGGCCGACTACTTCCCGCCGGTCGTGGACGACGCGGGCGCCTACGGCACGATCGCCGCGACGAACGCCCTGAACGACGTGTACGCCATGGGCGGCCAGCCGCTCGTGGCCCTGAACCTCGCCTGCTTCCCCGACGACATGCCGCCTGAGGTGGCCCGCGCCATCCTGCGCGGCGCGGCGGCCAAGGCCCTGGAGGCCGGCACGGTGGTGGCCGGCGGCCACACGACCCGCGGCGACGAGCCGACCTTCGGCCTCGCCGTCCTGGGCATGGTCGCGCCTGACGCCGTGGTGCGCAAGGGCGGCGCGCGGCCGGGCGACCGCCTCTTCCTGACCAAGCCCCTCGGCACGGGCGTGGTGACGACGGCCGGCAAGCAGGGCGCCGCCTCCCCCGAGGAGATGGCCGCAGCCATCTCCAGCATGAGCCGCCTCAACCGCGACGCGCTCGCCGCCGCCCGTGCCGCCAGCCTGCGCGCGGGCACGGACGTCACGGGCTTCGGCCTCGTGGGCCACGCGATGGAGATGGCGAGTGCCAGCGGGTGTCAGCTGCGCCTCCGCGTGGCGGACATCCCGCTGCTGCCGGGCGCGCTCGCCCATGCCCGCGCAGGGCGCTTCCCCGGTGGCGCGGCTTCGAATGAGGCCTTTTTTGGCGCGCGCACGCGCGCGCCACACGACCTCGCAGCGCCGCTCCGGGGATTGATGTTCTCCCCGGAGACCGCGGGTGGCCTGCTCGTCGCCATCCCGCCGGCCGGCGCGGCCGCCTTCGCCGCCGCCCTGCCCGGTGCCGCCGAGATCGGCGAGGTGGAGCCGGGGGAGGGTGTCGCCCTGTCCGCTTAGCCGGCCGGGGCATCCATCCGGGCGCGCATCGTCACAACCCACGGACGGGCCCGCATGCCCGTTACGCCAAGACCCCTCCCGCGGCCAAAGTGGTCTCGGGAGGGATCCCCGGCGGGGCGGGCCCCGGCCGCCTTCCAGCGCGACCTCGACCCCACGGACGATGAGGTGGAGGTCGGCGGCACCACCTACGGGCCCGGGCCCGGTGTGCCGGTGCCGTGGCCCGCCGTGGCGGCCTGGGTGCGCGGTCATCCCGCTGCTGGCCTGCTGGCCTGCGGCGTCGATCAGGGCTGGACCCTGGCTGCGCTGCGCGTCCACGGGGGGGGGGTACGCCCACCTGATGTTCTCGCCGGCTGGCCGTGTGAGTAAGCTCTACCTCAGCCTGACGCCGCTGAATTGGGATTCGCGACGGCGCGGCGTCCGCCGCGCCGACCGAAGTGGTTTCCGCCGCGACCTTCGACCGAATTCACGGCGCCCGTCCGTACAATATCCTTGGAAGCTCGTTCTGCGGGGGATCGCCATGGACCACACCGCTTTCAACGCCCGCCCGCGGAGCATGCGGCCGACGCCTGACGCCAGGTGGGACCCGCGGCCGCCGGGCCGCCCGCCGCCCAGCCGTCCGGATGAGGACGACGTGCTGGACGCCATCGCCCGGTTGGAGGCGGAACTGGCCAAGGCCGTCGAGCTCTGCCAGCACGTCCTGCAGCCGGGACCCGAGGTGCCGCGCCCCGTCGACGTGGCGGCCGTCATGGTGCGGGCGCCGCTGTGGCTGCCCGGGCGCCCGGTTCGCGTGGAGGCGCCGCCCCTGCCGGTGCGGGGCGACAGTGCCCGGTTGGAGCGTGTCCTCCGCATTCTGGCCGCCCACGCGGCGACACAGGCGCCCCCCGGGGCCGCAATCCGCCTCCGCGGCGAGGTGCGCGCGGGGCGGGTCGCCATCGAGCTGGGACCTGTGGGTGATCTCGCCCAAATCCCTGAGACGGACCTTGACATCTGCCGAGCCATCATCACCGCCCACGGCGGCAGCATCCGCGTCGCCCGGCCCGACTGCGTGTGCATCGACCTGCCGCTCAGACGCTCGCCATAATGTGACACAAGCTTTCGTACCCTAGACCTTATACTCCCGACGAGCGATCCCGCGAAGGGGCGGCGGTGTACGTCGCAGGGGATCGAGCCGCGGGTCGACCCGCCATCCACCTGGGCTGGGCGGCGGCGGAGGGCGTGATACGGCTGGAGGCCTGGCGCCGGCGCCGGGATGGCGGCCGCTTCTGGGCCGAGGTCACGATGACGGCTGTGCACGACGAGTCCGGTCAGCTGCGGGTGTTCGCCAAGGTCGTGCGCGACGGCGGCGCGCGGCGACGGGCGGCGGAGACGCAGCGGGCCCTGGATGCCGCCGAGGCGCGCAGCCGCTTGGTCCGGACGGCGGCGCACGAGCTCAGAAACCCCCTGGCGGCGGTCAAGGGGATCACCCACCTGGTGGCCAGGCGCGCCCCGCGCGGGCCAGGCCGCCGCCACCCAGGCCGGCACCCGGGATGTGCCGGTGCGCGAGGTCGACCGGCTCGCAGCGCTGGTGGACGAGCTGCTCGAGGTTGCGCAGCCGCCGGAGGTGAGACCGCGGCCCACCGACCTGGTGGCCCTGCTCGAGAGCATCTGGTCGGGGACCCTGGAGGGATCGGCCGCCGAGATTCCGGTGGCGGGCGATGCCGACAAGCTGCGCACCGTGTTCCTGCACCTGCTGGGGAACGCGCACCGGTTCTCGCCCGCCGGCGGTCACGTCCGGGTGCGCGTGCAGCGGCGCGGGAGCTGCGCCGAGGTCACCATGACCGACGAAGGGATCGGCATCCCGCCGGAGGAGGTCGAGCGGGTGTTCGAGGGCTTTTTCCGCGGCAGCAACCTCGCCGGAAGCGACCCGGGCGGCCTTGGCCTCGGGCTCCACATCGCCCGCGAGATCGTCCGCGCCCACGGCGGCCGCATCTGGGCGGAGAGCGGGGGCACCGGAACTGTCATGCATATGGAACTCCCGGTGGCGGATGGCACGCGTTCTGCTGATTGAGGACGAGGCCGCCCTGCGCCTCATCGTGGGCGAGGTGCTGCGGGAGGCCGGTCACGAGGTCCTGCTGGCGGAGGACGGAATACGCGGGCTTGCCATGCTCGAGCTGCTTCCGCTGCCCGATCTTGTGCTGATGGATCTGCTCATGCCGCGGCTGGGAGGGCGCACGGTGCTCGCGCGGCTGCGCGCCAATCCACGCTGGCGCCGCCTTCCGGTCGTCCTCATGACGGGCGCCGTGTATGATCCCACCGACTTCCCGCCGCCGGGCAGCTACCAGGGCCTGCTGGAGAAGCCGTTCGACCTCGACCAGCTGGTCGAGGCCGTGGCATCATGCCTGCCGGCGCGCAGGCGCTTGACGCAGATTGAATGATGGCCGCCGCTGATGAAGCCGGCCATGGCGCGTACGTGTGCCTCGGGCGCAGGCGCTTGACGCGAGCTGAGTGACGGCCGCTGGTGATGAAGCCGGCCATGGCATATGTCGGCCGGCGCGCGCAGGTGCTCGATGCCACCCGATTGAGACCACCGCTGCGGAAAAAGCTGCTCGACCTCGGCCAGCGGGGCGCGACGCTGGCGCCGTGGCGCTTGACGCAGACGAGTTGGGCGCGACGCTGCCGTCGTGGCGCTTGACGCAGACGAGTTGGGCGCGACGCTGCC
>DAHVAF010000293.1 GCA_027314765.1 Clostridia bacterium | reverse complement strand
AGCAGGGCCGGCACGGCCAGCCAGGTGACGGAGGCCGCGCCGATCCAGATCGCCAGCGCGCCGAGGAGCAGCGGGGCCACGGCCCGCCCGAGGTTGCCCGCGACCAGGAAGAGGGACATGCTGCGCCCGCGCCGGCTGCCGCTGAGGGAGCGCACCCACGTCAGCGCCGGGGGGTGAAAGGCCGCGTTGGCCGCGCCCGCGACCAGGGCCAGCGCGAGGAAGAGCCACGCGGCACTGGTGAACGGAAGCAGCCCGGTCGTGACGGCGCCGATGCCCAGCGCCGCCGGCAGGATCAGGGCCAGCCGGCTGCCGCGGTCGGTGAAGCGGCCCACGAATGGCTGCAGCAGCGACTGGCTCATCCGGTTGGCCGTGGTGACAAGGGCCGCCGCCACCAGGGTCAGGTGCAGCGGCGTCATCACCAGCGGGATGAGCACGGGGTAGACGTTGCCCAGGGCATCGTTGAGGAAGTGGCCCGTGGCCGCGACGGCGATCAGACCGTATTCGGCCCGCTCCTCGCTGACCGGTGCGGGCGCCTGGCTCGTCACCTCTGCTCTCCTCCGCAAGTACGGTATCGCATTCCCGCCTGCGCGGCGATCCCCGCTTGCCTCGGCCATGGACGGCACGTATAATCTGGCGCGATGGGCCTTGGACATGGTCGTATGACCTGGTCACAAACGTCAGCGCCGCGCCAGCGCGCGGGGCGCCAGGCCCGCCAGCGGGCTGTGGCGGATGCCCTCGCCGAGGATCCCTTCCTGACGGACGAGGCACTGGCTGCGCGGTTCGGGGTCAGCGTCCCGACGGTCCGCCTGGACCGGCTGACACTCGGTATCCCCGAGCTGCGTCAGCGCACCCAGGCCGTGGCGCGGAAGAACCTGCCCCTCGTGCGGTCCCTGCGCAGCGACGAGATCGTGGGCAGCATCGTGGACCTGGAGATCGGCGTGCGTGCGCTCTCGTTTCTGGTGACAACGCCGGAGATGGGCTTTGAGCGAACCGGCCTGCTGCCCGGCCAGCTCGTCTACGGCCAGGCGGAGACCGCCGCGCTGGCCCTGGCCGAGGCGTCCGGTGCGTCCGTGGAGCTGGTCAACGTGAAGTTCAAGCGTCCCGTGCGCGCGGGTGAGCGCCTGGTCGCCAAGGCCGAGGTGCTCCGGCGGCGGCCGGACGGCGGACTGGTCGTGCTCGTCGTGTCACGGGCCGGCGACGAGCCGGTCTGCCGGGCCAAATTCGTGGTCACGGGGACGGAGGGCGCGCGATGAAGATCGTGCTCGATGCGATGGGGGGCGACAGGGCCCCGGCCGCGACGGTGGCGGGTGCCTGCGCCGCCGTGGGCGAGAGCCCGGGCCTGGAGGTGCTCCTCTGCGGACCCGAGGAGCGCCTGCGCGCCGAGCTGGGAGCCAATGCGCCGTCCGCCATCGGGCTACTGCCCGCCAGCGAGGTGATCGGACCTGAGGAGTCGCCGGCGTCGGCCTTCCGCGGCAAGCGCGACTCCACGATGGCCGTGGGCCTGCGCGCCGTGCGCGAGGGAGCGGCCGAGGCGTTTGTCTCCTGCGGGAACACGGGTGCACTGATGGTGGGGACGCTGCTGACGTTCGGCCGCGCCCCGGGCGTGGAGCGGCCGGCCATGACGTCGTTTCTGCCGACCATCGACGGCGAGGGCTTTCTGCTGCTGGACCTCGGCGCGCACATGGATGCCTCGGCCCGCAACCTCTACGAGTTCGCCGTCATGGGCAGCATTTACGCTGAGCTCGTGCGCCAGATCGAGCGGCCGCGGGTCGCGCTGCTCAACGTCGGGACCGAGGAGGGCAAGGGCAACGAGGTCAGCCGTGAGGCTTACACGCTGCTCAGCCAGAGCGGGCTGAACTTTATCGGCAACGTCGAGGGGCGCGACCTGTTCGAGCACCCGGCGGACGTGGTCGTGACCGACGGCTTCGTCGGCAATATCGTCATCAAGACCCTGGAGGGGTACGGGTCGGGCATCTCGCGGGTGCTCGGCAAGGAGCTCCGCCACTCCGGCTTCCGCACCCTCCTCGGCGCCTTCCTGGCCCAGAACACCCTGCGCCGCCTGCGCAAGCGCATGGACTACGCGGAGTATGGCGGCGCGCCCTTCCTGGGTGTCAACGGCGTCTCGATCAAGTGCCACGGCAGCTCGGACGCCCGTGCCGTGAAGAATGGCCTGTTGGCCGCAGCCCGCGTGGTGGGGCAGGGCGTGGTCCAGCGCATCGCCGCCCGGCTCGAGAAGCCCGCGGCCGCGGGCATCTGAGGGGGTCATCGAGCTGCCGAACGCCGCGATTACCGGGATTGGGCGCTGCCTGCCCCAGCAGGTGGTCACGAACGCTGACCTGGCGGCGCGCCTGGACACGACCGACGAGTGGATCCGCACGCGGACGGGAATCCGCGAGCGCCGCGTGGCGCGGCCCGACGAGGCCACCTCGGACTTCGCCATCCCCGCAGCCCGCCAGGCGCTGGCCAGCGCCGGTGTGGCGCCGGAGGATGTCGACCTCGTGATGTGCTGCACGGCGACGCCGGACCACCTCTTCCCGGCCACCGCCTGCCTGATTCAGGACGCCCTGGGCTGCCGGCGCGCGGCGGCGTTCGACCTGGCGGCGGCGTGCTCCGGCTTCATCTATGGACTCGCCACGGCCAACGCGTTTATCGCGAGCGGCATGTACCGGACCATCCTGGTCTGCGGGGCGGAGACGCTCACGAAGATCCTGGACTGGACCGACCGCAGTTCGGCCGTGCTGCTCGGCGACGGGGCCGGTGCCGCGGTGCTCCAGCCGGCCCAGCCGGGCTACGGCATCCTGTCCGTCTATCTCGGCGCCGACGGCGCGGGTGGGCCCCTGGTGCAGCAGCCCGCCGGCGGCAGCCGCCAGCCGGCGACGCTGGAGACGGTCGCTGAGCGCCTGCACACCTTCCGCCAGAACGGGCGCGAGGTGTATCGCTTCGCCACGCAGATCATGGGCGATGCGGCCGACCGCGCCCTGGAGCTGGCCGGCCTGGAGCCGGCCGGCATCGACTGGCTGGTGCCGCACCAGGCCAACTACCGCATCATCGAGGCCGCCGCGCGCCGCTTCGGCTTCCCCATGGAGCGGGTGTGGGTGAACATCGACCGGTATGGCAACATGTCGACGGCCTGCATTCCCGTCGCCCTGTCGGAGGCCAGCGAGCAGGGCCGCCTGCAGCGGGGCCAGACGGTGCTGGCCGTGGCCTTCGGCGCGGGCCTGACATGGGGCGCGGTCACCATGCGCTGGGCCATGCCCCTCGCCGCTGCCGCCGGGGCGGACGCGGAGGTGGCCCAGTGATCGCCTTCGTCTTCCCTGGCCAGGGGGCGCAGGCCGTGGGCATGGGGGTGGCCTGCGCGGACGCGAGCGCGGCCGCGCGATCCGCTTTCCACGTTGCGAGCGAAGCCAGCGGGCTTGACCTGCTGGCGCTCTGCCGGGAGGGGCCGCCGGAACGGCTGGCCGAGACGGAGATCACCCAGCCCGCGATTCTGGCGGCCAGCGCCGCCGTCCTCGCCATGCTGGGGGAGGCCGGCCTCAGCCCGGACGCCGTGGCCGGCCTGAGCCTTGGCGAGTACACCGCGCTGGTGGCCGCCGGCGCGATGGATCTGGCCACGGCGGCCGCGCTGGTGCGGCGCCGGGGCCGCTACATGCAGGAGGCGGTGCCCCTGGGCGCCGGAGCCATGGCCGCGATCCTGGGTCTGGACCGGGAGCGTGTCGAGGCCATCTGTGGCGACACTTCCGGGGTGGTTACTCCGGCCAATTACAATTGCCCGGGGCAGACGGTCATCTCCGGCGAGGCGGCGGCTGTCGAGGCGGCTGCCGCAGCCTGCCGGGCCGCGGGTGCGCGGCGGGCGACCGTCCTGCCGGTCAGCGCCCCCTTCCACTGCCCGCTGATGGCCCCGGCGGCCGCACGCCTGGCGCCCGAGCTGGCGCGCGCGCCCATCGCGCACGCCAAGGTGCCGGTCGTCTGCAACGTCGACGCGACGGTCGTCCACGACCCAGACGCCATCCGGCAGGCGCTGCTCAAGCAGGTCGACCGCTCCGTCCGCTGGGAGGACGGCGTTCGCACGCTGCTGGGCATGGGCTGCGACACCTTCGTGGAGGTGGGCCCGGGCGGCGCCCTGACCGCCTTCCTGAAGCGGATCGACCCTGGCGCCCGGGGTTTTGCCTGCGCAACCCCCGCGGACGTCACGAGCCTGGCGGCGGCATGATGGACGCAACCACTGTGCTGGTAACGGGTGGCGCCCGCGGCATCGGGCGCGCGATCTGCGAGGCCTTCGGCCGAGCTGGGGCCCGTGTGGCTGTGGGCTATGCCAGCCGGCCCGATGCGGCCGAGGCCGTGGTGGCGGCCGTGGCCGCATCGGGCGGGGAGGCGTATGCCGCCGGGGGCGACGTCTCGGATCCGGCCGCCGCGGAGGCCCTGGTGAGCGGTGTGGTGTCGCGCTGGGGCCGGATCGACGTGCTGGTCAATAATGCCGGCATCACCCGGGACACGCTCCTGCTGCGGATGAAGGACGAGGACTGGCACCGGGTCCTCGATGTGGACCTGACGGGCGCGTTCTACTGCTGCCGGGCGGCCGCGCGGCCGATGCTGAAGCAGCGGGCGGGCCGGATCATTAACGTGTCGTCCATCGCCGGGCTCGGCGGCAACGCCGGCCAGGCGAACTACAGCGCGGCCAAGGCCGGCCTGATCGGGCTGACCCGTGCCATCGCCCGCGAGCTTGCCAGCCGCGGGGTGACATGCAACGCGGTGGCGCCGGGTTGGGTGGAGACCGACATGACGGCGGGCAGGGACGAGCGGCTGGTGGCCGGCGTGCGGGAGCGGGTGCCCCTCGGCCGCCTCGGCACGCCGGAGGATGTGGCGGCGGCGGTGGTCTTTTTGGCCTCGTCCGCGGCCGGGTACATCACCGGCCAGGTGCTGGCGGTGGACGGCGGCCTCGGCATGGGCCTCTGAGTCGACCATCGGGCGGGAGGTGACATCATGGCGGCAGACGTGACGGACAAGGTCAAGAAGATCATCGTGGACCAGCTCGGCGTCGAGGAGGACGAGGTGACCCCTGAGGCTTCGTTCATCGAGGACCTGGGCGCGGATTCGCTCGACATCGTCGAGTTGATCATGGCGCTGGAAGAGGAGTTCGGGATCGAGATCCCGGACGAGGACGCCGAGAAGATCGCGACCGTGAAGGACGCGACCACGTACATCCAGGAGCATAGCTAGCGCGGGTTTCCGCGCATCGGGGCGCCGCCGGGCGGGGGCCGTCCGGCGGCGTAACCTGGGGCGCAAGTGGTCCAGTCGGGGGTTGGTCGAGAGCATGGGGCAGCGCGTCGTGATTACGGGAATGGGGGCCATCACCTCCCTTGGGGTGGGGGTGGCGGCGCTCTGGGAGGCACTGCTTGCCGGGCGCTCCGGCGTGGCGCGCCTGCGGCGGCTGGACGCGGCGGGCTGCTCATCCCAGATCGGGGCCGAGATCGTCGATTTCGACCCGTCGCGTTGGCTGCCGCGCAAGGAGCTGCGCCACATGGACCGCTTCGCCCAATTCGGCGCGGTGGCGGCGCAGCTGGCGATGGAGGCCTCGGGCCTTGACCTTCAGGCCTGCGACCGCGACCGGGTCGGTGTGACTTTCGGCACCGGAATCGGCGGCATGGAGACCTTCGTGGAGCAGTTCCAGATCCTGCTCGAGAAGGGCCCGGACCGCGTCAGCCCCTTCTTCGTGCCCAAGATGATCGCCAACATGGCAGCCGGGCAGATCTCGATCCTGCTGGGGGCTCGCGGGCCCAACGAAACGCTTGTGACCGCGTGCGCCTCGTCGGCCAATGCCATCGGCGACGCCTGCCGGCTCATCCAGCGCGGCGATGCCGACATCATGGTCACGGGCGGCGCCGAGGCTGTGTTCACGCGCCTGACGTTCGCCGGCTTCTGCGCGATGCGCGCCCTGTCGACGCGCAATGACGAGCCGGAGCTGGCGTCACGGCCGTTTGACCGCGGGCGTGACGGCTTCGTCCTGGGTGAGGGTGCGGGCATGGTGGTGCTCGAGCGCCTGGACCACGCCCTGGCGCGGGGCGCGCGGGTGCGCGGCGAGGTGATCGGCTACGGCATGACGGCCGATGCCTACGACGTCGTGCATCCGGCGCCGAACGGCGAGGGCGCGGCCCGGGCCATGCGCGCGGCGCTTGCCGACGCGGGGATTCCGCCCACAGCCATCGACTACGTCAACGCCCACGCGACGTCGACGGTGGCCGGCGACCGCGAGGAGTGCCACGCCCTGGCCACGGTCTTCGGCGCGCACCTGCACCACATGCCCGTCAGCTCGACCAAGTCGATGACGGGCCACCTGCTGGGAGCCGCGGGGGCCATCGAGCTGATCACCTCGGCCCTTGCGGTGGAAACGGGATGGCTGCCGCCGACAATCAACCACATGGAGCCGGATCCCGAATGCGCCCTGGACTGCGTGCCCAACGCGGCCCGGCGGGCGCCCGAGGCGCGGGTGGCGCTCTCGAACTCCTTCGGATTCGGCGGGCAGAACGCGTGCCTGGTCGTGAAGCGGTGGGATGGATGAGCCGCCGCGCCCGGGCGGGAGAGGGTGAGGACGTCGGCTGAGGATAGGCAGAGATCAAGGTTTGTGCCGTGGTGGCGCCGCCGGCGCGGCCCGGCGACCGGAGTCGATGGAGGCGATGCTCCGGGGGGCGCGCCCGGAGGATCCCCTGCAACGACGCCGGTCGAAGGCTCAGCGGCGGAGCCGCCGCAGCGCGTGGCCGAGGGCCAGCGCGCAGCCGCGACGCCCCAGGAAGGCGGCCAGCGGGGGGACGGCGCCCAGACAGGACGGACAGCGGAAACCGGCTCGGCGGAAGCCGTCACGGATCCCCGGCGGCGGTCGCGGCGCCGGCGGGGTGGGCGACGGCATCGCAAGAAGGGCCGGTCCGACCAGGCGGCCCTGGGCGGGAGTGCCACGATGCCCGCCGCGGCTCCGTCGCAGGGCATGGCGGCATCGGCGCAGCCGAATGCGGGCCGAGCGGAGAGTGTTCCGGCCGGTGGTGACCAGCCGGCGTCCGCGCGCAAGTCGAGGCGGAGCCGGGCGAAGGCGCAGCCCGCTGCCGCGCCAGCAGCCGAGGACGGCGCGACGGCCCCGGATGGTGACACGTCCGCGGGTTCCGGCCAGCGGCGGTCGCGCAAGCGCTCCTCGGGCGCCAGGGCGGATACCGCAGGCCTCGCGGGCGACGCCGGGTCCCGCCAGGGCCACCGGGAGACTGCTGCGCCCCGGAGCCAAGGACGCGCCACGTCCGCTCGACCTGCCACGCAAGGCAAGCCCGCGGCCGCATCCACGGGAGCTGCCGGCCACGGCCAGGCGGCTGCCACATCCGCTCGAGCTGCTGCGCAGGGCGGGCCGGCGACCGCATCCACGGGAGCTGCCGGCCACGGCCAGGCGGCTGCCACATCCGCTCGAGCTGCAGCGCAGGGCCGGCCGGCGACCGCATCCACGGGAGCTGCCGGCCACGGCCAGGCGGCTGCCACAGCCGCTGGAACTGCCGTGCAGGGCGGGCCGGCGACCGCATCCACGGGAGCTGCC
>DAHVAF010000287.1 GCA_027314765.1 Clostridia bacterium | reverse complement strand
CGACGAATGGCGAACCTGTTGACGGTGGCTGTCGCTAGTGGCGCCGTTTATCAGGCCCGCTCCTTTTACGCACCGTCGAAGGACGAATACTTGGCTGAGTCTGCGCCTCTGGCCGAGAGTCGACGTCTGATGGCTCGGCTGTTTCATGAAGCTGATCTGGCGTCCATCAGGTCCGAAGTTCTCGAAGTGTTGACCTATGGGGCCTCGATCGCACTCACGAGGGGCAGCACTTACCCGGAAGGGGTTGTAGCCGGTAGGCCAATTGGACTCCACTTCTCGAATTCGCGACAATGGCTGTATCCTGACTCCCCTTGGTTGTGGAAGTGCATTCGAAAGGATCTGCCGCAGCGCGTGCCAGTCTTTATCGTCGGCCACGCAGCGTACTCGACATTGCTGTTCTTTCAGCTTTCAGGGCTGACGTTGCTGACGACCTTCAAACAGTACGTACGAGACCCGGCGTTAGCCCAGGAGGCGGCAGTTGGTCTGTCATTGACCGACGTGAGGACGCCCGCCAGCGAAGAACGATTCCGCCACTTCTTCGATGAGGTGTTGCCGGCGCGCCTAACCGCTTGGAACGACGAAACGGAAACATGGTTGAGGCGGGGGTTCGCCCTTGCCGGCGACGACATCTCGTCAGACACGCGAACTCGCACAGCTATGGCCGTGATTCAGGCCGGCCGCATGGCAAATGTAGCATTGGCCGACCGGTGCCTCCGCGAATACGTCGCGCCAAGTCCGCCCCGCATCCTCGCTCGGCGGGCATCTGCGCCACACGACATTTGACTCGGCGTTCCTCATAGGCGGGCCGCCGCCCGCCAGCTCAGCCGCTCGCCGCCGTGCATCAGGGCCCGGCTGTAGATGCGGCCCGCGAGCTGCACCATCCCGTAGATGGCCGCGAGCATGAGGACGATCGCCACGGTGACCTGCCAGGCCGGGACGGTGCCCAGCGCCAGGCGCGCCGGCATCAGGGTCGGCGCAAACGGCGGCAGCAGCGAGAGCACGACCAGCCAGGCGGCGCCCGGCAGGCCGAGCTGCAGCAGGGTTCCGTCAGCCGAATCGCCCACGACGCGGGTCCCCGGTGCCGCGGCGGCCCAGCCCGCCGGTGCGTTCACCTGCACCCGCAGCCTGCGGGGCAGACGCTGGCCCAGCTCGGCGAGGGTGCCCGCGGCCAGGAGCCGCCCGCCCTCCAGGATCACCACGCGGTCGCAGAGATGCTCCACGAGGTCCAGCTGGTGGCTGGAGAAGAGGACGGCGGCCCCGTCGCGGGCGACCTCGCGCATGATCCGCGCCAGGTCGTCGACAGCGCTGGGGTCCAGGCCCGCGAAGGGCTCGTCCAGGACGAGCAGCTCCGGCGCAAACCCGAGGGCCACGGCCAGCTGCACGCGCTGCTGGTTGCCGTGGGAGAGGGGGATCACCCTGTCGTGCAGGCGCTCGCCGAGCCCGAGGCGGGTCAGCCACTGCTGGGCCCGGGCGATGGCGTCCTGGCGGCCGAGGCCATGGAGCTCGCCGAAGTAGACGACCTGGTCCGCCACCCGCATCTGAGGGTAGAGGCCGCGCTCCTCCGGCATGTACCCGAGGCGGAGGCGGTCAGCGGCCGTGATCGGGCGGCCCTGCCAGGTGACCGAGCCCTGCTGCGGCTGCAGGATCCCCATGATGACGCGCATGGTGGTGGTATTGCCGGCGCCGTTGCGTCCGACGAGGCCGACGATCTCACCGGACTCGACGGTGGTCTCCAGCCCGTCCACGGCCACGAGGTCCCCGAAGCGCTGGGTCAGGCCGGCGATGCGCAGGCCGATGGTGCTCTCCCCCCACTTACGCAAGCGGCATGCGGTCGCGCGGGCCCAGGGCCGGATGGCCCACTCACGGCTCGACGCTGGTCCGTGGCGGCCGGCCCCGCTGGGGCATCGGGCCGGTGGCCTTCGGCAGCCGGCCGGCGTCCGCGAGGGCCCGCCGCAGCAGGAACTCGATCTGGGCGGTGGTGCTGCGCAGCTCGTCCGCCGCCCAGCGCGCCAGGGCATCGTGCACCGCCGGGTCAAGCCGCAGCAGCACGCTTTTGCGCGTCATCACTGGTAGAGCGACCCGGTGTTGAGGACCGGCTGCGTGGCGCGGTCGCTGCAGAGCACCACGAGGAGGTTGCTCACCATGGCCGCCTTGCGCTCCTCATCCAGCTCCACGATGTGCTCGTCCGCCAGCCGGGCCAGGGCCATGTCCACCATGCCGACGGCGCCCTCCACGATGCGCTGGCGCGCGGCGACCACGGCGTCGGCCTGCTGCCGCTGCAGCATCGCATGCGCGATCTCGGGCGCGTACGCGAGACGCGTGATCCGCGACTCCAGGATCCGCACGCCCGCAGGCCGCAGGCGGTCGGCGATCTCCATCGAAAGCTCGCCGGCGACCTCCTCCGTGTGCGTGCGCAGCGACCGCTGGCCGGCGGCGCGCGGCTCGTAGGGGAGGCGGGTGGCCAGGTGGCGCACGGCTGCCTCGGACTGCATGCCCACGAAGCGGACGAAATCGTCCACGCCGAAGAGCGCCTGGGCCGTGTCGGCGACCTGCCAGACCACGACGGCGGCGATCTCGATGGGGTTGCCCTCGCCGTCGTTGACCTTGGCGGCGGCCGTCTCCTGGTTGCGGATGCGGGTGGAGACGCGCCGGCGCTGCGAGAGCGGATTCAGCCAGTGCAGGCCGGGGGTCCGGACGCTGCCGGCGTAGCGGCCGAACAGCTGCACGACGCGGGCCTCCCCCGGGGCGACGGCCGTCAGGCCGAGGAGGGCGGCCGCGGCCACCAGGAGGAGCACGTAGCCCGGTCCCACACTCCTGTGCACGAGCAGCGTGATGGCGCCGATCAGGGCCGCCACGCCCAGAATCAGCATCGGCAGGCCCGGCAGCCCGCCCGCGTCCCGCTCGGCGACCTCGTGTGCGGTCACAACCATCCTCCTTCACTCCTCCAGCAGTCTATCAGAATGATATCATGATTGTCATGAGAAAGCGCTTTGGCACTTACGCGGCGTATAGCATCGCCTGCTGGATCGTCTGGGGGCTCCTCTTCGCCTTTGGGCTGGTCACCGGCAGCGGCCGCACCGGTCATCCGGTTCTCTACGTCTTCGCCGGCTGGGTGATCGGCTGGCTCTCGGCCACCATCGCGCGCGCCGTCTATCCGCCGCCGCGCCAGCGGGGCCGCCCGTGGTAGCATCGGCCCTGGGGGGACCCCGCCATGATCTTCCTGATCTTCTTCGGCATCGCGCTGGTCGGGATGCTCGTCGCGCTGCTGATCGTCCGGTCGCCAGGCGGCACGGCCCGGGGGTTCTGGGTCGGCATCGGCGCCCTGGTCCTGATGACGCTGGCGCTGATCGTTGCGCTGATCGTCAGCCCGGGCTTCTACCAGAGCCTGCTGCAGCTCGGGTAGCCGCGGCCGCGGCCGCCACGATCAGGGCGATCCCCAGGTACTGCGGCGGCTGAAGGCGCTCGCCGAGCACCAGGGCCGCCGTCGCCGCCGTCACCAGCGGCTCGACCGTGTTGAGGATGGAGGCCCGGGTCGGCCCGATCCGCGCCATCCCCGCAAAGAGCGCCAGCACAGCCACGACCGTCGTCACGACCGCCAGGCCCGCCACGGCGGCCCAGCCCGTGGGGCCGGCCGGCGGCGCGGCCTGACCCTGGATCACGGCCACGCCGATCAGCGAGACCGCGGCGCCCGTCGTCATCACCGCCGTGGCCGGAAGGGGCGCCACCCGGGCCAGGGCAGCGTGGCCGACGATCAGGTAGATCGTGTAGCCCACGGCCGCGCCGATGGCCAGCAGGGTGCCGAGCGGCCGCAGGCCGTGGGCGGAGGCACCGAGCACGAGCAGGGTGCCCGCCGTGGCGCCGGCCAGGGCCAGCCAAAGCCGCCCCGTCACCCGCTCCCGGCCGAGGCCCGCCTGAGTGACCGCCACCAGGGTCGGGTAGGCGTAGAGGAGGCCCGCTGCGGCGGCCGCCGGGATCAGGTCGACGGCCTCGAAGTACATGGTGCTGAACGCGGCGTAGCCGATCGCCCCCAGCAGGAAGAGCAGCAGGGCGTCCCGGCGCGACATCTTCAGGGGCTGGCGCAGCACGGCCAGCGCCAGCCAGAACAGCGGCACGGCGATGGCGAACCGGTAGGTGAGGACGGCTGGCACGCCCATGCCGGCGGCGTAGGCGATGCGCGCCATGATCGGCTGCACGCCGAAGCAGGCGGCCGAGAGGACCACCAGCACGGCACCGGCCGTGGCCGCGCGCGTGGCGTGCACGGCGCCCATTCTACTTGTCCGGAGCCAGGCGCGGGGCAGTGGCGCCGTTCACACGATTTGGCAGGATCCGCCACCCATTGCGACGAAGTCACACCCCGCAGTTGGTTCGCGTCGCGTGCCCACTCGCCGCGCGGCCCGGTCCCGACGCGTCAAGACAGGGACGGGGGCGCGATGGCCGGTACTCCCCAGGCAGATGGCGGCCCGGTTCTGGTTGGTCGCGACCGCGAGCAGGCGGAGATCGCGCGCCTGCTCGACGGCACCCTTGTCGCGGGCGCGCAGACCCTGCTGGTCGAGGGCGAGGCCGGCATCGGCAAGACCGCCCTCGCCACCGCGACGGTCGCTGCGGCCCGCAGCCGCGGGATGCGCGTGGTCGCCGCCCGCGCCGACGAGCTGGCCGGCCGCCGTTCCCTCGGGCTGATCACCGATGCGCTGGGCGGCCTCGGCATGGCCGACTGGCGCCGCGCCGCCGCCGCATACGCGGGCAGGGACTCCACCGACCCGCTGGCCCTGGGTGGCGCCATGGGGGCCGACGCGGAGTTCGCGGCCTCGGAGGCGGCCATCGACGCCCTGGACGGCCTGTGCGCCGCCGGGCCCGTCGCCCTCGTGCTGGAGGACCTGCACTGGGCCGACCGGTCCTCGCTCTACGTGCTGCGCCGCCTGGTCCGCCACACCGGCGACCTCCCGCTGGTCCTCCTCGGCACGATGCGCCCCCTCCCGCGCCCGCCTGAGCTGGCTGCCCTGCTGGCGGACCTTGGCCAGGACCGGCGCCTGCACCTCCGGGGCCTGGAGGCCGACTCCGTCGAGCGCCTGCTGGCCGGCGCCGTGGGCGGCAGTCCGGGTCCCCACCTGCGCGCCCAGGCGGCGACGGCCGGCGGCAACCCCCTCTTCCTGCTGGAGATGATCGATGCCCTGCGCGCCGAGCGGGCCCTGCACCCCGTCCGGGGTGGGGCCGAGGTCGACATCGACGGCGCCTCCCCGCCGCCCTCCCTGCGCCTCACGGTGCTCCACCGGCTGAGCTTTCTGGCGGCCGACACCCTGCACGTCCTGAGCCTGGCGGCCGTCCTCGGCGCCCGCTTCCGGCCCGGCCACCTGGCGGCCCTGGCCAACCGCTCCATCGGCGAGCTCGTGGCGCCCCTGCGCGCCGCCCTGGCCGCCGGCCTGCTGACCGACGTGGACGGCGAGCTGGCCTTCCGGCATGAGCTGGTGCGGGACGCCCTCTACGGCGACCTGCCCCAGGGCCTGCGGTCCGACCTGCACCGCGAGGCGGCACGGGTCCTGGCGCGCGCCGGCGCCCCGGCCGGCGTCGTGGCCGAGCATCTGCTGCGCGGCGCCGAGCCGGGGGACGACGAGGCGGTGGTCGAGCTCCAGCTGCTGGCCCGCCAGATGGCCGATTCGATGCCCGTCACGGCCGTCGAGCTGCTCGAGCGCGCCGCGGCGCTGGCCGGCCCCCGCAGCCCCAGGGCGCCCGACCTCCTGGCCGACCTGGCGGTGGCCCTGCTCTGGTCGGGGCGGGCCGAGGAGGGGGAGGCCGCCTGCCACCGGGCCCTCGCGCGGCTCGCCGACTCCGCTCAGCGCGTGCCTCTGCGGCAGTGCCTGGTCGAGTCGCTCCTCCACCGGGGCAAGGCCGCCGCCATGCTTCCCGAGGTCGAGGCCTGCCTCCAGGAGGCTGCCCTGGACGTCCGCACCCGCGCCCGCATGGAGGGGTTGGCCGC
>DAHVAF010000283.1 GCA_027314765.1 Clostridia bacterium | reverse complement strand
CCGATGACGCGAAGGGCGGGCGTGGCGGCGCGGTCCTGGGCTTGGCGGCGGGCAGCCGCAGCGGCGCGGCCGAAGGCGAGGCGGCGGTCACGGCGAGTCGGGCTGATGACGCGCAGGGCGGTCGTGGCGGCGCGGTCCTGGGCTTGGCGGCGGCCACGGCCGGGCGGGATGATGACGCAAAGTGCAGGCGTGGTGGCGCGGCCAGAGGCGAGGCAGCGGCCACGGCGAGGCGGGCTGATGACGCAGAGGGCAGGCGTGGCGGCGCGGCGGCAGAGGTGGCTGCAGGAGCCTGGCCACGGTCTGGACGAGCGGAAGGCGAGCGGGCCGCGGCAGCGGGGCTGCTGGCCGGCCGGCCTGGCCACGAGCGCGACGTCGTGGCCGTGGCGGCAGCGTCCGCATCGCCGGCGCAGGACGGCGACCTGGCCGAGGGGGCAGACGCTCGACCAGTGGCCGGTGGACGCGTGCGGGCGGGCGCAGAGGGCGCACCCGCCGTCGGCGTGGCCGAGCGAGGTGTGGCGCTCCCCCTGCCGCGGGTGACCTCGGCAGCCGAGCGGCCCGGCTTCGGGGTCATCGCCGCCCTGGAGGGGCACGAGGCGCGCGTGGGCGGGCTGCGCCTGCTGAGCCCCGCGGCGGCTGAGGCCTTCGGACCGGTCGGGGCCGATGTCGCGCGTCGCGGCGAGACCCCGGTGTTCGTGGAGGTCGACGGCGCGCCGCTCGGGCTGATCAGCCTGGCCGACAGCCTGCGCGAGGGGGCCAGCACGGCCGTGGCGGCCCTGAAGGCGCTCGGCATCCGCCACGTCGTGATGCTGACGGGCGATGACGCGCGGGTGGCGGCGGCCATCTCGGAGCGCGCGGGGACGGACGACTTCCGCGCGGGGCTGCTGCCTGAGGACAAGGTCGCGGCCGTCGCCAGGCTGCGGCGCGACTTCGGGCCGGTGGCCATGGTGGGCGACGGGGTCAACGACGCGCCCGCGCTCGCGGCCGCCGACCTGGGCGTGGCCATGGGCGGGGCCGGCAACGACGCCTCGCTGGAGACGGCGGACATGGTGCTGATGACCGACGACCTGCGCCGCCTGCCGGAGGCGTTGGCGCTCGGCCGGCGGACCCGTCGGGTCGTGACCCAGAACCTCGCCTTCGCCATCGGGGTCATCGTCATGCTCGTGACGCTGACCCTTGGCGCCAACCTCCAACTGCCGCTGGCGGTGGTCGGGCACGAGGGCAGCACCGTGCTGGTGGCGCTCAACGGGCTGCGGCTCCTGGCCGGCGGCTGGGGGGCCGGCGCTCGCCTGTGAGGGTCCCGCCCGTTCGAGGAGGGCCGGATGGGCGGACCCAATGGACCGAGAGATCGTGGCCGTCGGCGAGTCGGTGATGGGCGAGCGGCGGCAGGTGACACCGGCGTCGACGCGGCGTGAGGGTGAACAGGTCCTGATCGGTCGCCGGACGTGTCTGAGACTGCAGCTTCAGGTCGGCGATCAACCCGAGCTGTTCCGATGGTGGTTGGCCCCTCAGTGCGGGTACTGCCGCCGCCCGGGCCGGATGCGTCCAACGCGGCGCGCCGCTGCCGGCCAAGGGCCCAACCGACGGCTTGACGCAGCGGTCAAGACGGCGCGCGGGCCGCGGCGACAGGGTGTGGGGGGCGCCCGGACCCCGCGGACCGCGGAGACCACCATGGTCGACGGGGCCTCCTCGTCACTGGGCGGACGACCCCCAACCGGAATGACGCGACCCCGCTCATGGTTCGGCCCTGAGCCCCAGGGCCCGCGCCCTGGCCACGGCCTCCGACCAGGCGTCGTGCCAGGCATAGCGGGCCGCAGCCGCATCGTCGCGGGAGATGGCGATCAGCTGGCCCGCCGCCAGGGCCCGCGCGCCGGTCATGCGGCGGCCGCGCCGCCGCAGCCACGCCTCCGCCACGACGCCGTCCTGCACCTGGCCGAGCACGTCCTGGACCTCCGCGAGGGCCGTGGCCAGGCGCTCAGCCGGCCGGCCCAGGACCGGTGCCGCCGCCTCGGTCAGGTAGCGGCAGTCCTTGGCGCGGATGCGGATGCGGTGCAGGTCCGGGTCGCCCGGTGCGGCTGGGAGCCCGGCGATGGCGCGGGTCAGCCGCCGCCAGCGGCGGTGCACCAGGCCCGGCAGGGAGTCGCGGGCGCGCGCGGCACCCTCCACCACGTCCGGGCCGATGGCCAGCGCGATGAGATCCCGGATCAGCATGGCGCAGCGCTCCTCGTGCAGGGCCGCCGCGAGCTCCGCGCGGGCCGCGCCCCGCTCCTCGGCCAGGGCATCGAGCAAGGACTGCACCCCCGGCCCATCGGGCGCCGGCAGGATGAAAGCCCCGGCGCGCCGCAGGCGGTCGGCCAGCACGTCGGCGTCGCGGACGGCACCGAGGCGCCCGCCCAGCCAGTCGAGCTCGCGCCGCAGGGCCGCCGCCCGGTCCACCTCCGCCAGCACGGGCAGAAGGCCGCCCAGGAGCGACCGCAGCTGGCGGGTCGCGGCCCGGGCCTGGTGCACCGCCTCCGCGTCGAGGTCGAGGCGGACACCCGGCTCGTGCCCCAGCAGGCGCCGCACGGCTCCCGCGAGGGCCGCCTGCACGGCCGTGCGCAGGTCGGCGCCGCCGTTCACCGCCAGGCTGCGCGGCTCCGGTCCGGCTTCGGCGTCCACGCCCAGGGCCTGGACCAGCTTCGGCAGGGCCGCCTCGCGCCGCGCTCCGGCCTCGCGCAGCAGGCGCGCCACCGCCTTGCGCAGCCGCGGCTTCGCCTCCGGGCCAAGCTCGAGCTCCAGCTCGCGGAAGTGGGCGATGGAGGCGTCATCGCGGCGCACCTCGACCACGTCGTCGGCCAGCGCGGCCAGGGCCCGGCCGTCCGCCGCGGCCAGGCGGTGCACCCGCCGCGTGGTCGTGATGGCCGCCACGGCCGCGAGCCGCTCGCCCATGAGCAGGGAGCCCACGGCGTCGAGCGCCTCCGGCGGCGGGCTCGTCCCGGCGCCCGGGAAGGTCACCTCATGCCGGCTGAGCACGCGGTGGCCGTCGCCGACGGGCACCTTGAGGGTCCAGACGTCGTCGCGGCGCCGCAGCGTGACCCCCCACTGCGCCAGGCGCAGGCCGGGCGTGTCGTAGTAGATGGCGACCAGCTGCTGCGGAGGGCCGACGGCCGCCGTGACGCCGGGCACGGCCGTGAGGTCGGGCATGGCGAACGAGGCGTCGGCGTGCAGCTTCAACTCGCGCTCCAGTACCACGGTCGCCAAGCGGGGTGCCACCTCCCCGCCAAGTGTACGACGAAGCCGCTCGCGCGCGGAGAGACCGCGCGCTCCATGACCTCAGGCGCGCAGAATGGCGGCCGCGACCGCCTCGGGCGAGACGCCGTACACCGGGCGCGCGAAGATCCGCGCCCCGCTCAGGTGGGCGTGCACGACGGCCGCGTTGACCACGTCTTCGTCGCCCGGCCGCCTGGCGTCATGCAGCTCGTAGCGGTCCGTCTCGGGGTCGTAGCGGCCCCAGACCGGCGCCTCCCGGATGAGGAACAGGGTGTCCACCAAGCCGTCGCGCGCCTTGACGGCGACCTCCGCCAGCTCGGCGGTGGCCAGGCCGGTTCCCGCCAGCGCGTCGAAGCGCTCGGCGTCGGCGCCGGCCACCTGCTCGAAGACGGGGGCCACGAGCGGCAGTGCCCGCCGGACCAGCTCCAGGTCGGGCGTCTCCTCGGCGTTGCCGGCGAGCCCGCCCGGCCGGATGGCGATGTCGCCGCTGGCCTGGCGGTAGATGGGGAAGAGCTCCTCGACCCCGGCCAGGATCATCGGCGCCGACCGCTCGTGCCCCAGCGCCTCGCGCACCCGCGGCGCCATCGCCTGGAAGTACCGGAGGGTCCGGTCCTTGATGGTCTCCGGCTCGCCGCCCTGGCCGTGGTACACGGCCGTCCCGCCCGCGCCGCCGTACCGGTGGGCCTCCAGGTCGTGCGGGCGGTACTCTGGCCCCAGGACCTCGGTCATCGTCTGGGCCAGGTCCGCGCTGTCCACCGGCACCGCGCCCGCGCGCGTGCAGCGCAGCAGCCGCATCCCGTGCCGGCTCAGCGCCAGGACGAAGAAGACGCCGTCCCCCTGCAGGGACGCCACCAGCGGTACCACGTAGGGCCGCGCCTCCACGCGCACCAGCGCGCGCACCCCGTCCGCCACATGGACGGGCTCGGCCCGCCCCCCGCCCAGGAACACCGCTGCCGTGCCGCCGCGCTGGAGGTCCGGGTCGTCGGCCACGGCCTCGCGGCCGGCCGCGGCCCAGGCGTCCGCCTCCGCCGGCGGCAGGCCCGCCGCCTGCAGCTCCCCGGCGGCCTCGACCCACGCCCGATGCAGCCGGACGTGGCCCGGGCGGGCATCGCCGGGTGCCCCCATGGGCACGTAGATCGAGGCGAACAGGCCCCCCTCGGACCGCGCCAACTCCGTGAAGATGTCCCAGGTGAGCGCTCGCATGCGGGCTTGGCCACCCCCGTCCATCATCCGGCCCCGGCGCGCGGCGGAGCACGGCCGATCGGCCACGGCGCCCCGGTCCGTCCGTCGCGTTATGGTGGGGGGGCGGGGAGGGGACGGCGTGGGGGAGGACCTGGCGGCCGCGGCGGGTCGCGTCTGGGATCGCAACGCGGCGTTCTGGGACAGCCGCATGGGCGAGGGCAACGACTTCCACCTGCAGCTGGTGCGGCCGGCCAGCGAGCGCCTGCTGGCCATCGTCCCGGGCGAGCGGGTGCTGGACGTGGGCTGCGGCAATGGCCTCGTGGCGCGCCGTCTCGCCGAGCTCGGCGCCCGGGTGCTCGCCTGCGACGTCAGCCCGAAGATGATCGAGGCGGCGCGTACCCGCGGCGATGGCGAAGGCCGGATCGAGTACCGCGTGGCCGACGCCACCGACGAGGCGCAGCTGCGTGCGTTGGGAAACGGCGGCGTCGTCGACGCCGCCGTCGCAAACATGGTTTTGATGGACATCCCGACCGTTGAGCCGCTTGCCCGCGCGCTTTCGGCCCTGCTGCGGCCCGGCGGACGCTTCGTGTTCGCCGTCAGCCATCCGTGCTTTCACACCACCGGCACGCGGCTCGTGATGGAGGAGGAGCTGGCCGACGGCCGCACGCGCATCTGCCACGGGGTCAAGGTCACGCGCTACCAGAGCCTCGCGCCGGCGCGCGGCGTCGCGATCGCCGGCCAGCCCGAGCTTCAGTACTACTTCGACCGGCCGCTCGGTGCGCTGCTGGCGCCGTTCTTCGCGGCCGGGCTGGCCCTGGACGGGCTGGAGGAGCCGGTGTTCGCGGAGGTGGAGGCCACGGCCACGCTGTGGCGCGCGCACACGGAGATCCCGCCCGTGCTGGTGGCGCGGCTGCGGCGCTGACTGGCGGCGGCGGCCCGGGGTTCAGGGGTCAGGTCACAGGCCCGAAGCAGGTGACGCGGTCCATGCCGCCCACGTAGATGTGGCTGCCGCTGATCGCGGGCGCGACGAAGCGCTCGGTGGGGCCGGTCGGCGCCGACCAGATGGCCTCGCCCGTGCGGGCGTCGAGGCCGATCAGCACGCCGCTGCGCGTGTCCACGACCCAGACCACGGCGTGGCCGCCGGCCGGGCCGGTCACCGCCGGCGAGCCGGGGTCGAGCATGTCCTCGCTGCACCAGGCGACCGTGAAGTCGCTGGCGCCGCTGGGCTGGGTGCCGAGGCGCAATGCGATCACGCCGCCCCTGCCCTGGCATGGCGCGGGCTGGTAGCCGTCGCCCGCGGCGAAGATGAAGTTGCCGGCCGCGCCGCCCGGCCAGTAGGCGGCGGTGGCGAAGGAGCCCTCGTGCTGCTGCGGGCATGGGCCGAAGAGGCAGGCGCTGAACACGCCCTCGCCGGTCACGCCGTTGCCGCCGCTCAGGCCGCCGAGGTTGTCGCGGTTGATGAGGTAGCCGACGCCGGGCTTGCCGGTGGCGAAGATGAGGTTGGGCGTCGTGGTGCCGCTCTGGGGCGGGAGGACCACGGGCGCATCGGACCCGAGGTCGGCGTCGTTGTCGTTGAGCGCGGCGAAGTTGCTGGGCGTGAAGAAGTCCTGCGCGTGGCGGGTGAAGGTGAGCGCCGGCCGCGTGCGGAGGCGCAGCACCGAGTCGCCGTAATCGAGCGTGCCGCTGGAGCTGCCGTTGCCGGTGGCCGCGTAGAGGTTGCCGCCGGGGCCGGTCGCCATGCCGGCCGCGGCCCAGATGGCGCCCTCGCGGGCGGTCGGCACCATGACGGACTGCTGCGCGGTCGGGTGGGCGAGCGGAACGGCGATCACCCAGCCGTGGTACGGCCCGCAGTCGCCGTAGTAGCCGCCGAAGGCGACGTAGATCGTGCCATTGAGGAGCGTCAGCGCGGCGCGCTGCTGCTGGTAGCCGATGTTGAAGCCGGCGGGGTCGGCGATCGCGACAGGGTAGCCGGGGCGGACCGTGCCGGTGGCGGCGTTGAACGCGACGAGCTCGTAGCGCATGCCGGATGTGCCCTGGCGCGTCAGGGCGACCGCGTAGAGCGTGTCGGTGGACGGGTCGAGGACGGGCGTGCTGAGCATGCCGACGGGGTTGACGTTGCCGCAGGCCAGCATGCTGCGCGGCACCGGCGTGCCGACGTTGACGGGGCCCCAGACGCGCTGGCCGGTGGTGGCGCTCAGCGCGTAGGCGTCGTCCGCCGTGGTGACGACGAGGACCAGCTGGCGCGCCGCGTCGACGAGCGGCTGCGCGTAGATGTTGCCGTTGAGGGCCGAGGACTGCCAGAGCGCACCGATGGTCGGGAGGACGCTTACCGTGAGGCCGGGGTCGTTCTGGTACCAGCCGGTGCGCGCGTAGTCGCCGCGGTAGGTGACGACGTTGGTCGGCGTCGGCGAGGCGGCGGCGGAGGCGGAGGAGGCCGTGGCGGTGCCGGTGGCCGCGGCGCCGGCGGGGCCGATCGACGGGAGGGGCGTCGCCGTGGGCGTCGGGGTGGGGCGCGCGCGGGGCGTCGCCGAGGGGCGGCCGCAGCCGGCGACGAGGAGGCCGAGGGTCGCGAGCGTGATGAGCGCGATGCGCGATGGCTTCACGGACATATCATCGCATTTCGGGCCGGGTTGCTGAGCGGCGCCCGGCGGGCCGGGGGCCGCGAAGGTGAGCGACGGCGCATTGCGAGCGGGGTCAGGCCCGTGGTACGATGCCGACACACGAGCCGGGCGATTAGCTCAGTTGGCTAGAGCGCCTGATTGACGTTCAGGAGGTCAGAGGTTCAAGTCCTCTATCGCCCACCACCGCAAAGCCAAGAGCCACAAGGAACAGAGCAGACACCTCCAGGGAGACCCTGGGGGTGTTTTGCTGGATGGTCGTCGGCCGCCCGTGACGACGGGCGTGTGACGGCTTTGTCGCCGAGGACGAAGGCATCGCCGAAGAGAGGCAGGGCCCTTCGTCAACTGGAAGCACCGGCGCGGGTCCGGACCGAGCCAGAGTGGGCCGCGACCGTGTACGTGCTCAGCAGCGTGCTCTGCAGAGCAAGGGGTGACCACGGTTCGTCGCCTTCAAGCGGCGACTCATCGACTTCCTCGGCTTGACGGATCGTGGCAGGGCGTCGTCGCACGGCGAGCGCATCTCGCTCTGCACGGCGTGGACGCTCTTCAACGGCGGCAAGCGAGAGGCGTTTGCCAGCCTTCTTGACTTGGAGTTGCGGTCCGAGATCATCGGCACACTCACCGCGGCCAACCGGCTGCGGCTGCCCGACTCAGCGAGGCGTGCGGGGACTCTCGCCGCCACGTGCATGACGCGCTGGCGGGTGCCCCCTTGAGTGTGCTCTCCGAATCGCCGGTCCCCAGAGCGATCCCGTCAATCAGTCGAGGCCAAGGGGCTCGCGCCGGACGATGCCAGTCAGGCAGTGCATCTCGCCGCCCGCGCGGGCAATTTCGTCGACCTCGACCTCGATGGCCTCGACGCCGATGCGGTCGAGGAGCTTTCGGCTTTCGGGATGCCCGGCCGGCATCACGACCTTGCCCGGCCGCAGCGCCACGAAATTCAGGCCCATTCCGGGAACCTCGTCGAGCACCGTCGCCGGGACCATCCGCACGCCGTGCGACTCCAGTGCGCGCACGGCGAGCGACGGCATCTGCCACGGGCTAAACACGACGGTGTTGCGGTCGACAACGTTCATGCAGCCATCGAGGTGAATTTGGTCGTAGGGCACATCGAGCCGAACGACCTTGTCGACCCCCATGGCCGTGAGTGCGTCGGCCACCTGCTGGGCCCCGTCAGGGTTGGTGCGCGTGCTGGTCGCGACCAACACAAGGTCAGGGCGAACCATCATGGCGCAGGCGCCGTCGAACGTGCCGTCGCCGCATACCGTTCGCGCGATCGGCACGCCGAGGGCAGCCAGGGAGGCGGCCACCGCCCGCTCCTCGCCACGGCGCACCGGGTGGCCGGGCCGCGCCAGCACCGCGCCCTCGGTGGCGGTGAAAACGAGGTCGCGGACGAACATGGCGTTGGGCCGGTCCTCGCGCTGGCCTTCAACAAGGTGTACCGTCACGCCATTGTTCGCATAGACTTCCACGAGCGACTCCCATTGCTGACGCAGCCGCCGGGCATCGACGGGGGCTAGAAACAGGTGCTGGGCGTAGTTCGTCCCGTCGACAAGCGCAAGCTCTTGCCCCGGGCGGTGCATCAGCACTGACTTGAGGACCCCGCACTCCGAGTCCGCACCCACTGCGCCCCAGATTTCCGCCATTTCGCGCTGAAACCCCGTCACCTGGCTCACCTCGCGCCAAGGTACGCGGGCAGGAAGGCTGTCCCCTGCCCAAGCAGGGAACGGCCCCGCTGTCTATCTGAGGTTTTCGCCAGGGAGGTAACCGCGTCGGCGTCTTCCACAGTCGTATGACGCGCCGAAGATCGAAGTCGCTGGCGCAGCCGCGGGGCTGTGCCAGCACTCACGATGCGCGTCGGCGCCGGTCGCGGCCAGGCGGCCGCCAGTCGCGGTGAGTCTGGTTCTTCGGGACCACCACAGCTTCCAAGGGTTCCCGCGCCGGTCACGGCCGGCGGGAATCGGACGATCGATCGAGGCGAACCTGCATGGCGTGCGTGGTTCAGCTTCAGGAAGGCTTGGAAGTGACCTGGCGTTGGCCGCCGGATGCCGTCGGGAACGGTACGATTGCCGACCCATGGCGGGCCGGTGGCGCGGCGTGGAGTCGCTTCCCTGAAAAAGAGATGTTCGGGTCCGGGTTCGGGCCGGTCAGGCGACCTCGATGGTGACCTTGAGGCCGAAGCGCTCGATCCGGTTGACGGCGTGGCGGATGACAGTGTCTCTGCGACGCTCGTCGTAGTAGTTGGCGCCCAGATCCTTGTAATGAGTCCCGTCGCGCAGCATGTAGTAGGCGATCCGCAGGATGTGCCGACCGACGGCGACGGCGGCCTTCTTGGCGCCCCGGCGGCTGGCGATGCGGCGGAAGAGCGCATACAGGTAGGTGCCCTTGGCGCGGCCGGCGGCGAAGCCGGCCTCGATCAAAGCGGCGCGTAAAGAGGGGTTGCCCTTGCGGGTGCGCGCGTTGCGCCTTTTGCCCCCGCTCTGGTTGCTGCCGGGGGCCATGCCCGACCAGGAGGTCAGGTGATCGGCCGAGGGATACCGGCTCATGTCGGCCCCGCAGAAGCCGATGATGGTCTGGGCCACGATCGGTCCCACGCCGGTGATCTCGTCCAGCCGGCCGATCTCAGCTGCGAAAGGGTCCAGGCGCGTGGCGACCTCCTGGTCCAGGGCAGCGATCTGCTCGTCCAGGAAGGCAACGTGCTTCAACTGCATGTGCAGCATCTGGCGATGGTGCGGGTTGATACGACCGCGCAGAGCCGCGAGCAGGTCTTGGCGCTTGTTCTTGAGCCTGCCCAGCGCCATGTCCGCCAGGACCTCCGGGTCGCTGATGCCAGCTGCGATCGCTTCCAGCATGGCTCGCGCCGACTTGCCGAGGATGTCGGTTGCCACCGAGCCCAGCTTGATGTTGGCGCCCTCCAGGACCTTCTGCAGCCGATTGGCCTCCGCAGCCCGCTCGCCCGTCAGGGTACGCCGGTAGCCGATTAGCTCGCGCAATTCGCGCTCGGCCCGCGGCGGCACCAGGCTGGCACGGATCAGGCCGTGCCGGTGCAACTCGCAGATCCACTCCGCGTCGGCGGCGTCGGTCTTGCGTCCCGGCACGGCCTTGATGTGCGCCGGGTTGGCCAGAGTCACGCGGATCCCGGCGGCATCGAGGATGTTGTAGACGGGCTTCCAGTAGCTGCCCGTCGCTTCCATCGCCACGTCCCGCACATCCAGCGCCACCAGCCAGTCTGCCAGATCCAGCAGGGACCCCGTGTCCGTGCTGAAGGTGCGCAGCTCCTCATGCCCCGGCACGTGCGCGCCCACCACCACGGTGCGCTTGTGCACGTCCAACCCGCCGCACCGCTCATACAACACCTGCAGAGCTGCCGACATCACCATCCACGCTCCCGGCGGCGGTTCGCGGCGACCCCCGTTCGGGAAGTCTTCCCTGCGTGCTCACCCGAAGGTGGCGACAATGGGTGGTGCTCTGGGTCGCCGGGGTCAGACTCCACTACGGGCTCGCAGCACCAGCGATACTTCGACCTCTTACCCCCGCTGCCGCCCGGCACCTTCGACGGCCGGGGGTCTTTTTCATTCAGGGTGGTGCCGGCCAACGGACGGCATGGGGGACTTCAC
>DAHVAF010000280.1 GCA_027314765.1 Clostridia bacterium | reverse complement strand
CCCACCCCCGTTCCCGACCCCATCCCACCCCCGTTCCCGACCCCATCCCACCCCCGTTCCCCCGACTGCGGCTTGACGGCGCTTTGAGCGCGCTCCTACAATCGTTCTGGCCCGCGCAAAACCCCGGTTTCACTGGCGCGGGGGAACCCTTGGGCCCTTCCCGCGTGGGAGGGGCCGTTTTCATGGCCTGGCAGTGACCTCCCGCGGCACGGGCCCCACGCTGCAGCGCCTCCCGCCGCAGCGCTCCGCCGCAGGGGCCCCCCGCGGCCGCGGCCGTTGCCGGGGAAGGGCAGCACCCTTCCCCGCCAGCTGCCGCCGGCCGGCCCAGGCACACACTGAAAGGCAGGGATGGACTGGGGGTGGGCGGCCACGAACGGCGAGGACGGCGAGCTCGGCAACACCGGCACCACGCGCGCGGGGACGCGCCTCCGCCTACGCTTCGGCGCCCTGCTCCCCCTGCAGCGCGCCCTGGCCGCGGAGCGCACCTCCTGGTACGCGGACCTCGCCATCGGCGGCGGCCTGCTGGCGCTGCTCTACCTGCTCGTCCAGGCGGCGACGGGCGGCTCGCGCCACCTCACCTCCACCACCCAGATCCACCTCGCCTACTGGGCCCTGCCCGTCTACGCGGGGCTCTCGTTCCTGCGCATGCTGGCCGCCTACGTCCTGGCCCTGGTCTTCTCGATCGTCTACGGCTACGCCGCCGCTTACAACCGCCGCGCTGAGCGCATCCTGCTCCCGATCCTCGACATCCTGCAGTCGATCCCCATCCTCTCGTTTCTGCCCTCCTTCGTCCTGGCCCTGATCGCCCTGTTCCCCCATGGCCGCACCGGCGTCGAGGTGGCCGCCATCCTGCTGATCTTCACCTCCCAGGCCTGGAACATGACCTTCGCCTTCTACAGCGCCCTGATCACGATCCCCCGCGAGCTGCGCGAGGTCGCGGCCATGCACCGCCTGTCGCCCTGGCAGCGCCTGCGCCAGCTCGAGCTGCCCTACGCCACCGTCGGCCTGGTCTGGAACAGCATGATGTCGTGGGCCGGCGGCTGGTTCTTCCTGATGGAGTCGGAGATGTTCACGCTGGGCAGCCGCGACTTCCGCCTGCCCGGCCTCGGCAGCTACCTGCAGCAGGCCGCCAACGCGGGCAGCGTCGGCGCCACGGTCGCCGGCCTGCTGACCCTCGGCGCCCTGATCGTCCTCCTCGACCAGCTGGTCTGGCGCCCCATCGTCGCCTGGTCGGACAAGTTCAAGATGGAGCTGGTCACGGGCGAGCAGGCCCCCCGCTCGGCCGTCCTCATCCTGCTGCGCCGCTCCCGCATCGTCGCGTGGCTCACGGCGACCGTCTTCACCCCGGCCCTGGAGCGGCTCGACCAGTCCCTGACCCGCCGCGCGACCGAGACTGCCGGCCCGCCCCCCGCCCGACGCTCCAACCTGGCGAGCTCCATCACCACGGTCGTCGTGGCCGCCCTGGTCCTCGTCGCCCTGGCCCGCGGCGTGACCCTGATCGAGCATCTGCCCCGCCAGACCCTGGCCCTGCTCCCCGCCGCCGCCGGCGAGACGACCCTGCGCGTCTTCCTGGCCCTGCTGGTCACGACCCTGTGGACGGTCCCGGCCGGCGTCGCGATCGGCCTGAACAAGCCCCTCGCCAACACCCTGCAGCCGGTGGTCCAGATCCTGGCCTCGTTCCCGGCCACGGCCCTGTTCCCCGGCATCGTCGTCGCCCTCGTCGGCGGCGCCGCCACGGGCGCCAGCCTCGACCTGAACATCGCCGCCGTGATCCTCATGCTGCTCGGCACGCAGTGGTATGTGCTCTTCAACGTGATCGCCGGCGCGATGGCGATCCCCGACGACCTGAAGGAGGCCTCAACCCTCTTCGGCCTGGGCCGCGCCCTCCGCTGGCGCACGCTGATCCTTCCGGCCATCTTCCCGTACCTGGTCACCGGGCTGATCACGGCCGCCGGCGGCGCCTGGAACGCCACCATCGTCGCCGAGTTCGTCACGGTGCGCGGCCACACGCTCTCGGTCCTCGGCCTCGGCTCCCTGATCGCCCAGGCGACGGAGGGCGGCAACTACGCCCTGCTCCTCGCCGCCACGGCCTTGCTCTCGATCCTTGTCGTCGCCATCAACCGCCTCTTCTGGCGCCGGCTCTACCACCTGGCCGAGTTCCGCTTCTCGCTCAACGGATAGGATAGGGGGCGCCCGCCATGCCCGAGCTCGCGCTGGTCGCCGCCCGCGACATCGTCAAGAAGTTCGACGCCACCAC
Organism: Clostridia bacterium; assembly: GCA_027314765.1. Lineage (GTDB taxonomy): Bacteria > Bacillota > Sulfobacillia > RBS10-35 > JAJYVM01 > JAJYVM01. Next base: position 4,412 of record DAHVAF010000280.1, on the reverse strand, counting down.
CATCCTCGACCGTGTCAGCCTCGACCTGCGCGAGGACGAGTTCGTGGCCCTGCTCGGCCCCTCCGGCTCCGGCAAGTCCACGCTCCTGCGCGTCATCACCGGCCTGCTCCCGCCCGAGGCCGGCGAGGTCCTCTACCGCGGCCAGCCCATCCACGGCCCCAATCCGCACGCCGCCATGGTCTTTCAGACCTTCGCCCTCTACCCGTGGCTGACGGTTCTGGAGAACGTCGAGCTCGGGCTGAAGGCCGCCGGCATGGCCCTGCAGGCCCGCCACGACCGCGCCGAGCGCCTGATCGACGTCATCGGCCTCGACGGCTCCGAGAACGCCTACCCCAAGGAGCTGTCCGGCGGCATGCGCCAGCGCGTCGGCTTCGCCCGCGCCCTGGCCGTGGAGCCCGAGCTGCTCTGCATGGACGAGCCGTTCTCCGCCCTGGACTTCCTCACCGCCGAGAACCTGCGCAGCGAGCTGCTCGACCTCTGGCTGGAGAAGCGCACGCCGACCCGCGCCATCCTCATGGTCACCCACGGCATCGAGGAGGCCGTGTTCATGGCCGACCGCATCGTCGTGCTCGGCGCCCACCCCGCCCGCGTGATCGCCGACCTGCGCGTCCCGCTCGCCCACCCCAGAAACCGCAAGCGCGCCGACTTCCTGGCCTTCGTGGACCGCGTGTACAAGATCGTGACCGAGGGCGACCAGGGCGGCCGCGCCGCCGCCACCCGCGCCCCCACCGCCGCCCCGCAGCGCGCCCGCCCCCGCCAGCTGCCGCAAGCCTCGATCGGCATGATGACGGGCCTGCTCGAGCTGCTCTCCGACCGCGGCGGCCGCGACGACCTCTACCACCTCGGCTCGGAGCTGATGCTGGAGGTCGACGACCTGCTCCCGGTCACCGAGGCCATCGAGCTGCTGCGGCTCGGCGAGGTGCGCGAGGGCGACATCGTCCTCACCGACCTCGGCAAGACATACGCCGAGGCCGACACCGCCGAGCGCAAGCGCATCTTCGTCGAGCAGATCGCGCCGCAGCCGCCGTTCTCGGTCATCCGCCGCGTCCTGGAGGGCAAGCGCAACCAGACGATGCCGAAGGAGTTCTTCCTGGACGTGCTGGAGCAGCAGTTCAGCGAGGAGGAGGCGGAGCAGCAGCTGCAGATCGCGATCGCCTGGGGCCGCTTCGCCGAGCTGTTCTCGTACGACCCCGCCTCCGAGGAATTCTACATCGAGGATCCGGAGCCGTCCGAGCAGCCCATCAGCCCGGACGGCAGCGAGGACTAGTGCGCGACCGGCCCGCATCATGCGGGCCTCGCCGCCACCCACTCATGCTACGGCGCCTCCTCGCCCCTTCGGGGCTGCGGGGTCGCCGCTCAACGCCTGTGGCGCTGCGCGCCAACGTGGGTGCCCGGCGGCGCGCAGGTCCGCCATCCATGGCTGCCCGGAAAGCTGCCCGGAAAGCTACTTGCCCCGCCCGAAGCCGACCCCCCGCAGAAGCCGCCCCACAAGGCGCGGCAGACGGATGACCCGGATGATGAGCATGCGCAAAGGCTCCCTTCCGGCCACCACGCTATGCGGCGACACTGGGAAGGGGGGCTTGGCACAGGTGCTGCGAGTGGGCTCCATCGTGCTGCGCGTGGACGATCTGGAGCGGCAGGCCGCCTTCTGGGAGGCAGCGCCCGGCTACGTGCGCCGGGAGGACGACAGCGACGAGTTCAACCCGCTGTGGCCCCGGGACGGTGTCGGACCGAGCCTCTCGCTCGACCCCGCAGATCCCACCGTGCCTGCACCTCGACCTCCACACCGCGGATCAGGCCGAGCCGATGGCCTCCGGACGCGGACTGCGTCATCCGCTTCTGCGTCGTGGATATCACGCGCTGACGGCGGCCCTGAGCTGTCGGATGGCTGCCGCGGGATCCTTGGTGCCGAACACGGCCGACCCGGCCACGAAGGCGGTGGCGCCGTGCGCGGCGGCCGCTTGGATCGTGGCCGCGTCGACGCCGCCGTCCACCACGACCGGGACCGCGAAGCCGCGGGTGTTGGCGGCCGCCGATACGGCGGCCACCTTATCCAACACCGCCGGAAGGAGCCGCTGGCCGCCAAAGCCTGGGTTGACGGTCATCAGCAGCACCTCGTCGAACTCGCCCCAGAGGTAGTCCAGCGCGTCGGGCGGGGTCGCCGGGTTCAGGGCGAGGCCGGAGCGGCAGCCCAGGCGCCGGATCTCCGCCAGGGCTCGCTGCGGGTGGCGGGTCCCCTCGGCGTGGATCGTGATCACGCGGGCGCCGGCGGCGTGGAAGTCCTCCAGCCAGCGCTCCGGCTCGTCCACCATCAGGTGCACATCCAGCGGCAGCGTGGTCCGCGCGTGCACGGCGGCCACCACCACGGCGCCAAAGGTGATGTTCGGGACGAAGTGGCCGTCCATCACGTCGCAGTGCAGGGTGTCGGCGCCCCCGCGCTCGGCCGCGGCGATGGCGCCCGCCAGGTCGGCGAAGTCAGCGGCCAGCAGCGACGGGCGAATCTCCCTCAACACCGTCAATACCGTTTGGCCTCCCAGGCCTCGACCTCGGTGAGGAAGAGGCGGTAGTGGCGCAGGCGCTCGGCGTCCACGGCGCCCTCCACGGCGCAGCCGGGCTCGCCCCGGTGCAGGCACCGCCGGAAGCGGCAGCCCGGCGCGGCCTCCGCGATCTCGGGGAACATGGCGCCAAGGTCGGCGGCGCTCAGGTGGGTGAGGTCGACGCGGCTGAAGCCCGGGGTGTCGGCGACAAAGCCGCCGGCGGGCAGGCGCAGCAGCTCGGCGTGGCGCGTCGTGTGGCGCCCGCGCAGCAGGCGCGGGCTGACCTCGCCCGTGCGGATGGTGGCGGCCCGCTCCGGCACCAGGGCGGCGAGGACGCGGGACTTGCCGACGCCGCTGGCGCCGGCAAGGACGGAGACGCCCTCGCCCAGCGCGGCGCCGAGCTCGGCGATGCCGTCGCCGCGGACCGCGCTGACCCGCCAGACGCGATGGCCGGCGGTCTCGTAGACGCGCAGGCGCGGCTCCGGGTCGCCGGGCTGGTCGGTCTTGTTGAGGATGAGCCACCCCTCACAGCCGTGGGCGGCGGCCAGCACCAGCAGGCGGTCGACCAGCTCGCCGTTCCAGGGCGGCTCGCTCCAGGCGGCGACCACGAGCACCCGGTCCACGTTGGCCACGAGCGGCCTCGTCAGGGCGCTGCGCCGCGGCAGGATCGCCTCGATGGCGCCCTCGCCGTCGGGCCGCACGCGCACCTGCACTTCATCACCGACCAGGATGCCGGCCAGGCCGCGCTCGCCCTCCGTCAGCTTGGCGCCCCGCTCCTTGGCCTGCCAGGTCAGGCGCAGGCGGCCGCGGGGCTGGCAGCGCAGCCGGCCGGCCGGGGTCTCCACGTCATACCAGTCGCTCCACGCCTTGGCCACGGTGCCCGGGAGCAGGCCCTGGTCGCTCAATGCGCCCCGCTCGAGTCGAGGGTGCCGGAGGCGAACTCATTGCCGTTCGCATACGCGGTGTAGAGGGCCGCCTGGCCGAGCCAGCAGCCGTTGACGGTGATCGTGCTGCCCGGGGCGACCTGCTGCTGGAAGACCGGGTGCGGGCTCGGCATCTGGTCCGTCACGACGACCAGGACTGTCACCGGCGGCGTCAGCGTCGCCGGAACCGTGAGCTGGAAGGTCGCGCTGCCCTGGCAGCCCGAGCTGACGGTCAGGGTGACCGACTGGCCCGGGGAGACCTGCGTGCTCGCGGCCGGGTCCGTCGCCACCACGTAGCCGGCCGGGTAGCCGCTCTTGGCCTGCTGGATCGTGCCCGTCTGCAGGTCCTTCGAGTTCAGCCAGGCCTCGGCGTCGCTCAGCAGCTGGCCCACGAGGTTCTTCATGGTGACCGGTTGAGGCGGCGGGCCCTCGCTGATCTGGATCGTGACCGTGTCACCCTGGCGCGCGGGGGCGTGGGCCGGCGGGTCGGAGGCGATGACCTGGCCCTGCGTCACCGTGGTGCTGTATTGCGGCGATGGGGTCGGCACGAGGCCGACGCTGCGCAGCATCGACTCCGCCGCCGAGGCGTCGAGGCCGGATACGTCCGGCACGCCACCCTCGATGACCGCCGGACCGGTCGAGATGGTCAGATCGACCGTGCGGCCGCGCTTGACGGCGCTGCCGGGGGTCGGCACGGCGGAGATGACGTCGCCAGGCGCCACCTTGGCGTTCGGGTCCGTCGCCGACACGTACGGCTGCAGGCCGGCCGCCGCCAGCATCGCGGAGGCCTGCGATTGGGTCCGGCCGACCACGTCAGGCACCTGGACCGTCGGCACCTGCAGCGCCTGGTTCAGCGCGTAGCCGCCGGCGACGACGACCAGGGCCAGGACCAGCAGCACGGTCAGCCAGCGCGGTGCCCGCCAGCGGCGGCGCGCCGGGTCGCGCTGGCCGG
>DAHVAF010000275.1 GCA_027314765.1 Clostridia bacterium | reverse complement strand
CGGGCGAGGCGGGCGGCGGCAGCCGTCGCGGGCATCTGGACATACCTCCCATGCTTCGGGTCAGCGCCAATGTGGAGGAGAGGCCGCGGCAGCGTCAAGCGGCGGCGGCTCGGAGCGTGAGGCGACCGTCTCTCGGCGGCGGGAGCGCCCGCTACCCCGCCGAGGCGCCCCGCCGGCGGCGCAGCAGCTCCTCGGCGTGCTGGTTGGCGGCCTCGCCGCCGCCCGAGAGCATGCGGGCGATCTCGTCGCGGCGACCGGAGTCGTCGAGGCGCTCGATCTCCACCAGCGTGCGGCCGCCCCGCTCCCGCTTGCGCACGGCCAGGTGCACGTCGGCCATGGCGGCGATCGTCGCCAGGTGCGTGACGCAGAAGACCTGGTGGTCGGCCGCCAGCGTCGCCAGGCGGTCGGCCACGGCCTGCGCGGCCCGGCCGCCGATGCCCGCGTCCACCTCGTCGAAGACCAGCACCGGCACCGGGTCGGCGGCCGTCAGGACGACCTTGAGGGCGAGCATGGCCCGTGAGAGCTCGCCGCCGGAGGCCGCCCGCTGCAGGGGCCGCTCCGGCTCGCCGACGTTCGCCGCCCACATGAACTCGACGCGGTCCGCGCCGCGCGGACCGCCCGGCTCCTCCGCCATGACCCGCACGCCGAGGCGGGCCCCGGCCATGCCCAAGGCCGCCAGCTCGCCTTGCACAGCCGTCTCGAGGCGGGCGGCGCAGGCCGCCCGCAGCGCAGACAGGCTTCCGCACACGGCGCGCAGGTCGTCCGCGGCTGCCGCCCGGGCCGCCTCCAGGCGGGCTATGGCCGCCTCGGCCTCCTCCCACCCCGCCAGCTCGGCCGCCGCCCGCTCACGGTGGGCGAGCACCTCGGCCACCGTGTCGCCGTACTTGCGGCGCAGGCGCTGCAGCAGCTCCCACCGCTCCTGGACGCGCTCGAGCTCGCCCGGCTCGAAGGAGAGCTCGTCGCGGTAGCGGCGCAGGGCGTGGGCCGTCTCCTCGACCTCGACCAGCGCGCTCTCCAGTGGCTCCGTCATGGCCCGCAGGCGCGGATCGGCGCCCGTCAGCTCCCCCAGCTCGCGCACGATCCTTCCCAGCCGGTCCGCCACGGCGCGCTCGGAGGCGTACAGCTCCTCGTAGGCGTCGGCCGCCGCCGTGTGGAGGCGCTCGGCGTGCTGCAGCAGGCTGCGCCGGGCCGCCAGCTCCTCGTCCTCACCCGCATGCGGGTTGGCGGCGTCGATCTCCTCCCGCGCGAAGGCCAGCAGGTCGTACTGCCGCTCCCGCTCGCGGGGGTCGCCGTGCAGCCGCACCAGCTCGGCCTCGATGGCCTGCAGGCGGGCGCGGCCGTCCGCCACCTCGCGCAGCAGGTGCGCGGCCTCCTCGCCGGCGTAGAGGTCCAGCAGCTCAGCCTGGCTGGCGGGAAGCAGGAGCCGCTGCTGGTCGCCCTGGCCGTGGACATCGACCAGGCGCTCGCCCACGGCGCGCAGCTGGCCGGCCGTGCAGAGGTGGCCGTTCAGCCGGCTGACGCTGCGCCCGTCCTTACTCACCTCGCGCTGCAGGAGCAGGGTGCCGTCGGCGTCGGCGTCGGCGGCCTCGGCCGCTGGCGATTCGGCGGGCACGGAGAAGAGGGCGTCGACGGCGGCGGACTCGGCGCCCTCGCGGACCAGCTCGGCGTGGGCGCGCGCCCCGAGGGCCAGGGCCAGCGCGTCAAGCAGCAGGGACTTGCCGGCACCTGTCTCCCCTGTGAGCACGTTGAGGCCGGGCCCGAAGGGCACCTCGAGGCGGTCGATCAGGGCCAGGTCGCGCACGGCCAGGGCCTGCAGGATGGTGGGGGCGCCGCCCGTCGGGAGCGGCATGATCTTTACGCCTGCCCCAGGATGTCGCGCAGGCGGGTCAGAAAACCCGCCACGGCGCGCCTGGGCTTCACCACGGCGAAGACGACGCGCTCGCCGGCCAGGGTGCCGATGACCTCGGGGAGCTGGAGGTTGTCGATCGCCTCCGCCACGGGGTCGGCCATGCCCGGCAGCGTGGAGAGCACGACGATGTTCTCGCTGGAGTCGAACCCGATCACGTACTCACGCAGCAGCCGGAGCATCCGCTCGCGGGCCACGCCGACGGCGGGCTCGCCGGAGGGGGCGTAGCGGTAACGGCCGTCCCCCATCGGCACCTTGACCAGCCGCAGCTCCTTGATGTCACGGGAGACGGTGGCCTGGGTGACGGGGAAGCCCTCCTCCTCCAGGCGGCGGGCCAGCTCCTCCTGCGTCTCCACGATGCCCTGGCGCACGATGTCCAGGATCCGGGTCTGGCGCCTGGCCTTCATGGAGCGGCCCTCCTCCACGCTGCGCCCACTCAGTTGGCGTCGCCGCGGTCGCCCTCGGCGATCTTCTTGCGCAGCACGTCGTAAAAGCTCCAGCCGGGACGGCGGAGCAAGCGCGCGACGGCAGGGCCGAGGCGGACCTGGAGGCGGTCCCCCGGCGCGAAGGCCCAGCCCTCCTGGCCGTCCATCGTCAGCATGATGTCCTTGTGCTCGGCCTCCACCTCGACCTCCACCGTCTCGCTGCCGGCCACCACCGTCGGCCGCTGGTCGAAGGTGTGGGGGCAGATGGGGGTGACGATGATGCCGGGCACCGCCGGGTGGAGCACCGGCCCGCCGGCCGAGAGCGAGTACGCCGTGGAGCCGGTGGCCGTGGCCAGGATCACGCCGTCGCCGCGGTAGCTGGCGAGCAGCGCCGCGCCCACGCGGATGCGCAGGCGCAGCAGGCGGGCGAACGGCCCCTTGGCGAGGACGACGTCGTTGAGCGCCAGGAGGCCGCCAGCGCCGTTCTGGGCAGCGCCCGGACCCACCACCCGGCCCTCCAGGAGGGCGCGCTCATCCACCACGCCCCGGCCGGACAGGAAGACGGGCATGTCCTGGTAGAGCTCGGGCAGCTCGATCTCCGTGAGGAAGCCCACGTGGCCGAGGTTGACGCCGAGCAGGGGCGGGGCCGCGGGCAGCGCGCCGCGGGCCACGCTGAGCAGCGTCCCGTCGCCGCCGAGGACGACGACGAAGGCCACGCCCGGCGCCATCTCGCGCAGGGTGGCGACCGCGCCGTGCCAGCCGATGGCGCGGGCCGCCTCGGGTGGGACGACGACATCCACACCCGCCCGCCCGAGCCACTCGGTGAGCCCCGCCGCGACCCCGGCGGCCTCGGGCTTGTTCAGGTTGGCGACCAAGCCGACACGCACGCGCACCCCGCCCTCCGCCGTCTTCCCGTTCGCCGCCCGGCGGCCACGGCCCTGCGCCGCCGCGGTCCCACTTCTCCCGCCGAGGAGCCGGCGGGCCGG
>DAHVAF010000274.1 GCA_027314765.1 Clostridia bacterium | reverse complement strand
ACCACGACCTGGGCGGCCGGGCCAGGCGCCACCTTCAGGGTTGCGGTGCCCAAAAAGCCGGCCGCCACGGCTCTGAGCGTCCAGGTGCCCGCCAGGGTCGGCGTCAGCTGAATCGACGCGCTGCCGCCGCTGAACGTGGCGGTCAGGGCGGGCGGGTGGTTGCCGTCCGGGTCTGTGGGAACCACCGTCATGGCTGCGCCGTCGGGCACATTGCCGCTGAACGTGAGGGACGACGTGTCGCCGGCGGTCACCTGCGTCGGACCCGTGGCGGTGAGTGTGCCCGCTGCCACGACGTGAACGGTCACACTGCCTTCGGCGACCGCACCACCACCGACGGTCGCCGTGATCGTGACCTTCCCGGGGTTTGGCGCCTGAAGGGTGCCGGCCGGGGCGCTGGCGCCCGTCACGGTCGCCGGCGCCCCGGCCACGGTGTCGCCGCCGTCGGCGCTGATGGCGATGGCGAACGTCCCGGGCACCGCGTTGCCGGATCCGTCGACCACGCTGGCGGCGACGGGCTCGCTCCCTCCCGCCTGAATCGACCCCTGCGGGACGGACAGGACGAGGGAATACGTGGAGGGCGTTGCGGTCACGGTCTGCGAGGCCGGGGTGAGGCCCGAGGCCGTGGCCGTCAGCGTGGTCGTCCCCGGCGGCAGCTGAATGGCGAACGTGGCCGTTCCCTGCTGGTCCGTGGCTGTCCACGTGGAGGTCCCGGCAGCGAGCTCGATGGTCCGCCCGCTGTCGAACGTATCCAGATTGCCCTGGGCGCCGTTCACGTCCACGGTCACGCTCTGGGTACTTCCCGCCGATAGGACCGTCGACATCGGCTCGAGCACAAGGGCGGTCGGTGTGTGGACCGCAAGGGCGATGGACCGCGACGGGCCACCGGGCACGCTGGCCGTGACGGTCACGTCCCCCGACGTCCCCGCCGTCAGCAGGCCGCCCGCCGTGATGGTGCCGCCGGAGGCGCTCCACCCGATGTCGGCCGACAGGTAATACCCCGCGCTGTCGTGGGCCGCCGCCCGCATCTGGATCGTCGCTCCGGCGTCGACGCCCCCGGTCGGCGCGACCTGCACGTAGGCGGCGTCGGCATCGCCCAGCTGCCGCAGCTGGGCCCGCGTGACCTGGAGCGTGGCATCGACCAGGATGGCGGCCGCCGCGCGCGTCAGCGGGCCGCTGGGGTCCGAGGGCTCCGGGATCAGGCCGAGCTCGCCAGCCACGGCGTACGAGCCGGAGGCCCAATCCCCGCCCGCCGGCGTCGAGTCGGCCGCCACGTGGCCCAGCCCCAACGCGCGCACCACCGAGACGACCGCCTGCGCCTGCGTCTCCGTGGCGTTGGGGCCGAACGCGCCGTGGCCGACGCCGCTCATGACCTCCTGGGATGCGGCCGCCTCCACCGCGTCGTAGTACCAGTCCCCGGGCGCCACGTCGCTGAAGGTCGGGCCGATGCCGTCCTGGGGCCAGCCCTCGGCCTGGGCGAGGAGCGCCGCTGTCTGCGCGCGCGTCATGGCCTCGGACGGCATGAACATTCCGCCGCCCACCCCGCGCATGACGCCGCGCTGCGTCAGGTCGGCGATCGCCGCCGCGCCGTAGGAGCCGGGCGGCACGTCGGAGTATGTCCACGCCCCGGCGGCGGCCACCGGCGGGCCGAGGAGGCAGGCCGCCGCCAGAAGGGCGGCGCCGGTCACCCGCCAGGAGCGCAGCAGGGCGGATCACCTCGGATCGTCGAATTCGCGGCAGGCCGTGGCGCCATCAGCGGGCCCGCGGTGACGGGCGCGGCCTTGCCGCGCCCCCCGACCTCCGCTAGAATCCTGCTTGGGCGCTGGCCGTGGCCCCCACGCGGCGCGGCGCCGCGCAATTCTAGCACGACGCGGCTAGAATTTTTTGTTTGCGGGGGGAGCCCGTTGCCGAAATACATCTTCGTGACCGGCGGCGTCGTATCGGGGCTCGGCAAGGGCATCACCGCCGCCTCCATCGGGCGGCTCCTGAAGAGCCGCGGCCTGCGTGTCGCCATCCAGAAGGTCGATCCCTACCTCAACGTGGATCCCGGCACCATGAGCCCGCTTCAGCATGGCGAGGTCTTCGTGACGGAGGACGGCGCGGAGACCGACCTCGACATCGGTCACTACGAGCGCTTCATCGACTCGGACCTCCGGCGCGACAGCAACATCACCACGGGCCAGGTCTACCTCTCCGTCATCGAGAAGGAGCGGCGCGGCGACTTCCTGGGGGCCACCGTGCAGGTGATCCCGCACGTCACCAACGAGATCAAGGCCCGCATCCGCCAGGTCGCCGCCGACCACCAGGCGGACGTCGTCATTGCCGAGATCGGCGGCACGGTCGGCGATATTGAGAGCCTGCCTTTTCTGGAGGCCATCCGCCAGATCAAGACCGACGTCGGCCGCGAGGGCGCGCTCTACGTGCACGTCACACTGGTGCCGTACCTGGGCGAGGCCGGCGAGCTCAAGACCAAGCCCACGCAGCACAGCGTCAAGGAGCTGCGGAGCATCGGGATCCAGCCGGATGTCATCGTCGCGCGCTCCGAGGCGCCGCTCAGCGACGACACGCGGGCCAAGATCGCCCTGTTCGGCGATGTGCCTGTCGAGGCCGTGATCAGCAATCCCGACGTCGCCACCATCTACGAGGTGCCGCTCCGGCTGGAGGAGCAGGGCCTCGGCGAGCTGATCGTCAGCCGGCTGGGCCTCGGCGGCCTGGCGGGGCCGGCGGACCTGGCCGAGTGGCGCGACATCGTGCTGCGCATGGAGCAGCCGCAGCGGGCGGTCGACATCGGCATCGTCGGCAAGTACGTCCAGCTCCACGACGCCTATATGAGCGTGGCCGAGGCCCTAGCCCACGCGGGGGCGGCGGCCATGGCGCGCGTGCACATCCACTGGATCGACTCGGCCGAGGTGACGGACGGTGGCGCCCAGGAGACGCTGGGCGGGCTGGACGGCATCCTCGTGCCGGGGGGCTTCGGCAGCCGCGGCATCGACGGCAAGATCGCGGCCATCCGCTTCGCGCGCGAGCGGGGCGTGCCGTTTCTCGGGCTGTGCCTGGGGCTGCAGTGCGCCGTCATCGAGTTCGCGCGCTCCGTGCTCGGGCTGCGGCAGGCCGACAGCACCGAGTTCAGGCCTGACACGCCGGACCCCGTGATCGACTTCATGCCGGAGCAGAAGCGAATCGAGCGCAAGGGCGGCACGATGCGCCTCGGCAGCTACCCGTGCGACCTCGTGCCGGGGTCGGTCGCGGCGCGCGCGTACGGATGCGAGCAGGTGGGGGAGCGGCACCGGCACCGCTTCGAGGTGAACAACGCCTACCGCGAGGCCCTGGCGGACGCCGGCCTGGCGCCGAGCGGGCTGTGGCGGGAGGCCGACCTCGTCGAGGTCGTGGAGATCGCGGCGCACCCCTTCTTCGTGGCCACCCAGGTCCACCCCGAGCTGCGGTCGCGGCCCAACCACCCGCATCCGCTCTTCACCGCGTTCGTCAACGCGGCCCTGCAGGGCGCCGAGGCCCGCCAGCCGTGGCGGGCGGTGGGGCGGGCGTAGGGCACGCGGCGGCGTGCCGGGATGCCGCCAGAGCCATGCGTGGGCCGCGGGGAGCCGGGAGCGGTATGGACCGCACCACCGAATTGCCGTAATATGGTAATTGCCTGGAGGTGAGCCAAATGGCGTCCGGCGAAGCCACGGCAGCCGCCGATCCGGGCGGGCCGCACGGGCCTGTGGACGCCACCAGGCTCATCCTGCAGCGCCTTGACGACCTTCGTCGCGGGTTCGAGGATCTGCGCAATGCGCAGGATGACCTTCGCCGCGAGCTCA